>NZ_JBKBWN010000003.1:0-399647 GCF_046314235.1 Anaerobacillus sp.
AATTTATAAAGCAAGATACTTAAATGTCTTAAATCTTGGGGATAATACTGCGACTGGATTAGGTGCAGCAGTTGAAAGAGAACGTAGAAAGCTATTACTTTTAGCGGTAGGTTTAGCTGGTTCTTGTGTAGCTGTAGGTGGAGGAATTGCTTTTGTAGGCTTAGTTGCTCCGCATTTAGCAAGAAGAGTAGTTGGACCGAAACATCAAATCATGTTACCAACCACCGCTTTGATGGGTGCGTTATTACTACTTGTAGCAGACACGATTGGAAGAAATATTCTCTCTCCTTCTGAAATTCCTGTTGGAATTGTAGTGTCCATCTTGGGTGCGCCATACTTTATTTATTTATTAATGAAAACAAATTAAAGAGAGTGGGTATGTCGAATGGTCATGTTATCAACAGAGCAACTTGGGATTTCCTATGGAGATTTAGACATTGTTAAAGGTTTGAACTTAGAAATTCCAGAGGGAAAAGTAACGACAATTATAGGGCCGAATGGGTGCGGAAAATCTACTATTTTAAAAACGATGTCTCGTATTTTAGAAGCGAAAACAGGGGCAGTTTATTTAGACGGGAAAGCAATTCATAAGACACCGACAAAAGAAATCGCCAAAAAAATGGCGATTTTACCACAAACACCAACAGCTCCAAGTGGGTTAACCGTATCAGAACTTGTATCTTATGGACGTTTTCCCCACCAGAGAGGCTTTGGTAGATTAACAGATGAAGACCGAGAAATTGTAAGTTGGGCAATTGAAGTTACTGGAATGGAACAGTTCTATGATAGACCGATTGAAGCCCTATCTGGTGGTCAACGTCAAAGAGTCTGGATCGCTATGGCTTTAGCACAAGAAACCGATTTATTATTACTTGATGAACCTACTACTTATCTAGATCTTGCTCATCAGCTAGAAGTTCTACAGTTACTTGAAAAGCTAAATAAACAACAAAAACGGACCATTGTTATGGTTATTCATGATTTAAATCATGCAGCCCGTTTTGCTCATCATATGGTCGCAATTAATAATGGAATTATCATAAAAGAAGGAACAGCAAACCAAGTCATGACATCATCAGTTTTAAAAGATGTTTTTAATATTGATGCAGAAATTGTTGCCGACCCACGGACTGGAAAGCCAGTTTGTATCACTTATGACCTGTTAGGAAAAGAAACTAGCCATGTAAAAGAAAAGGAATTAGTGGGAGCACTAGCCTAAAATGCCAAGAAAAAGAGTACTAGAAAGTCAGTTCATGACTATCTTTGTACTCTTTTATTGATTACTGTTCATTACTTATTTTCCATAACTGCTTGCATAAAGCTGATTTATCTGGGACAAGAAAGCAAGAGAAATAAATCCCTAGTTATTTAAGATATATAAAATATAAAAACATTAGAGATCATCTTGTTAATAGGTTGTTATTTATAGAACATAATGGTCTGTAAATGCACTGCAATAGTTTACAATGTTAAATAAACTGCGAAAAATACTCCATACTTTTCTTCACCATATGTTCTCTGCCAAGTGGCCCCCAAGGATCCCATTCTTTACTTTCTGGGATATAAATTTGATGTTGACGAGCTGCACGTAATTCATTCCAATAAGGTGAATTCCTAAGTTTATCAATTTCGGATTTCTCAGTCCAGATAATTAAGATTTTTTCAGGATTTAAGTGAACGAGATCTTCTTTTGAGATGACTTTATAGCCAGAGTGATTTGAGCTTTCATCTGGTTGAAATCCTAAATCATGAAAGAACAAATAACTTACTGCATGACCGTTGTCCCCATATAAGCGAATTTCGTTACGAAAGATACGAATAATAACCCATTTCCCTTTACGGGTAAATTTCCGTAACATTGATTTTCCTTTTCTCTCATGAACTTCTATTTGTTTAATAACGCACTCCGCAACAGCCTCTCTTTCTAGTTTTCTAGCTAGTTCTATTTGATAGTCTTTCCAATTTTCTAAATCATCAAGGTAGATTGTATCATATGAATTATTTCGTAAATTATCATACTTGCAAAATCTAGTATCCATACAAAATAATAGGTCTGGACAAAGATTAGCAACTTCCACTTCACAAATTTGTTTTTCGATATTTAAAGGGGTACTTTCCATTAAATGTTTTTCTAAGTATGAGGGATAGCCCGTTTTTGTTGAATAATAGTTTGGTAATGACGGTGCTGCAATTGGTGTAATTCCCAATGATAATAGATGATCCTGTAACATGAGTCCACTTACGACTGCTATGCGAGTATCCTTATTTTTTATATAGATGGAAGGAGATACACCTACAGATTTCTTGAATACTCTACTAAAATATAACGGATCCTGATAGCCAATAGATTGAGAAATTTCTTTTAAAGAATGGTTCGAAACCTTTAACAGCTCTTTTGCCCGGTTAATTTTTAGCTCAGTTAAATAGTTACCTGGTGTTTGACCAGTCTCCTTTTTAAAAGCACGGCAAAATGAGCTAGGTGTTAAATTTACCATAAATGGTAGTTCTCCGATGTTATCGAGCTTTGTAAAATGTTCTTCCATATATTCAATTACTTTTTTTATCGAAGTCGGTTGATCTATTTGGAGAGAGTCCAACTCTATAACAAGAAAATAAAGTAACTCATAAAAAAGAGCCTTCCTTTTTAAAAAAGAATGAAAATTACTTTTCTTTAATTGTTCTAACTGAAGAAGTAAGTTTGAAAGTGTAATCTGTGATGAAATGCTTACTTTTATATAGTTAGATAAATTTTGCCATTCATTTTCATATGTAACGTTATTGGCGGAATACATTACGTAAAAAATTTGTAATGGTTCTTCAGCTGTTTTTATCTGAAACTCCATTGAAGGGTTTAGAAACAGACAATCACCAGACTTCACTTTATAGATCATATGATCAATAGAAACTGTAGCTTCACCATATTGAATATAGCAAATGGCATTGTATTGAAGGACCTTTTGCTTTAGTAGAGTATGTGGTTTGTAGAAATGCTTTTTAAATGATCGAAGGTTAAAGTCACTTTCTCCTCGAATGTTCATATAGTCCTCCTAACAAAACAATATAATCCATAATACCATGAAAAGATTGTCTATAGAAAATGATAATCATTCTCTATTATAATCAAAGAGTATTAAAAATATATTGGGGGTTTATATTGTGAAAAAAATAATTACTTTAGGAATTCTAATGGTAGCAATGCTTGTTTTACTTGTTGCTTGCCAAGAAAAACAAACAGCGACTAATGAGAAAGTGGTAGAAGCTGAAAATAAAGAGGTAAAAGTAGAAGAAGAGGTAAATTTAACACGTAAGATTAGACATTATAAAGGAGAAATTGAAATTCCAGCTAATCCAGAACGGGTAATTGTACTATCTCATGTTTCATGGGAAGGTTCACTACTTTCTGTAGGTGTAAAGCCAGTTGCTGCTGTTACTTTTGACGGAGAGTTTGCCCCACATTTAGCAGTGCACCTTGAAGGAACTCATAAACTTGAATATACAGTAGAACCAGACTTAGAAGAAATTCTAGCGTTAGAACCTGACTTGTTAATTGTAAGTGATCGCTTTGATAAAGTTTATGAACAACTACTAAAAATAGCACCGACTGTGATGATCGAGGTTGGTGGCGATTGGAAAGAAGATCATCTAAAGATTACTGAGGCCGTTGATAAGCTTGAAGATGGACTGAAAGTAATCGAAGAACTTAATGACAAGGCAAAAGTAACAAGAGAGAAATTAGCTGATATTGTGGCAGATAAAACAGTTTTATCTGTTGCAATTAACAGAGAAAATATTAGAGTGTATGGTCGTACAGACCACGCCATGAATGCCTTATTATATGATGATTTACAATTAACTCCGCCAGCAGGGATTCCATATGGTTTTGGGGAAAATATTTCTGTTGAAGGCCTGACAACGTTTGATGCAGATTTTATAATTGATTCAACATATTTTAACAGTGGTGATTACTATAATTCTGTTGTAAAAGGAAATGTTTGGAAAGGTTTGAAGGCAGTTAAAGACGACAATGTCTTTACGCTAACAAATGTGTGGGGCTTTTGGGACCCTATTGAGCGCTCGAATGGTATGGATGAAATTGTTGCCCTTTTTGAAGAAAAAAAATAAGAATCAATAGCCTGGCCTTATGTGTAAAGGACAGGCTTTCTACTGTGGGTAGAATTAAACTTTATATACCATCAAAAATATCCATAAAACTAATCAATTTTCTCCATGGTTATCTTAGCGAAAGAGTGATAAAATCTAGATTATATCTAATTAAGAATGATTTTCATACTCGGTAAGGAGTGATACTTAAATGGTAGCTATTGATTTTGAGTTTTTGGAAAAAGAATTTTATTATTTTCGCATGATTGATCATCCAAATAAACTTTACTCTGTTCATCTGGCTGACTTTAATAAAAAAGAGGTTATTAATGAATTTATCAATATTTATGGGGAAAAAATTAAAGCGTTGAATTCTGAGGTTGCTGCTACATACTTTTTTAGTATTTATGGTTGGATACTTTCTGGGCTTCAATATGTTCTATCCCATTACGATACAGCTTTAAACGTTTCATTATCGAATATTGAGCTACAAATGTATTATGATAAAGAGCATAATTATTATGGTCTTGGTTTTCGATTTATAGATTGTAAGGATTTTCCTTTGTCAACAGAACGGAACCAATGGAGAAGAGATGTACTAGAGAAATTATATTCTACTAATGTAGTGCCGCTAGTAAATTTATTTCACGAAGCTACAAATGTAAGATTACGCGATCTATATGGGCAGCTTTCTATTGGGTTATATCATGGGCACGATAGAGTGGTAGAGATATGCCAGTTGGTAGAAGAAGTAGCTAAAATCAAAGATGATTTTAATTTCTTAACAAAAGAGTTAAGTCCAACTATATTCAACTTAAAGAAAAATCCTTTTAATATTTCATTTGGCATGATTGAAAGTCCTCGGGAAGAAGGCGTCATGATTCGCATGAAGCCATCATGCTGTTTATATTATCAAACAGAAGGAGCAACAACGAAATGTTATGGGTGTCCTAGAATGACTAATGAAGAAAGAAGAGAGCGTAAAAATCAAATACTTGCAAGTATGAGTAATTAACGCTAATTATACAAAAATACTCCATTAACCAAAGTGCTTTTAAAAAAAGTATTTGTTCTAGATATATAATTTCACTTCAAAAAGTCTTAAGATGATTTTAGTTGTCTTAAGTCTTTTTTGTCTTGAAAAATCCAATTAATGTTTCTAGTAAACTAGAAAATTGTCAATCAAATTTAATTGACTTCTTACAAGGAATTGTTTATATTTTGATAGGTGATAATAATCGTAATCATTTTGATTTGTTTTAAAAAGGAGAGATTTTTTTGAAAAAGAATTCGATATTATTTTTCGTGTTAATAACAGTTATGTTTCTAGCGATAGGTTGTTCTTCAACAAAGGATACTGAAGTGGCTGAACAAAGGGATACAGAAACGAAGTCAAATGAAGAAGCGACAAAGGTTGAACCGAAGTCAGTAACATTAGTGTACAGCTTTGCACCAACGAGTTTAGATCCGCATACAGAGTCTATTACTGTAAGAGCGGGTATTACAGAAACTCTTGTGAAAATTGATGAAAATCTAGAGATACAACCGTGGCTTGCAGAAAGCTGGAAGCAAGTAGATGAGAAAACATGGGAGTTCAAAATTTACGATGGAATTAAATTTCATGATGGCACATCCGTTGATGGAACTGCCGTTAAAGCTTCATTTGAAAGAGCAATTGAGCTAAGTAAGGCGCTACAAACTTTATTAAAATTAGAAACAATTGAAGCGGAAGGCCAATATGTAACATTTAAAACGACTGATGAATATCCAGCTTTTATTTCAGAGCTTGTTCATACAAACGCGTCAGTTATTCAAGTAAATGCAGAAAATATTGAACAAGCTCCAGTAGGTACTGGACCGTTCAAAGTAGTATCTTACACTCAAGATGTTGAAATTCAATTAGAACGTTTTGATGAATACTGGGATGGTGCTGCGAAGCTAGACAAAGCAACAGTAAAGTTTAATTCAGACGGAAATGTTCGCGCTCTAAGTTTACAATCCAAAGATGCTGACATTGCATACCACATTCCAACAGAAGCAATCCAAACCATAGAACAAACAGATTTCTTACGCGTAGAATCAATTCCAAGCTTACGTGCTCATTTCATCCTTTATAACCAAAACAAACCTATGATTCAAGATGCGAAAGTTCGTCAAGCATTAGATATGATCATAAATCGCCCAGTAATTGCTGAACAAATTATGAATGGGCACGCTACACCAGCAAATGGTCCGTTTAATGTCAATCTTCCGTTTGGTAGTAAAGAGAATTTCACAGAGTTTAATCCAGACAAAGCAAAGGCATTATTAGTAGAAGCAGGTTATCAATTAAATAGTAATGGAAAGTTAGAAAAGGATGGAGAAGTGTTATCGTTAAAAATTGCTACGTATCAAGGTCGTCCTGAACTACATTAATGGCCCAATATTTGCAAGGTGAAGCGGGTAAAATTGGTATTGATATTGAAATCTTAATGATTGAAAATGTAGATAGTTATTTATTTGAAAAACAAGATGAATGGGATATGGTTACTTATAGTAACCTAACGACGCCACGTGGAGATGGAGGGTACTTCTTTAACGTAGCGTATCTTCCTGATGGATCTTTAAATCCAGGACAAATTAATTTGCCTGAACTAAATTCAATTATTGGTACTCTTAATGGAACTAGTGATCAACAAGCTCGTAATGAATTGAAAAAACAAGGCGTTGAAATTATTCAAAAAGAAGTGCCACAATCATTTGTTGTATATCCGCATATTGTAGTTGGTGTGAATGAGCGTGTGGTAAATTGGAAACCAGGAGCCGAAGAATATTATTTAATTACAAAAACGCTGGATGTGAAGTAGTTGACTAAGCTAGTTCTTTCTAGATTAGGTCAAATGGTGCTAGTTTTATTCATGTTATCAGTTATTACATTTACGTTAATGAAGCTAGCTCCAGGAGATCCAATTTGGTCTATTTTAAAAATCGATGAAGTAACAGTTACAATTGAAGAAAAAGAAGCGTTGCGAAGAGAACTCTTATTCGATCAACCAATCCACGTTCAATATTTGAATTGGATAGGCAATCTACTTCGACTAGATTTAGGAAACTCGTTTATTAGTCAGCAACCCGTAACGAAAGAAGTAGAAAGTAGAATATTGCCTACATTGTACTTAACTATTGGTGGATTAGTAGTAATGATGTCCATTGCCTTAGTATTAGGGATCCTTGCAGCTGTATATCAAAACAAGTGGATCGATCATATAAGTCGGTTATTAGCATTTTTAGGAGCGTCTGTTCCAACATTTTGGCTTGGGCTTATTCTTATTTACGTATTTTCAGTAAGGTTGGCACTACTACCTGCAATCGAATATGGAAGTATCAAAAACTTGATACTTCCATCTTTTACGTTAGGGCTAGGTCTTGCTGCAGTGTATGCGAGATTGCTTCGAGCCGGTCTTTTAGAAAGTTATTCACAAGAATATATTCGCGCAGCAAGAGCACGAGGACTTGGGGAATGGCGTATCCTACGCGTTCATGCCCTTCGTTCTGCCTTATTACCTGTAATAACGATGTTCGGGATGAGTTTTGGTAGTTTGCTAGGTGGGTCAGTTGTCGTTGAAGTTATTTTTTCTTATCCAGGACTAGGGAAGTTAGCGGTAGATGCTATCTTTAAGCGAGATTATCCAATTATCCAAGGGTATATTCTATTTACCGGTGTAGTAGTCGTATTCATAAATTTACTTGTCGATCTTTCCTATCGTTTCCTTGATCCAAGAATCCGCTATGGTAAGGGGGAACAAAAATAGTGATGAAGGTTATTTTACGAGATCCGATGTTAGTATTAGGTTTTTCGATTTTACTTTTTATTTTAACGCTAGTAATTCTTGGTCCAGTAATCGTCCCTAATGATCCGTTAGAAATGGATATGGGAAATCGTTTAGCGGGCTCTTCATTACGATACCCTTTAGGAACTGATTTTTTTGGGAGATGCATTTTCTCTAGGATTGTAGAAGGTGCAAAATATACGTTAGGGCTTGCTTTTCTTGTTTTACTAGCATCTGTAATGATTGGAGTTCCCATTGGACTATTATCAGGTTTTATTGGCGGGAAATTAGATGCAATTTTAATGAGAATTGTTGATGGCTTAATTGCTTTTCCTGATTTTATATTAGCTATAGCCATTGCTGGTTTTTTAGGCTTAAATATGACAAACGTAGTGATTGCTATTATTATCGTTAAATGGGTAAGTTACGCTAGACTAGTCCGCAGTAGTACACTAGCCGAAAAAGAAAAAGATTATATCTTAGCAGCCCAATTAAATGGTTCAAGGCATGGGAAAATCATCGTTAAACATTTGCTGCCTCATATTGCGTCTCAAGTCGCCATTGTAGCTAGCTTAGATTTAGGAAAGATTATTTTAATTATTGCTTCGTTATCGTATTTGGGAATCGGGGCTCAGCCACCTACACCTGAATGGGGGGCGATGTTAAATGATGCAAGAGCCTATTTTCAAACGTTCCCAACATTAATGATTTATCCAGGATTAGCAATTATGATGACCGTTCTTAGTTTCAACTTAATTGGTGATGGCTTAAGAGAAGCTCTTGATATAAAAAATCGAACGTGAGGTGATCGGTGTGACAGCAGCTATTTTACAATTGAATGATGTTTCCATTCAAAATAAAAGAACAGGGCAACAGTTGTTAAAGAGCGTTTCAGTATCGATCAACCCAGGTGAAATGGTTGCCTTAGTTGGCGAAAGCGGAAGCGGTAAAAGTATAACAGCCTCTCTAATTATGGGGCTTCTCCCTAGGCAGTTACAATTGAGTGGCGGAGTTATTTTTTTTCAAGGTGAAAAAATTGATCAACTTCCCCAAAAACTTTATCGGAAATTAAGGGGAAGAGAAATGTCGATGATTTTTCAAGATTACAATGGAAGTCTTACCCCTTTTATTAAAATTGGTGACCAAATGGTTGAAACTCTTCAGGTTCATGAAAAACTTTCAAAAAAAGCAGCAAAAGAACAGGCGTTAGCTGCATTACATCAAGTAAAGTTGCCTGAAAAACGTGTATTTGATAGTTATCCGTTTCAACTAAGTGGGGGGCAAAAGCAACGAGCCGCAATTGCGATGGCGATTATGCTAAAACCTGCTTTAATTATTGCTGATGAACCAACAACAGCACTTGATGTAATTACAGGTGAGAAAATATTAGAGCTTATTAAAGAATTACAACTAGATTTGCAGTGTGGTGTCCTATTGATTAGTCACCATTTAGGAGAAGTATTGAAGTGGTCCGATCGAGTTGCTGTTATGTACGGTGGTCGTTTAGTTGAAGAAGGATTAACCAAGGAAATTGGACAACATCCATATACCGATTTATTATTACGATCAAGGCCACAACTAACGAATGAAAGAGAAATGTTAAAGATGATACCTGGTGAACCAGGAAGTATCTCTCTTCAAGGATGTCCTTTTGCCAATCGCTGCCCTAAAAAAGTAAACAAGTGTCATGAAGACATAGAAGAAGTGTTTTTAAAAGAAAATCATCGGGTTTCATGTCACTTGCTAAATGAAACTAATTATAAAGAGGAACGTTTATTATGACGACAACGGTACTTGATGTTTGCCATGTAGAGAAGCGGTATCAACAAGAATTTTATGCAGTTCAAGATGTATCCTTTCAAATAAATGTAGGTGAATGCATTGGTGTAGTTGGAGAAAGTGGTAGTGGCAAAAGTACTTTAGCAAAATTAATTCTTTCGGTTGTTAGACCAGATAACGGAGAAATCTATTTTTATGGGAGTAGACTAGACCTATTAAAAGGTGAGAAACTAAGGCAAATGCGTAAACATATGCAGATGGTTTTTCAAGACCCTACTTCATCATTAAATGAACGTTTACCGATCATGAGTTCACTGATGGAGCCTTTAGATAACTTTAAAAAAGTAACCCCTTCTTTTTTGTCCGATGTGAGACAGTCAAGAAAGGAAACGGCTGTTAAACTATTAGAAATGGTCGGCTTATCTAGTGACTATTTAAAGCGCTATCCTCATGAATTAAGTGGTGGTCAAAAGCAGAGGGTAGCTATTGCACGTGCTATTAGTTTAGGGCCAGATTTATTAATTTGTGATGAGCCAACGGCTAGTTTAGATGCTTCGATCCAAGGGCAAATTTTAAACTTATTAAAAAAGTTACAAGAAGAACTAGAAATGTCTTATTTGTTTATTAGTCATGACATTGCGGCAGTTCAATATATGAGTGATAAAATGATTGTCTTGAAAGATGGGAAAATAGTTGATCAATTTGCCACTTCAGGGCTATTAAATGAAGATCGCCATGAATATACTCGTAAGCTTATTAGAGCAAGTACGTAAAAAGAGGTGTCAGTATAATGATTAAAGTGCGTGAAGTTGCTGAAAACGAAATTGAAAAAGTAGCCCAATTCCTTATCCGGACAATGGGCGAGGTTTATCCATTTCCATTAAGTGAGAGGTCTTTACAAGACTTATGGGAAATGAAGGAGCTATTTCTTGATCGACAGGACGCTGTTTTTTTAGCGGCTTTTAACGACCACGAAGAAGTAGTAGGGACATTGGCACTTTGCCGTTACGATAATCGGATTATTTCTATAAAGGATCACTATGATTTAGGCAGTACGTGTGAAGTAATTAAATGCTATGTTGACCCGGTGAAACGTCAGCAAGGAATTGGTTCATTACTCTTTGATGAGGCCCTTCAGTTTGTACAGAAGGCTGGCTATCGAACAATGTATTTACATACACACCGCTTTTTACCAGGTGGTTTTACATTTTGGAGCAAAAAAGGCTTTACGATTGTTCTTGACTGCCAGGATGAATTTGAAACCGTACATATGCAAAAAGATGTGTAACGAATGAGCGCATTACAATCATTGAAACAAACTAGCAAAACAACACTTACAAATCGTGAGTATCTTACGATTGCGATACCGTTAATTATTTCCACATTAACAACTCCATTACTAGGAGCTGTTGATACAGCCGTTGTTGGACACCTACCCGATCCAGTATTTATTGGCGGAGTGGCAATTGGAAGCCTGATTTTCAGTCAATTATATTGGGTATTAGGATTTTTACGAGTAAGCACTTCTGGTTTTACCGCCCAGGCAAAAGGGGCAAATAACGCTTCAGAACTATTTTTTTCTTTTATGCGACCACTAATAATCGCGGCGGTATTAGGAGTACTCTTTGTTCTTTTTCAGACACCGATAAAATTTGTGGCATTTACGATTTTCCAAGGTAGTGAAGGAGTACTCACTCAAGCGACCAATTATTTTGATATTCGGATCTGGGGAGCGCCGTTTGCCCTTATTAACTATGTCATTCTCGGTTGGCTAGTTGGGTCAGCCAATATTCGTTTAGCTGTATTTTTACAAATAGGGATGAATGTAGTAAATATTTTTCTAGACGTTCTATTTGTTTTCTACTTTGATTTTGGTGTCAAAGGAGTTGCTTTTGCTAGTTTAATAGCAGAAACAGGTGCTGTCTTTATCGGTTTTATTTTATTATGGAAACTTCGTTATTTCTCCAGTGTAACATCATCACTTAGTCATTTAGTTGAAAAATCTATGTTTATTCGAATGATTAAAGTAAATCGGGACTTATTTATTCGAACCATATGTTTACTGACTGTATACACAATGTTTACTGCAAAAGGGGCGAAAATGGGGGAAGTAGAACTCGCAGCTAATGCGATTTTGTTTCAGATTCATTTTATTTTTGCCTATTTTCTAGGTGGCTTTTCTAATGCTAGCAGTATTTTTATTGGCAGAGCAGTTGGAGGGAAACGAGAAGATTTATTTAAAGAAGCAGTTAAAATGTCAGTCAAATGGGGGGCTATTGCAGCTATTGTGGCTTCCATTGTCTTGTTTCTCACTAGTCAATGGGTTTTCCCATTATTCACTTCTATTGAGGAAGTATTAATGGTTTCTGACAAATATATCATTTGGCTATTATTATTCCCGTTAGTCAGCTTTTGGGGCTTACAGTTATATGGCATATTTTCTGGAGCGACTGAAGGTGCGCCAATTCGAGATTCAATTATTCTAGCACTTATTGTCTTTCTTCTTACCTATTATATCTTTATACCAACATTGGGTAACCATGGACTATGGCTTGCGTTTACTCTATTTTCATTGGGGCGGACATTGTTTTTATGGCCATATTTTGGATCTCTAAAAAAGAAATTATTTAAAAATGAGGTTAGCTGATGAAAAATGGTGTTATTCTTGCAGTGTTTTCTTCATTTATTTTTAGTATCATGAATGTTCTCGTGAAAGCAGTAAGTGTCAACATACCTACAGCAGAAGTCGTTTTTTTTAGAAGTGTCATTGGGGCAGTTGTTGTGTTTTGGTTGATGAAACAAAGTAAGGTTATATTTTCGAATAAAGGAGTTCCCCTTCTTGTAACAAGAGGAGTTCTTGGTGCTCTTTATTTAATGGCGTATTTTTACGCCATTGCTCATATGCCATTAACAGATGCTAGTATTCTTGTTCATTTATCACCTGTTTTTGTTATTATTTTATCAACCATTTTTTTAAAAGAGAAACTGTTAAAACAAGCCATTCCATATATCACCCTTGCTTTTTTAGGAGCCTTTTTCCTAATAAAACCATTTTCTTATTCAACGTATTCATTAGTAGCTCTATTGGGGGTTTTAAGTGCCTTGTTTGCAGCAGGTGCTTCTATCTCCATCCGCATGTTAACAAAAAAACATCATAAATATGAAATTATCTTTTACTTTTTAGTAACCTCAACAATCGTTTCTATTCCACTAATGTGGAAGAACTTTGTTATTCCTTCTTTTGTTGACCTTCTTTATTTGATCGGAATTGCCTTAATCTCGTTATTAGGCTTGGTTGTCTTAACAACAGCCTTAACGCACGAAAATGTTATTGTCGTTGAGGTTGTCCGTTATATTGGTATTTTCTTTAATGCGATATGGGGATTTTTGTTTTGGCTGGAGGTTCCAGATGTTCTAACGGTATTTGGTGGTGTCCTCATTATTGGGGCTTGTATTGCGTTATCTAAGAAAGAAGGGACCAGTCAGAAAGATAAACTAGCCTTGGATAAATAAAAAAATTCAGTAGAGAAAACGTCTCATTTTTTGAGATGTTTTTTCGTTTAAAAAAAACATTATTAATCGAAATAGTTCTTATTTACATAATGAAAAATGAGTTATATAATGAGTACGAATTCTAATTTGAGGTGATAATGATTATCAATATTCAATATTAATTGTTTTCTTTCAGTTAGCGCGGAACATAGAAACGACATAAAAAAGTTATTTATATTTAAAAAATTCGCTAATTTGACACATTTCCCAACAAAAATGAAGTAACCTATAAAATTTTTATTTACGCAAATTATTTTTAAGTATAAAATTTACCTAGAAGTAATAGATAATCATTCTCAATTAGTTCAGATGTTTAAAGTACCTGATTTATTAGTTTCTGATCTATAGTTCATTTCGCTTTTAATATTTTAATTAGTCTAAAAGAGAAAGTGCTACAATCTATAAAAATGGCACCACCATATTTTTCCGAAGGTATTTGCATTCGGAAAATCTTAAATATAATTAAATTGTACTACATAACTTTGAAAATCATTATCAATGAAAATTTGAAGAGAATTCCTTTCTTTTTTTTGCTCGATTTCAAATGAGAATGATAATCAAAAATTGTTGTAGTGAAAAAAGAAAAAGGAAAATGGGGAGGTTTTTGAATGAGCACGTTAGTAAGAAAACAAGGGAAAGCGATTGGCACTTATTTATTAATTCTTTTTATGCTATTCCCAAACTTTGCACATGCAAGTAGTAATCAAGTTACGAAAGCAGAGTCCGCAGTTGTTTCTTTAGAAAATGCAGCAAAAAGAGATTTAACAAGAAAAACTAATCTAGAGCGAGCAGAGCAATTGATACGTCCAGCTGAAAGAGAAGTAGCAAAATTAAAGAATGGCACAACAAAGACACAGCTCCAGAAAAAAACAACTACAGCAAAGAATAAAATTACAACCGCCAGATCAGTTTTCGATGCGGAGGCAGCGGTAAAGGCATTAGAAACAGCAGCGAACCGAAACTTAACTACAAGAACAAATCTAGAAAGAGCAGAAAGTTTAGTTCGACCAGCAGAGAGAGCGGTAGCCAAATTAAAAAGCGGAACAAAGAAAACACAGTTACAAAGAAAGATAACAACTGTTAAGGACAAAATTACAGCAGCAAGATCGGTTTTCGATGCAGAAGCAGCAGTAAAAGCATTAGAAGCAGCAGCAAGCCGCAATTTAACTGGAAATGCTAATTTAGAGCAAGCGGAAAGCTTAGTTCGACCAGCAGAGAGAGCGGTAGCTAAATTAAAAAATGGAACGAAGAAAACACAGCTTCAAAATAAAACAAAAACAGCAAAAGATAAAGTAACAACAGCTAGAACCGTCTTCAATGCAGAGGCTGCCGTAAAAGCTTATGAAAACGCCTCGATAAGTACTATGGCAAGAGTTGCAACTGCTGAAAAGCTTGAGTTAGATGCTAGAAATGCAGTCAATCTTGTCAAAAGTTCTACAACTAGAAGGGACTTTAATAATCGTATTGATGCTAAGAAATTACTAGTCGATGCGCAGAAACAAGAATTTAATCAAAGAGAGATTGCAACAGCAGCCGTCGTTGCCTATGAAAATGTATCTCTTACAACTTTATTAGAACTCGCAAATGTTGAAGCTTTAGAACAGTCAGCTAGAGCTCAGGTAAATTTAGTAGGTAGTTCTACCATAAGAAGCAGTTTGTTCTCCCGTATTACAGCTAAATCAACTTTAGTTGAAGCGTCTAAGCAACAACTTAGAGAAGCACAAGTTCCAAGTCTTCATAATAGCCAACTTGTAAAACATCCTGGGGAAGTTTTCATTAATGAAGAATATACTTTTGAAGTGCTGATCAGAGATACGAACAACATCCCAATGGAGGGTGTAACAACATTTTCATTAAATGATGGTAGTATCGTTGAAGTAGTAGACAATGGATCTGGAAACTACCAAATTACTGCTATTTATAGCAAGGACAAAGCAGAAACAAAATCTATCAATCTGAGAATTCACAGAGCAAGTAATATAAATGTCGTACAATTAGGCAGTTTACATTTTAAAGTACGTGAAGGTGAAGGGATTCCAAGCATTTCAAAAACATCTTATACTCATCCAATTGGTGATGTTTTTGTACGTGAAGCGTTTACGTTTGAAGTAACTTTAAGAGATATAAATGATCAGCTAGTAACTGGCCAAGATGATAGAATGTCAGTAAATAAAGGTTGGTATTCTATTATTGAAAAAGAAGGTCACCCTGGGGTTTATGTAGTAGAAATTACCCATGAACAAGTTAAAAATGAGAATTTTAAAGTAATGTGGAATGGAATTCAACTTTTTGAAATTCGAGTAGACATAAAGGCTCCTGTAGGCCCTGGAATTCCATCCCCAGCAACATCAACAATGACAAGACCAGAGGCTATTTATGTAAATGAAGACTTTGTAGTTGAAGTAACTGTAAGAGATATCCAAAGTAATCCTGTAAATGGTATTGATCCAAGTCGTTTTACAGCACCACAAGGTCACGCTGAACTAATGGGTGTTAAAGAGTTAGGTAATGGAGTTTATGAAATTACATTAAGAACCAATCGTCAAAAGGATAAAGAATCATTTAAGATTGCTGTTGACGGAATGGATTTAGTTGAAATTAAAGATGTTCCTGTCATTGGGTCAAGAGAATCTGGTGTTCCAAATATCATGAACAGTTCAATGGAAGCACAGGTCCAACCAATTTATGTAAATGAACCGTTTATAATAACATTGACAATTAAAGATTTTAACGCCGATCCTGTAACTGGAATTGCAGCTAACCGTTTTTCAGCACCACAAGGGCATGCAGATATAAGAAAAGTGGAAGAAAAAGCGAATGGCGTTTACGAAGTTAGCTTTACTGGAAATCGTGCACGAGCAATGGAAAACTTTAAAGTAGCAATTGATGGCTCAGACTTCATTGAATTAAGAGGTATAGCAGTAAATCCACCGAGAGAACCAGGATTAGTAAACTATTCGATGAGCACTATTGTAGGTCCAATTGGTAATGTTTATGTAAATGAGCCGTTCTTAGTAACTGCTACACTTAGAGATTTTAGTGGTAATGTAATTGCTGGAATCGCTCCAAACTTATTTGTGGCACCACAAGGGCATGCGAACATTACTAGCGTAGTAGAAACGTCTCCAGGTACGTATCAAATAATGCTAACTGGAAATCGACAAAGTTCTAATGAGCAAATTAGAGTGGAAGTTAATGGAGTAGATGTTTTTGGATTAAACAATATAGTAGTAGTTACTAAGCCAGTTCAACCAGTTCAACCAGTTGAACAAGGAGATGAAAACGAACCTATTATTTCTATTGGAACTCCTTTTGCTCTAACTAGTACTGTAGCAAAACCAGTAGGACTAGTTTTACAAAACCAACCTTTTACATTCCAAGTTACAATTCGTGATGCAAAAGGGGAACCAATACCAAACATAGCATCACAAATTAGAGTAAAAGATGCAACATCTTCAAGTGCTATTGAAAGTGAAACAACACCTGGTTTATACACAGTAACAGCAACTAGAAATCAATCACCAAGAACAGAACATCTATGGTTACAATTGAATACTCAAGACTTTATTCAACTTAGAAACTATACGATTCAATCTGGAGCTAATACACCGACTGCTAGTACTAGTGAAGTAGAATTTCCTACAGGGCTTGTTGTAAATGAAAGTTTTACTTTTTCAATAACTGTTCGAGACGAACAAGGAAATTTACGTGGGGGATTAGAAGATAGCATCTTAACTGGCTATAACAATATTAGAATTGATAGCTCTAAAGAAACAAGTGAAGGTGTTTATACAATAACTGCCACACCAACTGCTGCATTTGTAAATCAAAATATTTGGATTAGGATAACAGGATTAGGTCTAAATAACAACAACTTCTTCCAAGTTGAAAATATTTCTGCAGTAGCAGCCGATACCAATATTCAAACACCGAGTAGAGCGAATACAGAAGTGGTAGAATTCCCAAATGTATTGACTGCTAACCAACCGTTTACATTCAAAATTAAAATTAAAGATACGTTTAACCAACCAATATTAACTGTTACTAAAGAAAATTTATCTGCGAATAGTAGTACTGTTGTTTCTGATGTAGTGCATTTAGGAGAAGGAGAATATGAGGTAACAGCACAGAGAAATACAGTTGGTACAACGAAAGTCAAATTTGAATACACGCTTCCAGGAACATCTCAGAAGAGAGATGTAATAGAATTCAACTATCTAGTTTTTAACTAAATACTATAAGTTAATATATATTCTTGGCATCAATAAAGTTTTATGTCACTAAGATACTTTCTTGTATGTATCTTAGTGACTGTAATTACTTTATGTTGATGCCTCTTTTTTGAATATATAAAAATGTGTAAATGACGCAAAAATGTAGATAAATGTGAAAAATATCATTGACCGTTTATTTACTTATTTTTATAATTAATTCATAGATTTTTGATAATGATTATCATTTTTGCTGTTAATGACATTAACATAGAATAAGTGATTGTAGGGTGATAGAGTGCTACGAATGGCAGTTTTTACAGGGGTGATTTATTCGATCATTCTGAATTTAATCGTTTTTGCTTTTATAACAGCCACTGGAGGTTATTTTGCAAAAAATACAGTTGTACATTTCGGTATTATAGGTACTGTTTTGATCATCATTTCTTTAGGATATATCTTTCGAAAAAAACATTTAAAAACCTTAACATCTATGAAAACATGGCTTGATATCCATGTAGTGACTGGAACTATTGGGGCATTTCTTATTCTAATTCACTCAGAGTTTTATTTTCGAGCATTAATACCAAGTATAGCGTTGATTGCTTTAGAGGTAGTGATTATAAGTGGGATAATTGGCCGATATATGTTAAGTAAAATGCTAAAAACAATATCAGAAGAAAAGAGGAATTTAAAAGGGTTAGGAAAAGAAAATAGCGCTACGGGTGAAGATGATTTGTATTTTTTGGTTATGTCAGCGTCTTTAATGAAAAATTGGAAGTTTTTCCACGTTCAAGTGACTGTTTTGTTTGCTGTTACAACGCTTCTTCATGTCGTATCAGAATTCTATTATAGAGGTTTAAGATTATGAAGTGGACGACGACTAAAGCAATAATCTTGTTTTCTATAGTAGGATTTTTTTTAGTTTGTTTCATGTTCTTTTCGCTAAATGATGAACCTATTACGTTTGAAAGACATGAGGATATGACAGAAATAGAAAGTTCATGGGACTTAAATAAGTTAGCTACTGTATTTTATTCACCTGGCGAACTTCATTCTGTACATAATCAAGTCATTATTCAATGTCAACACTGCCACAAGCCACTAAACCAAGTTAGTAATGAACGGTGTTCAGGTTGCCATACAGAAAACGATTTTATTGAAAATACAAAGAATATCGTATTAAAAGATGCTCATTTAGAGATAACAGCAAATTTGCAGTCTTGCTTTGACTGTCATACTGAACATCAAGGATTTGGTGGTTCGATTAGTGGAGTCTTCAATTACGATGGACATCGCACCTTAATTGAAGAAAATTACCGTGAAGAATGTAGTCGGTGTCATTTAAGTGAAGCCAAAACAAAGCATGTAAATATGATTAACGAAACATGTAGTGATTGTCATAAGCTTGAAGAACCATTTCAATGGTCTGCTACAACATTTAATCATCTAAAAGTAGAAAAGTTAAAAATTGATATAAACATTCGTAATTTCACTAGATTACCTTTTCCTGATAAAGGTCAATGTAGTGATTGTCATGAATCCGGCTTTCATATCGAAAAAGAGAAAAAAGTTGATGGAGTAATAACGAACGTAGAAGGTAATTTTGATTGTACGATTTGTCATGGTTTTTAACAAGGAGGGGAGTATTATGAATAAATCAATTAGTAAAAAAATGAGTCTTGCAATTATAACATTTATTATATTAGTGGTGGTATCAAGTGGATTACTAATTTTAAAAATCGTCTTATGGAATGATTATGATGTAACCACTTATTATGAAAAAGATTACCGCAAAAGTATGGAAACGATAAAAAAAGACCCAAATGATCTTCAGGCAAGACTTTCATTGCTGGAAGGCTTTTATAGGAAAAACCAGTTCGAAGATGCTGAAGTACAAATAGAATATATAGTCGAGAATGCTGATGAACAATTTCCCCATCTAAATAAAGTGAAGTATTATCGAGCGTTGCTAAATGCTAAAAAAGGAGACTTTGATAAAGCGATAGAAGACTTTTCTGAAATTGTTAAAACTGATGTCACAAATGGTGATGCTTGGCTAAGTCTAGGTCATGTCTATTACTCTATTGGTGAATATGAAAGGTCAATAGAAGCTGTTTCAGTAGCAGAAGAACTTTTAAAAACCTCTGCAGAACCAATATATTTAAAAAGTTTAATTTTATTTGTAAATGGCGAATTTGATACTTCTCAAATACTATTAGAACGCGCTTTAAGTATTGACCCATTGCATCTAAACTCCCAAGAGTTATTAAGTAGAATTGTAGAAAGGTGAGGAAATTAAATGAATGGGGATTTAAGGTTAGGAAAGATACAAGTGATAGCGATCGTTATAGGTGCTTCTTTACTTACAATAGGATTTTGTTTTCTTGTTGTTAAAGCTTTTTTTGAAGACTCATCATCAAAGATGCTAACTAGTAAAGAAAAAGAGGCAATGTACTATGAAGAAAGGTTATTAATAAACCCAAATGATCTAAGTAATGCTATTTTATTAGCTTGGAATTACTTTGAACAAGGGAAACTTGAAGATGCCATAAAGCAACTAGAAAAGGTAATTGTAGAAGATCCTTCAAACATAGAAGCTCTATTTGCACTTGGTTTTGTTTATTTTGAGAATGGATTACTAGATAAGTCAGAAGATATATATAGACAGGTAATTGAGCTAGAACCATTACATGATCATGCCATTCATTCGTTAGGAATTATACTTAGAGAAAAGGGCAATTATGAAGAGTCCTTGAAAGTTCTATTACAAGCGTTGGACCTTATTCCGTTTTCGGCAGATTTAAATTTTGATTTAGCTTTGTTATATGAAAGGATGGGGATGATCAACGAGGCAATTGATCATTATAAAATAAGCGTAAACTTCATCCCAGATTATGATGAAGCTTTAGAGGGACTTGGAAGACTGGGAGTTACTAATTATCAACCAGTAAAGTATCACTGATGAATGAAGGAGAAATTTCAAAATGAAAGTAAAACATCTAGTAATCTTGTTAATAGTCATAATAGGTGGCATAGTTGGAGCATTTAGTTATTATTTTCTTGACTATTCAAGAACACCATTTAAAACTTTGCCAACTTATAATGCCAATAGAGAATTAAGCGATTTGACGTTTTTATACTCTTACGGTAATAACGAGGGAAGTGAACTGGAGTTGAAAATGCCACTCAATCTAGCTTTAGATGCGAGTGGAAACTCTTATGTTGTAGATAATGGAGACAGCCAAATTAAAGTTTATGACGCAAAAGGAACTTATATGTATAGTATTGGTTCACCAGGCACTGAAGAAGGGGAGTTATTAGCGCCTGCTGGTATAGCTTATCATAATGGTTTCGTTTATGTTACAGAACCGACGCTAGGTAGTATTCAAGCTTTTGAGATGAATGGAACGTATTCACATACTTTAGTTAAGGAGAGTAAAGAGAATAGATACTCTCCAGTAGGAATTAAAGTGACAAAAGATAATACAATTATGTTTACTGATGTAGCAGGGCATCGCATCATTGAAATTAATGACAAAGGTGAAGAACTTTTTAGCTTTGGTAGGCCTGGAAGTGGAGAAGGGGAATTCTCTTACCCTCACGATTTAGTATTAGATAGTCAAGAACGAATATATGTAGCAGATTCAAATAATGGAAGAATCCAAGTATTTGAGAGAAATGGAACTTATTTATTCCAAATAGATGGTAGTTTAAATGAAAACATGAATTTTGCCTTACCAAGAGGTATTGCCATTGATAGTTTTAATCGGCTAATAGTTGTAGATACGTTAGCAAATCAAATTCGTTTCTTTGAATTAAATGGTGAGCCTATGTTTGAATATGGTGATAGAGGATCTGATGATGGACTTTTAAACTTCCCTAATGGAGTCATAGTGGAAGGTAATAAAATTTTTATTGCAGATCGGGAGAATAACCGTATTCAAGTGTTTTCACCTGCTATGTGAGCAGTTAAAGAAGGGGGAAAAATGATGAAGAGAATGTTAACGAGAGTGTTGACTATATTTTTTATCTGTTTTTTTATCGAAAATGTTGCCCATGCAAAACCAAGTTCTGTTGAGGTATGGCAAGAAGCAAATAAAAATAACTTCAATGTTCACCTTAAGTGGGAGTTTCAACAAGGTGATAGATTGTTTCGAACTTTAAATGGTGATGAGTGGATAGAAATATCAATTCCAAAAAGAGAAAATGGTTTTGCTGTTGCAAAAGATACGAATAATGGAAATGGATTTAGACCGGCAAGTATTGTTTATTTTGAAGTCCGGGATGCAAATTACCAACGGGAGTTAACTAAAACTAAACATAATGTTAGAAATGCCGCGGTTCAAGAAACTTTAAAAAGAGTAAATGTCTTTATTGGGACAGGTGGTTCTACAGCCGAAAATGCCCATGGTAACTATGTAAGTAACACAAATACATGTAAAAGTTGTCATATTACACATAAAGCAGTTGGACCCAAATTAAATGCAGCAAGCTCAGTACGAGCTCTATGTGCAACATGCCATACAGCAGGTTTAGGTGGCAGTAGGTATGCAGCAGATTGGGGAGGAGTTGTAAGTCGTAATGGTAGTCTTACAGCATCATTGGCAGGACCAATAACAACTGGTACGGAAAAATCAGGCAGGTTCGGTACGGCAGCAAAAGCCAATGGCCCGCACGGGGGGAAGGCAACATCTGCGCATTCTTATATGGATGCTCATAAAGCACCAGGCGATAGTATTAGTGGTAATCGGCAAATGAGTTGTACTTCGTGTCATCAGGGGCATATTAATAATAACAATTACCGATTATTAAAAGATATTAACCCTAATGTAGTAGTTGAGGCGTACGCAGTGAATGTGAATGGATTAGAGGAAAAGGCGCGCTATAAATCAGGGATGAGTAGTTTTTGTTCGCAATGTCATGGTGATTTTCATAAAGGTAGTAGTACTGGAAACGTAGCAAACAACGGGATCTACGTCCACCCAACAGATGTTAATCTACTATATAAACAAGGAAATAAAGTAGAGCGATTAACAACTATGTTACCTTTAGAAAATCCTTTTAATTTAAATAATAATAATCCTAATAATAGTAAAAGCCCACAATACGAAAATAGTACATTAACATGTATTACTTGTCACTATGGTCATGGCACAGCAAAAGTTGGCACACAAAAGTCTAATTACGGTAATGGAAATTCAACAATGCTAAAACGTACAGATAATTTAGGGATGTGTCAAGAGTGTCATCAAAAATAATGAAGACTATAAAGAAGATGACAATGTACGTTGGAATTACCAGTTTTACTCTTGCAATTTCCTACCTTTTTATCATTGGGAGTAACTATGTAGATAATCTGCTGACACTTCTGATATATGTGATAACCTTGTTTTTACTATTGCCCTATTTTTCTTTTTATGTAGTTTCCTATTTTATCTATATGCTAGACAAGACAATGGGAAAATGAAATCAAATGACGTTAAGGGGGTGAGGCTTTGATGATAGCAAGAAGTCTTCCAGCGAAATTAATTCTCTTAGTTTGCTTAATAACAGCACAGATAGTAGTATCACCAACTAATTTTATCAAGGCAAATAGTACGTTTGAAAACTTGTCCCCACCATCAAACTTCATTATCGAAAATCTAGGTGATGGAAAATCACTTAAACTTAGCTGGGAGCCGTCTTCTCCTACGGTACGATATTATATATATAAAAGCATTGATAATCTTAATTTCGAAAAAATATTAGAGTTGCCAATTCAAGGAAGCAGTTATGTGGATCGTGCGGTTGAAGAAGGAACGAAATATTTTTACAGAATTATATCTGTTGATTTTATGGGGAATAAGTCAGAGCCATCTGTTAATCTTGAAGCAATTGCAGAAAAACAGCATCCAGCAATGCCTACAGGGTTTGAATTAAAGTTGGATGATGACTATAAAACCTTATATTTTCAATGGAATAAAAATGAGGAAGAGAATTTAGCAGGATATAATCTTTACGTTAGTTATGATGAGGTGAACTATCGAAAATTAAATGAACAGTTAGTTCAAGAAGAAAGCATTTCATTAGAAAATACGGAGAGTGATAGTAATCTTCCTCATTATCGAATAAGTGCTGTAAATGAGTTTGATTTAGAATCACCACTAACGTATGCGTTATCCTATTTGACTATTGGTGAAAAAATTGGGAATAACGCCATCAAAAATCATCAATTTATTAAAGATTTAAAATATTGGGGGTATAGTTCTTATCAAACTATTTCAAATAACTGGGATGAATCAACAGTTAAGTTTGATTTCGAAGGTTACAACGGTTTAATTAACAACGGTGATCAGAGTTTTGATAGTAAAGGTGGTTCTGTCAAGGTTGAACTAAAAGGCTCAAATAAACGTGCGAGAACAGGTATTTATCAACGTAAACTTAATGTTATACCAAATGGAGACCCAGTATTACTAAGTTTTGCATGGAAGAAGAACTATAAGAATGTTAATGCGAGACGTCAACAGATATGGGTAGATATTGTTAGACCAGATAGTTCTTGGGTAAGAATTTGGCAAGATACGACCACTAGGGATATGGAAACATATGAAATAGTTGAGAATTTAGATATCACAAGGCATTTTAATCAATCTGGCACGTACGAACTTCGATTTATGGCTTGGATTGAAACAAATGTTCAAGCAAATGCTGAAGTTCAAGTTAATTTTGATGAAGTGTATTTAGACTTACCAAGGGCTCCAGAAGTGCCTCTTGGGCTAACGGTTGAGCCTACTTCAAAAGGCGAAGCATTAAAAATTTCATGGTTAGTCTCAAGGCCAGATGTTCTCGGCTACAACATTTATCGAAGTGAGCGAGAAGAGTATGGAGTTTATAGAAAAATAAATCATGAACTGGTAACTACAAATTTTTATCATGACGAAAACTTGCAAAATAATCAACTGTACTTTTATCGAGTTACAGCTGTTGATTATAGAGGGTTAGAGTCTATACAGACTAGACACATTAGAGGGGTGCCAAACTTTATTGATGAATTAAACCATCCTCATCATAGTTATTCAGAAAATACAAATGCTTGTAGTTCTTGTCATATATCACATCAAGGTAGTAATGAGAGATTACTAACTAACGCTTCTGAGGCTCAAGTATGTTTGACTTGCCATAATGGTACTGGTAGTCGATATAATACAATGGTGGATTTTTCAAGTGGTAATGTTGCTTTTCACCCTGTAAAAGGAACTGAAGTTTCTCCTGATGGTGAAATGAGTTGTAGTAGTTGCCATAATCCCCATGCTGGAAACGGTATGAGAACAACACCAAGATACGCAGTAGGTAGTTTAGAAGCTGTTCCTGGGGTAAAGGTGGAGTATGGAGTTGAACCATTTACCCAGCCTGTCACTTATGCATTAAGATCGTCCATAGATTATGAGTATCAGCTTTGTTTTGTTTGTCATTCATCATATAATGAAAAACCAGTTGATACAGTAAGTACAAATACGGCAAAAGAATTTCATCCTGAAAATCTCTCTGGACACCACAATGTATCTGAATATCAAACCAGTGGCTTTGGTAGCTATATTAATGGGTGGACAGCGGACAGCCCAATGTTTTGTACAGACTGTCACGGTAGTTCTTCCATAAACAATCACGAGGGTGTCCACGGTTCGCAAAATCTTAAACTCTTAAAGCAACCTTTTAATGAGAGAACGAAAGGTATGGATAGCAACAACCTGTGTTTAACATGCCACGACCCACGCTCATATGGCACTGGCGGAAATAATCAAGGAAAAACAAGGTTCTGGGGTAGAAACAAAAATATTAATCTCCATAATATTAACAAACATCGTGTGGCTTGTGCTCAATGTCATTCCGCAGTACCTCATGGAATTGGGAGACTCCCTGCCTTATTAGTAACAACGGAAGACCCAGCCCCTTACCAAAAATATCGAACTAGTACAAATACCAGGATCTTGTATCCGCCTGATGGAGATTGGTCAGATAAAAAGACATGCGGAACAAATGGGAATTGTCATTAAAGGAGATTGACAAAGTATGTATCAGAAAATTATATTCTTTACATTTGTGCTGGGAATTTTCTTTATAGGCTCTAAGGTAGAAGCGGTTTTTAAAATAGACAATGTGTCCCAACATAAAGTTGCCCCTATGATTAGGATTTTTACTGATGAAACGGAATTACCTAAGACAGGAGTAAATCGAGATGCAAAGCCTCAAAGTGGAGTTGTACAAATTGGCGAAATAGAAGGGATATATCGCTGGGTACCTAATGAAGATCTTGAAGTAACTAAAATCCAATTTTTCAGTTCTGCACCTGGAAAGGCAGTAATTAAAATCTATAGTGATAATGGATTTGGAGATCCCGGAGATGTATTAGGAGAAGCACTTTTCTACTCTAATCAAGAAGGATGGCAAGGCGTAAATCTAACAGATTTTGTAAAAGTTAATAAAGACATTCCTTATTTCATAGGTTATGCACATGAAAAAGAAATAACAAACTTTTTAGCAGATAATTCTAATGAGCTGACTGACTTTTATTGGAATAAGTGTGAATTTGATAAGGTAGTAGATTACCTTATTCCGTCTATACCTATAATTAATGAGGTCGATGTTTCCTTAGACTATATTACGTTTATGTGGGACCCATCCTTTGATAACTTCGGTATTAAAGGGTACTTAGTCTATCGAAATGGAATTGAATTAGGGTTTACCAATGAGCTCTTCTTTTTAGATTTTTTTGTTAATGATGAAGAAAATGAAATAGAGTTTTCGTACACCGTACAGGCAATAGATACTTCCAATAACTATTCCGAACTTAGCGAGGAGATAGTGGTTAGAATTAATACCGATAGACCAAATGTAGATACAGAAGACATCTTAATAGAAAATCATTACGATCAGTTAGAGGAAATCGAAATTGAATTAGAACGTGAAGCAGCAGACTGAAAGAAGTATTAGCGTTGGATTAAAAGAGACTATAATTCTTTTGGGGGGATTAGATGTTTAAAAAGTTATTTGGATTTATGACAACTATGGAAAGATGCAGTAGTGAAGGAACTACCTTGGCAAACGCGAAGATTAACAAAGAATACATCATTAAAGAAGTTAGGACCAATGATGAAGAACTTAAGAATTTTTTATTTACATTAGGATGTTACGAAGGGGAAATAGTAACAATTCTTTCTATCCTAGCTGAAAACTATGTTATTTCTATAAAGGATGCAAGGTACAGTATTGATAAAGATTTAGCTGAAACGATCATTACAAACTAGTTTTATTAATCTTAGACACCACTAACTTTTAGGACGAATTTTTTAGAAACTTCTATGAAATTATTATTAACAAAAACTTGGCTAAGCAAACAATTTAATAAATATGGAGGAATATATAATGCGAGTAGCACTGACAGGAAATCCAAATAGTGGAAAAACTACGTTATTTAATGCAATCACTGGTAGGAATGAGAGTGTAGGTAACTGGGCAGGTGTAACGATTGATAAAAAGGAAGGGGAAATTAAGAAAAATCTTAATAAGTCATCGGAAAATATTAGAGTAGTAGACCTTCCAGGGGCATATTCAATGTCACCTTTTACTTCAGAGGAACATATTACGAGGGACTTCGTAAAAAGTGAAAAACCAGATGTAATTATTAACATTCTTGATGCAACCAATTTAAGCAGAAGTTTGTTCTTTACAACTCAGCTTCTTGAACTAGGCATTCCAGTTGTTGTTGCATTAAACAAAAGTGACTTATCAAAGAAGAAAAAGACAATGATTGATGTCGATAAATTATCTGAACAATTGGGTTGTCCTGTTGTGAAAACAGTATCAACGACGAGCGATGGTTTAGAAAACCTTTTCTGCAAAGTAGTGGAGGTGAAAGGTAAAAACCAAACAGCACCATTTGATAGTAAAGGTTTAAATATGGCAGATAAAAGCTCAGTAGAAGCATCTGACAAAAAACGATATGAGTTTGTTAAAGGCATTGTTTCAAAAGTAGAAGTTAGACAAATGAGTGGTAATATTCAAACGAAGCAAGATATAGCTGATAGAGTATTAGCACATAAATGGTTGGGGATTCCAATTTTTGCAATAGTTATGTGGGCAGTATTCTCTATCTCACAGACTCATGTTGGACCGATCTTAGCTGAAACGTTTGTTGGTTGGATAGATGCATTCTATGGTTGGACTGAAGGATTACTTGGTGAAGAAGTTTCACCTGTACTTGCAGCGCTGTTACTAGATGGTATTATTGGTGGAGTTGGAGCAGTTTTAGGTTTCTTACCACTTATCATGGTATTATTTTTCATGCTGGCATTACTTGAAGATTGTGGTTACATGGCTCGTGTTGCGGTTGTTTGGGATCGTTTTTTCAAACGAGTAGGTTTATCAGGTAGATCAATTATCCCTATGATTATTGGTACTGGTTGCGGTATACCAGGTGTTATGGCAACGAGAACCATTAAAAATGAAAGGCAAAGAAGAACTACGGCCATGCTAACAACTTTTATGCCATGTGGAGCAAAATTACCTGTTATCGCTTTATTTGCAGGTGTGTTTTTTAATGATGCAGCATGGGTGGGTACTACAATGTACTTTATGGGTATTTTAATAATCATTGTAGGAGCACTAATCGTAGTAAGAATAACAGGTGAGAAACATACAAAATCATTTTTCATTATGGAGTTGCCTGAATATAGCCTCCCGAATATTAAAAGAGCTACTAAATCTATGCTTTCAAGAGGGAAAGCTTTTATTGTTAAGGCTGGTACAATCATACTTATTTGTAGCGCAGTAGTTCATATTTTACAGACATTTAACTGGAAATTTGAAGTCGTTGCTGAAGGTGCGGAAGGAACAAGCATTCTAGCAAGTATCGCATCACCATTTGCTATTTTATTAATACCATTAGGTTTTGGTGCATGGCAACTAGCAGCAGCTGCAATTACTGGCTTTATCGCTAAAGAGAACGTAGTTGGTACACTAGCAGTAGTATACTCAATTACAAACTTTATTAATCCTGAAGAATTTGCACTAGTAGGTGATGGAGCAAGCGTTGCAAGCATTATGGGTTTAAGTTCTGTAGCTGCATTAGCATACCTAGTGTTTAATTTGTTTACACCACCGTGCTTTGCTGCTATTGGTGCGATGAACTCTGAGATGGAGAATAGGAAGTGGTTATGGGGTGGTATTGCGTTCCAATTCGGAATGGGTTATGTAGTGGCATTTATTACTTATCAAGTAGGAACTTTGATTACAACGGGTGCTTTTGGTAGTGGTTTTGTTCCAGGGTTAATTGGTGTCGTTGTATTGGTTGGTTATGTTGTATATCTTATGAAAAAAGGTGATGAAAAAGCCCAACGAAAGTTAGCGTTAAGTGCTTAGGAGGGAACTATGGCAAATATAATTGTATTTCTAGTTATTTTAGTAATCGTAGGTGCTGCAATAGCAAAGATTATTAGCGAAAAGAAAAAGGGAGCTAAATGTGTTGGGTGTTCATCATACAGTGAAGCGAGCAAAAGTAATTGTTGTGACACTCGCAAGTAGAACAACATTCATAATTTGGAATTCACATAGAGAAGATGTTAAGGTAGGTTACCAGTAGCATTCTGAAGATAGTTAAAGTAATTTAATAATATGTAATGTAAAGAATGCGATAGTATATTGCTTACCATTAAAAAAGAACTATTGAAAAATCGGCTTAATTTTTCAGTAGTTCTTTTTCTTCATTTTCTTTTAACTGTAATAATACTTGAGATACAACTGCAAGTATGGTAGCTCAAGTAAAAAATTCATTAAATTTACCCCATTACTTTTAAAGCTTTTGCAAAATCTACACCGAACTGAATAGAGCGATCTTCATCTTCACCTTCAGGGCAATTTTCTACTTTTAATCCTTCTAACGCAAGCTTTCCACCTTTTTCTTTAATTACATCTTCTAAAAGGTCAACGGCACCACAATAAATCGCATAACCTGAATCACCTGTACCAAAAACTGCAAACGTTTTACCGCTTAAATCGATTGTTTCCATGTCGTCATATAAATCAAGAAACTCGTCAGGTAAAGCACCTTCACCCCATGTATAGGCACCTAAGATGATGTTTTCATATTCTTCTAGAGTACTTAAATCAACGTCAATGACATCTTTTTTGTCTACTGTTACACCTTCAGTTTGAAGCCCCTTTTCAACTAAGTTTGCCATTTCTTCGGTGTTACCTGTCATACTTGCATAGACTAATAATACTTTGCTCATTAAAAATTCCTCCCCGATTGTTTAATGTTGAATAAGGTGTTGGTATTCTGAATTTGAGTATAGGGATGTATAGAGGCCAGCCACTAGAAATTCATTTTGTTGATTTGAAACGCGCCAGCCATGCCCATGAACAATGGCGCATGGGACAATTTTGTTCTCATCTAAGTATACTCTCGAAACTTTTCCAACACCGTTTTCATCTTGAGAAGTAGATGTATACAGGAAGCCATCACTTGTAGATAAGTCTAAGTAACAGCGCTCCTTGCAATCACTCTCACAGGTTTCCCATTGATATTTTTTGGAGCTTGAAATGGATTCGTGACAATACTCCACAGTTCCTTTGAAGCCTTTACAAGTTCCTGTAGCAGAAACAATGAATTGATTGTGTTTTAAAATAGCGGCAACCATTCTTGTATCTCTTTTAATTCGGACCATCTCAGAATGTTGCAAATCAATTCTCCAAATTCCGCCATGCTGTTTATGCACTTTTGTGCCAACGTACACATATTGACCATCTAAAAAAATTGAACGAATTGATGGTTTATTACCTAGTAAACTTTGAAAAGGATGCAATGTTTTCCAAGTCTTACCGAAATCAGAGGAAAGAAATAGGACATTGTTCCCGTGGGTTACAACAGTGCCGTCATTGTTTGCGCAAATACTCCATATCGAACCACTTGTAGGTAAAGTTGTCATTTCCCAAGTACATCCGTAATCGGTGCTACGAATAAAAATTCCGTTATCACCAACTCCATAAACGATAGCCTCATTAAATGTTAAGTCTAAAATGCGATGATCTAGCTTTAATAATTGTTTCTGTATACCATTCTTTTTAACTAATATAATTCCGCTATTTACAGCTAGAATATAGTCACCATTGAGAGCTATAGTAACAGCAGTGGCACCTGACAAACATTGAGAAATTAGCATGTTATACCTCCTGGAAACACCATGATATTGATAATCATTTTCAACTACGTTATCATTTTAATTGATGATGATAATTGTTGTCAATTATAATTTTAAGAGCGATTTTAAAAAAAAACGCTCAAATTTTTAGAATATAAAAAAATAAATAATATCGTTGCTTACATTAAATAAAAATATAAAAAACTATTTATCTATTGACAAATCGGAATGATTAAGATAATTTTAATAGTGAATTAAATACCTCGTTAGGTGAGGCTCCTGTGCTGGAGATATGCTGCTGCCCAAAAATGTCGAAAGACGCCAATGGGTCAACAGGAACCATCGAATTAAGGTGGTTTTTAACGTAGCTGGAATAAATTCCTATGCCGCACAGTGCTAAAGCTCTACGAATGGAGGGAAAAGAACGTTTTTTGTTTTGTCTATTGTTTTATCAAGGGCAGAACATCGTTATTTTTGTTGTGCTTAAAGCACCTTCATTCGTGAAGGTGTTTTTTTACGTTTAATAAAACTGGAGGTGGGGAAATGGATAGTGACCCGGATAGTACAAATAATTTATTAATAAAACAAACGAAATTAATACACATTACTATTAAGAATAAGTGGAATTCCATTTCTACATCCCAGGTGTTAGTAATGCTGAATTCCTAATCAGGAGGTAAGCATCATGGTAAAATTAGACCAACAAAACCGTGAAACGTATACAAAACAAATCATTCAAACACTTATTGACCAAAATATGAATGATTTCCGGGAGTTATTTTTTGAATTACACCCAACAGATCAAAAAGACATTTTAAATATTGCAACAAAAAAACAAAGAGGGATTATCTATAAGTTCGTCAAACCTGAAGAGTTTGCAGATATTTTCCAGGATCTAGAGTTTCCTAAACAGAAACTTTATATTGCAGAATTACAACAAAACTATGCTATCGATATGATTAATCATATGCCTTATGATGATATTGCTGACTTTTTTGCACAGCTTCCAGAAAGTACGAAAGAATTATATCTTAGTAAGATGGATAGCGCAGAGGCAGAAGAAGTAGTTCAATTACTTAAATACGATGATCAAACAGCTGGGGCAATAATGACCACTGAGTATATCTCCGTTTCTTCTTCAGACACTGTAGCCAATGTCATGGGGCGTCTACGAGTCGAAGCACCAGAGGCGGAGACGATCTATTATTTATATGTCGTAGATGAACAGCTTAAACTAGTAGGAGTTGTTTCCCTTAGAGATTTGATTGTTGCAAATTTAGAGCAAAAAATTGATGAGATAATGTTGACGCGCGTAAGAGCTGTAGAAACCCATACGGACCAAGAAGAGGTCGCAAGAATAATGAGAAAGTACGACTTTCTTGCGGTTCCGGTAACAGCACAAGGAAAACTTGTTGGAATTGTAACGGTCGACGATATTATGGACGTTGTTGAAGAAGAAACAGAAGAAGACTTCGGAGAAATTTCTGCCGTTCGTGGATCTATTGATACAAATGTTTCTTGGTTCTCTGCAGGTTTAAAGCGTTCACCTTGGATTATTATTTTAATGTTCTTAGGTTTAGTTACAGCAGAAGTTATTGGTGGCTTTGAAGATACATTAGCAGAAGTCATTGTATTAGCTGCCTTTATTCCGTTAATTATGGATTCTGCTGGTAATACAGGGACTCAGGCATTAGCGGTAGTAGTTCGTGGGTTAGCAGTAGGTTCAATCGAAAAGAAATCTATAGGGAAAATGCTTCGACGCGAATTTGGAACAGGTATTATGTTAGGGGTAGTTTCTGCTATTACTTTAATAATTGTTATTCCTTTCTTATATGAAGGTGGAATTATTTTAGCGGGAATTGTAGGAGTATCTTTATTCTTTACGTTAAGCTTTTCAACAATGGTAGGAGCAACGGTTCCATTAATTATTAAAAAGTTGAAAATCGATCCAGCCATTGCATCAGGTCCATTTATTACAACGATTAATGATATTATGGGATTACTTATTTATTTCACAATAGCTACTGCATTACTTGATTATATTCCACAATAAAAATATATGCTTCGTTAGGTGAGGCTTCTGTGTCGGAGATACGCTACTGCCCAGAAATGTCGAGAGACGCCAATGGGTCAACAGGAACTATCGATTAAGGTAGTTTTTAATGTAGCTGGAATTTATTCCTATGCCACACAGTGCTATAGCTCTACGAACGGAGGGAAAATAACGTTTTTTGCCTATTGTGTTGTACTTAAAGCACTTTCATTCGTGAAGGTGTTTTTTTGATCCAGCAGTTGCTTCTGGTCCATTTATTACAACAATTAATGATATCATTGGACTGTTAACATATTTTTCAATAGCTTCATTACTATTAAAGTATTTATAAGAAAAACCACAAAAATTGGAACGATTTACTTTTATAGTAGTCGTTTTAATTTTTGTGAGCAAATTGGAAGAATAGTATTGATCGTTTTTCTTTACATAAACCCAATGACGGGGTATTATTTATTATAAATCGTAATTATTATTATTTAGATAGTGTATTGTATGTATTCTACTATTACTTCTGTTAAGTAAATGAAGAATTTTATACGAGGGAGTGATCGGATTGTTAGACCAAATATACCGCCAATTAGTTGTAGATCATTCGAAAAATAGGCGTAATCATAGAAAGCTTGATGGGACAAATGTTAAGCACCTACATTATAAAAACCCGACCTGTGGAGATGTTATGACTTTATTTATGAAGCTATCAGAAGAACAGGTGATTGAAGATATCTCCTTTATTGGAGAAGGGTGTAGCATTAGTATGGCATCTGCATCAATGATGACAGAGTTACTAAAAGGTGTACCTATGGATGAGGCATTGAAACTAAGGAGTGCAATGGAGCAGTTCATCAAGACTGGTGAAGTTGCCGAGGACTGTGATTTAGGAGATTCGTTATCATTACAAGGAGTTCATAAATTAAGAGCCCGTCATAATTGCGCACTGATGGCTTGGCAAGCCTTTGATCGAGTAATTGAAAAATCTTAAGCACTAGAAAGAAAACAATAGAAATGAGGAGTACACTTGATTTTAACAGGAAAGACAATTGCAGAGAAAGTAAAAGTGAAGGAATTAGTAATTGAACCAATATCAGAAGAACAATTTCAACCTGCATCTGTTGATTTGCGCCTAGGTGATCATTTTCTTACGATTGATGAACATGTAAATGGAATTTTATCTTTAGATAAGCCTGCCAAGTACCGAGAGATTATTCCACAAAATGGCTCAATTATTATCCCCCCTCGCTCCTTTTTATTAGCGACAACGAAGGAAACAATCGAACTTCCAAATCACTTAACGGCATTTGTAGAAGGTAGAAGTTCAATTGGTCGTTTAGGGTTATTTATTCAAAATGCTGGCTGGGTTGATCCCGGTTTTAGAGGTCAAATAACATTAGAATTATTTAATGCTAATAGCCTACCAATCGAATTAACTGTTGGAAGACGCATTTGCCAATTGGTTATTGCTGAAGTGAATGAAGAAGCAGAAGGTTATGCGGGCAAGTACTTAAATCAAAAAGGAGCAACCCAAAGCAGAATTTTTAAAGATAAAGATATAAATTAGTTTTTTGCGTCCACGTATATAAATAAACTTAAAGTAGTAAGTATTTTTTTTGTAAAGAAGGCAATAATACCCAGTGTAAATCGAAATGATGTCGTTTTATTAAACAGGAAATTGGAGGAAATGTATGGTACTTAGCAAACAAAAAAAAATCCCCGTTACTATTTTGACGGGATATTTAGGCGCAGGAAAAACAACCCTGCTAAATCGAATTTTAACAGAGAAGCATAATCAGAAAGTAGCGATTATTGTAAATGAGTTTGGAGAAGTAGGAATTGATAATCAGCTAGTTGTAAATTCTGAAGAGGAAATCGTAGAAATGAATAATGGTTGTATTTGTTGTACCGTTCGTGGCGATCTCATTCGAATTTTACGTACACTTGCTTTTTCTATGGAACAAGGAGATGTAATGTTTGATAGAGTTCTTATCGAAACAACGGGACTTGCAGATCCAGCACCAGTTGCCCAAACATTTTTTATGGATGAAATCGTCTCTGAGAAGTTTGAAGTAGATAGTATTGTCACAGTGGTTGACAGTCTCCATATCACAAAACATTTTGATACCAAGGATGAGGCCCAAGAACAAATTGCTTTTGCAGATATTATCATTCTAAATAAAACCGATTTAGTAACTGATGAGGAATTGGCGGATATCGAATCAAGAATAATTCAGATGAATCCAGCAGCAAAACGATTATATGCTGAAAATTGTAATGTTAATTTAAAGGACATTTTAGGGATAAATAGCTTCGATCTTAATTTAAAGTTAGAAATTAATCCCCACTTTTTAGACGATCATCATCACCACCATCATAACGATAAAGTTACTTCAATCGCATTTCGCGAAGAAAAACCTCTTGATATAAGAAAAGTAGATCAGTGGATGAGCTATTTAGTACAAGAAAAAGGCGAAGACTTATTGCGATATAAAGGTATATTTCATATCAAAGATTCGAAGGAACGAATCGTATTTCAAGGCATCCATATGCTTTTTGCTGGAAAGGCGGATCGGAAATGGCGTGATCATGAGACGAAAGTGACAGAACTTGTTTTTATCGGGAAAAATTTAAATAGGCTAGAACTAGAGCGACAATTTAATGCATGTATTGCAAATTAACGTAGAGAGTTATTGAATGCAGTATAAGAAGGAGAGAAGTAGCAAAACGAATAAATAGGTTTTGTCACTAGTATAGATGAGTATATTTACTGTGATGTAAAGATATTTGGAACATTAAAATAGTAATGATTACGACTATCATTGTAAATTTAAAAGGAGAGTTTCTTAAAATGGCTAAAAAATCTATGGTAGCAAAAGAAAAAAAACGACAAGAACTTGTTGCAAAATATGCGGATATTCGTAGAGAGTTAAAAGAAAAGGGAGATTATGAAGCTTTGGCTAAACTGCCAAGGGATTCATCGCCAACGCGTCTAGTAAGAAGATGTGAAGCTACAGGAAGACCAAGAGGTGTGTTGAGAAAGTTCAAGTTATCTCGAATTAAATTTCGTGAGCTAGCTCATAAGGGTCAAGTTCCAGGAGTGAAGAAGTCTAGTTGGTAAGCAATCTCCCACCCGGGAGTTTTTCTTTTCACTAAGATGTAATACCGATTTTAGGGGGTGTTTATATTTATATGGAGAAAATTCCAATAGTTCTTGTCAGTGGTTATATTGGTAGTGGAAAAACAACCATTATTAATCAAATAGGAACAGCATGTAAACGTCCAGCTGTTATTACTTACGAGCCAGCAAATGTGACATTAGTTGAACAAATTCATGATGTTAGAAAAAGGACTACTACTCATCATCATTGTTCTTCATTGTTCCATGCGAAGACTGTTGATGAGATGTTAAGTACTTTAGATAAGTTAGCAAAAGATTGCTCGGCCGACAATATATTTATTGAATTGGCTGGTACGGTAGAACCCTATTCTATTGCAAGACTCCTTGAAAATCATAAGCAAGAACCATATTCTCTTAAATCGGTACTGACAGTGATCGATGCCAAAAACTTTTGGTTTGATTTTACTTCTAATACAGAGGTGCTCTTTAATGAGGTGGAATGCAGCGAACACTTGTCAATAGCAGATGTCTTAGTTGAACAAATTGAATTTTGTAGTAGCTTAATATTGAATAAATGTTCGGCTGTTAGTAAAGAAAGTAGCGATGAACTAAAATGGTTGCTAGAAAAGTTGCAAAAAGAAGCTTCCATCATCAAAACAACTACTGGTGAAATTCATCTTCAAGATGTTTTAGATGAGAATGAGCTTGATATAAGCAAAATAAAAATGTCCGCAGGTTGGATCTCTGCACTGATGAAAAAGAAAAATCGATTTCAATTAGTCGATGATTATGGAATAGGTTCTTTTATTTACGAAAGAGACATTCCATTTCATCCTGAACGTTTTCAACAATGGTTCGAATACTTTCCGCCAGAAATTATCAGATCAAAAGGAATTCTTTGGTCAATTTCGGAATTGGATACTCCTTTATTGTTGTCGCAAGCGGGGCGTTCTTTAACGTTAGAGGAGGGGGCTGATTGGGACTATTTTCAGAGAAAAACTGATTATCTAGGCAAATTTAGTGGTAGAAAAACAGAATTAGTTTTTATTGGGATCGACTTAAATAGGGAAGAGATTATCAAGCAATTGGATAGTTGCTTAGTGACAAGTGAAGAGCTTCAACAAGCATGTGTGACTTGTAAGAGTTTATTAGAGAATTAATTATTATTAAAGGAGTAAAGAAAATGTCTAAAAAAATCCCCGTTACAGTAATCAGTGGTTATCTAGGTTCTGGGAAAACTACATTATTAAATCACGTTCTGAAAAATCGCCATGGCTTACGAGTTGCGGTTATTGTTAATGATATGAGTGAGATTAATGTTGATGCAGATATCATAGAAAAAGGAGGGTTCAAGAGAACCGAAGAAAAATTAGTCGAAATGTCAAACGGTTGTATTTGTTGTACACTCCGTGAAGATCTTTTACTAGAGGTAGAAAAGCTAGCAAAACAAGGTGATATTGATTACATCGTCATTGAATCGACTGGAATATCGGAACCAATCCCAGTAGCCCAAACGTTTTCATACATAGATGAGGAAATGGGAATTGACTTAACGCAATTTTGCCGCCTCGATACAATGGTAACGGTAGTAGATGCTAATCGATTTTGGCACGATTTTGATAGTGGTGAAAGTTTACTAGAACGAAAGCAAGCGCTAGGTGAGGATGATACGAGAGACGTTGGCAACTTACTTATTGATCAAATTGAATTTTGCGACGTCCTAATTCTAAATAAATGTGACATGTTAAGTGAAGAAGAAGTTAGGCAGTTAGAAGGAGTCCTCAAAAAACTTCAGCCACAAGCAAAGTTCATTAAAACCAATTATAGTAATGTCGATATAAATGAAATTCTAGATACAAAGCTATTCGATTTCGACAAGGTCAGCATGTCTGCAGGATGGTTGAAAGAATTGGAACAAGAAGCACATACTCCGGAAACAGAGGAGTATGGAATTAGCTCATTTGTTTATCGACGTACATTGCCATTTCATTCCGAGCGGTTCGTGCAATGGTCCGATAATTTCCCTGATGAAGTAGTTCGAGCAAAAGGGATTGTTTGGTGTGCTTCAAGAAACAACCTTGCAATTCTTTTATCACAAGCAGGTCCAGCAAAATCGCTAGAGCCTGTCTCTTATTGGGTTGCTTCTTTACCAAGCGCAGAACAAGAAAGTATTTTACGAGACAATAAGCACTTATTAGAAACATGGGATCCAGAGTTTGGCGATCGTAAGACAGAGCTTGTTTTTATTGGAATCGATATGGACAAAGAAAAACTTACAAAAGAGCTTGATCGCTGTTTAATTAGCCCTGAAGAATATGACAAAGATTGGTCGACATTTGTTGATCCATTTCCTTGGGATGTTTAAATGATAGATTAGTAAGATTATAGCAAACTAGATAGACCGATAGGTTTTCAGTTATGTTTTTTAGCTGAGAACCTTTTTTTGCATGAAGGTGTTTTTTGAGTATTAACTATATGTCGAATTAAATATCTTAATCGATTTTACAAAAACACTATCACCGTGTTAGAATTGAATTAAATCGTAATAATTACGATTTTTAAATGTTTTTTAGGAGGGAGTATCTTGGGTTGTTGGTATGAAGACCACTTTCAAGAAGATTACTTAAAAATCTATAATCATCGAAATGAAAATGCAGAAACTGAGTTACAGAATATAATGAAATTTATCCCGTATCAAGAAGGTCAGAAATTGCTAGATCTTTGCTGTGGTGCTGGAAGACATAGCCGTTGGTTTGCAAATCAAAAATTAACAGTAACAGGAGTTGATCTATCACTTGCCCTTTTGCAAGAAGCAAAAAAGCATTTGAATCGTGAAGAAATAAATTACGTTAAGTCAGACATGAGAGAAATCAATTTTGAAAATGAGTTTGACATCGTTGCCAACCTTTTTACAAGCTTTGGTTATTTTGATAGAGATAGTGAAAATGAACGGGTGTTTTCCCGTGTTTATTCTTCATTAAAGACAGGTGGATATTTTCTCTTTGATTACTTAAATCCAATGTTTATAAAAGGCAATTTGGTGCCGTTTTCACAAAAATCAATAGATGATACAGAAATACTTGAGTATCGAAAAATTGTTACGAACACAGTTGTAAAACGAATTATTATGAAAGATCTGTATTCAAAGCGAATTTATGAAGAGCGAGTTAAACTTTATTCAGAAAAGCAAATTAAAAAGATGCTAGAAAATAATTCATTAAAACCACTCCACTTATTTGGAAACTATGATGGAAGCCCTTATATCGCTGAGAATTCACCGAGGTTAATCTATATTTGTCAAAAGTAAAGAAAGGGAGGTAGCAAAGTTGGCGACCTGGAATTTAACAGAAACACACCTTCATCTGCTCATATGTAATGGGAGTAGTTGTAATAAGGCTGGCGCTGAGCAATTAACTCAAGCAATTCGCAAAGAAATCGCAGATAGATCGTTAGACTGCTCCATTCATACGACGAGAACTCTTTGTAATGGAAGATGTCATGATAAATGCGTAGTTATAAGTTATCCAGATGGACATTGGTACAAAGAGATGACTAGTGAAGATGCTTCTCCTTTGATCGAAAGACTCTTAATGAAAAATTGTTTAGAAGAAAAAGTTAGTCATTATTTTGAGGGGAGTGGGTTTGTACCGACAGTAGGAACTTTATTAGGAAAAGATAAAGATCGAGAAACAGTTATTAAAGTTTCAAAGAAGTTCTAATAATTAATAAGTGGCGTAATAATTGTTCTTTCGGAGTAACTATTGGTATCTTATATACATATAGAAATGGGAGCAATCTTTTAGAATGAATGAGGCTTGTTCAATTCAGTAAGTGACTTGTATTTATGAACTCTTAGAATATGACAACTTATTATAAATAGGAATAATTACGAATTGTTTCTAATATTGATGAAAGAGATTAAAATTGCTTTCAGAGGTGAGATCATGTCAAAGATACCTGTATTCATTTTAAGTGGCTTTTTGGGTAGTGGGAAAACGACACTGTTAAAACGGATGTTACATGAGTGTAATAAGAAAAATCTTAAACCAGCAGTATTAATGAATGAACTAGGAAGTACTGATACGGATGGGAATATTATAAATGAACAGAACAATGAAATAATGGAAAAATTATTAGATGGATGCATTTGTTGTAGTAAAAAAAATGAAGTCTTAAAATGCATAGAGAAGTTACTTCTACAAAAGCCTGATGTCCTAATAATAGAGTTAACCGGAGTAGCAAATCCAGAAGAAGTGGTGGACTCAATGACTGAGCCTCAATTAATCGATCGCTTATCGGTTCAAAAAATTATCTCAGTACTAGATGCAGAAAATATTTTAGAATATAACAGTATTTTAGAATCAGATCGAAATATTGTTGAAACAAATCGCAGACAAATTGAAGTTGCAGACCTATTAATTATTAATAAAGTAGACTTAGTAACGGATGGGCGAAAGTTAAAAATTGAAAAAATAATCCGCAAACACAACAGTGTATCCCCTATTTATTATTCCACTTATAGTGAAATAGATTTGGGTGAGTTGTTTGCTGATATTAAGCCATATAATGAACAGAAAATGATTATTAAGATAGGCAAAGAGAAGGTTGAACACCATCAACACACTCATCCTAAACAGACCCATACTCACTCGTATTCAAGAATTAATACAATCTCATTGCCAATCGATTTTGATACGAACACCGGACAAATAGAGAAATTTTTAAAAAAATGGCGACCAAATTTGCTTAGGGCGAAAGGATTTGTACCGATTAAAGAAAAAACGTATTTAATGCAAACAGTCCTAAAACGTACGTCATGGGAAAGTACCAATTTTAGTGGTAGCCATTATATTGTAATGATTGGCATCGACTTAAATGCGGAATTAATAAAAAAAGAGTGGGAGCGACTGTTAATTGCGCAATAACTAATAAAATTCATTAAACTATAAATAAAAAAATAAAGGTGTCTAACTCCAAGCGCTCTGCGCTTTTTTTGTTTTAAATCGTAATTATGTTGTTTTAACGGTCTTTTATAACTTTGTCCGCATATATTCCTATTATGAAATTAGTTATGGAGGAGTCATATGTTAAGACAAATACAAGCCAATTTAGTAGAGATAACAGCATTTATGATTTTCGTCTTAGTTGTATATTTAGTGAAAATAAGCGAGGGAATTTCAACTACAGTGTTGTTTATTCCGGCTTCATTATTAATGTTTAATACGATTTTTTTAAGTATTCTAATTGAAGCAATACCGTTCGTTTTGATAGGTGTCTTCATTGCAGGGATGATTCAAGTTTTTGTAACGGAAGATCAATTGTGTAAATTGATCCCTAAAAATCGGTTTTTAGCCGTTACAGTTAGTTGTGTAGTTGGAGCGTTATTTCCTGCATGTGAATGTGGGATCGTTCCGATTGTTAGACGTTTGGTGGCTAAAGGTGTACCCATTTTTGCAGGTGTTGGTTTTCTGTTAACTGGTCCATTAATAAATCCAATCGTTACATATTCGACTTATATGGCTTTTGGCCAAGACTTAAGAATAGCAGTTTTAAGAATGGCACTAGGTTTTTTTATTGCACTAATTATTGCATTATTCGTTAGCTTATTATTTAAAGGCAGCCAATTAAAAAAAGGACAAGAAATTGGACGAGAGTCCTATGTTACGAAACCTCCATTAGGAGAGAGATTTAAACATATGTATCAACATGCAATTGATGAATTTTTTAGCATGGGAAAATATTTGGTGATTGGAGCTTTGTTAGCGGCATTTGTTCAAACATATGTCTCTACAAAAGCAATCCTAGGGTTAGGGGACGGGATTGTAGCCTCTACGATTGTGATGATGGGTTTAGCCTATCTATTATCGCTTTGTTCTGAAGCAGATGCTTTTATTGGAGCTTCATTTCGTCACTTATTTCCTGAAACTTCAATACTTGCATTCTTAATTTATGGTCCAATGTTAGATTTGAAAAATACGATTATGATGATGAGTATTTTTAAATTTAAATTTGTAATTGTGTTAATTACGATAATAACGTTCGTTGTATGGGGATGTTTAATGATATTTGATAACTTGATATAAGGAGGATTCGGATGAACTTTCATTGGTTACAAGCATTAAGGGCTCTTATTTTACTATCATTTTCTGCCTATATTTTCATGTTACACCATACTGGAAATATTGGCAGATTTATAAACCCCCAGTATGTATTGTTTAGTCAGATTGCTTCGGTCATTTTTTTGTTTCTCTTTTTTATCCAAGTACCAAGAATATGGAGAGATCGTTCCGAAGTAGATGAAGACCATAGTAACTGCGGTCCATGGGGGTGTAATCATGAAGATGGCTACATGCAACGTTTTTCTATTAAAACTGTCCTATCATATGGCATTATCTTAATTCCTTTAGCTACCGGTTTTTTATTGCCTGGGAAAGACCTAGATGCATCAATTGCCTCAAAAAGAGGCGTGTTTATTACCTCGTCAAATCATGCTGATCAAGAGGAGTTAAATTGCAGTGATGAAGATTTGTTAATAACAGACACACTTTTGCAACAATCGAACCTTTTAAATGAAACTTTCCTTGTCTTAGATTCAAATAACTTTGCATCTCATGTAAATATAATCTCGCAAAACGCTGAACTATTTAAGGGAAAGCCTATTCAACTAGAGGGCTTTGTATTGAAGGATGAATCTTCTGATGAAAACCATTGGGTAATAGCTAGGTTCCTTGTTACTCATTGTGTAGCTGATGCAAGTGTTATTGGTGTCTTAGTTAAACTAGAAGAAAATATCGAAATCATTGAAAATTCATGGGTAAAAGTGCAGGGTATTCTAGAGGTAAGTACACATAACCAACGTACAATCCCGTTAATTGAGGTCAAGAAATGGGAGCCAATGAAACAACCAAAAGAGCCTTATGTTTATCCAAGTAAAAATCAGAGTTAAAGAATAATAATATATGACAAAATATGCTATAATTATACAAAATCAGCTGTTCATGAAATTATGGCAGGTTGGAATTCTAAGAACAGAGGTGTATACATTTGGATAAACAAGATTTAACAGGAAAAACAATCGTTGTGACAGGAGCTAATAGTGGGATCGGCTTAGAAGCGGCCAAAATCCTCGCTAATCAAGGTGCTCATGTGATTATGGCTGTTCGAAACGAACAAAAGGGTGTAGATGCAGTCGCAGCTCTTAAAAGTGTCAATAAAAATGCGATAATCGAAGTCATGAAGTTAGATCTCGCTGATTTAAGTAGTGTTCGAAGTTTTGTAGCAAAGTTTAATGAGAAATTTAGTAATTTAGATATTTTAATTAACAATGCTGGTATTATGAATCCGCCCTATGGCCAAACAAAGGATGGCTTTGAATTACAATTTGGTAGTAACCACTTAGGGCATTTTGCTCTAACTGGCTTGTTGCTTCCTTTATTGAAAAATACGCCAGGCTCTCGTGTGGTTACGCTAAGTAGTATTGCCCATAGAGGAGCGTCAATCTACTTTGATAATTTGGATGGATCAAAAGGATATAAGCCGATGAACTTTTATAAGCAAAGTAAGTTAGCCAATTTACTGTTTGCAAAAGAATTAGATAAGAGGTTCAAACAACATGGGATTTCAACAATTAGTTTAGCTTGCCATCCTGGGATTACTGCGACGAATTTGTTTAAGCTTGGGAAAAAAGATTCACCGCAGCTTTTGCAAAAATTATTAAAATGGCTGTTTCAATCTGTGGAAATGGGTGTTTTACCAACGATTTACGCAGCAACTGAAGCGAGCTTGAGCGGTGGTGAATATATAGGACCAGATGGTAGAGGTAACCGTACCGGAAATCCTGCGCTCGAAACTCCAGCCGCTAGTGTCTATAATAGAGAAACGATGGAAAAGCTATGGGATGTTTCAGAAACATTAACAGGAGTCGTTTATGACTTTTCATAGCAGTTTTTAGTGGTAAAATTGTTGACACAACTAAATCAATATGGTAAATAAAAAGAAGGATTAGCACTCATGTGAGTAGAGTGCTAATCCTTCTGTCACCTTTTGCCTACGCCATACCTACATATCAGTAAGTTTACTAATTGAAGGGAGAAATGATCATGACAAAAACAGAATTCAAAGCAGAATCGAAACGACTATTAGAAATGATGATTAACTCGATTTATACTCAAAAAGAGATTTTTCTACGAGAATTAATCTCGAATGCTAGTGACGCAATTGACAAGCTCTATTACAAAGCTTTAACAGACGATAACGTAGTTTTTGATAAAGATAGTTACTTTATCAAAGTTGTTGCGGATAAAGATAATCGGGTATTGAAGCTCATTGATACTGGAATTGGAATGACAAAGGAAGAACTCGAAACGAACCTTGGTACAATTGCTAAGAGTGGCTCTTTATCATTTAAAAAGGAAACTGAACTCAAGGATGGCCATGATATCATCGGGCAGTTTGGGGTCGGATTTTATTCAGCGTTTATGGTTGCAGACGTTGTTTCCGTAATCAGTAAAGCGCAAGGAAGCGATCAGGCATACAAATGGGAGTCTGAAGGGGCAGAAGGCTACACGATTGTACCGTATGAAAAGGAAACTGTCGGTACGGAAATCATCATGAAAATAAAAGAAAATACCGAAGATGAATCTTATGATGAATTTCTCGAAGAATATCGCTTAAAAGCAATTATAAAAAAATACTCTGACTTTATTCGTTACCCAATTAAAATGGATGTTACGACAAGTCGTCCAAAAGGTGAAACGGATACTGAATTCGAAGAGTACCAAGAAGAGCAAACAATTAATAGTATGGTTCCAATCTGGCGAAAAAACAAAAGTGAACTTACAACTGAAGATTATGAGAACTTCTATAATGAGAAACATTACGGCTTCGATAAACCGTTAAAACATATTCACATTAGTGTTGACGGAACGATCCGCTATAATTCGATTTTGTATATTCCAGAAAAAACACCTTACGACTTTTATTCGAAAGAGTTTGAGAAGGGGTTAGAGTTATATTCAAGCGGCGTTTTAATCATGGATAAGTGCGCCGATTTATTGCCAGACTATTTTAGTTTTGTTAAAGGAATGGTTGATTCAGAAGATTTATCGCTGAATATTTCTAGGGAGATGTTACAGCATGATCGCCAATTAAAGCTTATTGCCAAAAATATTAAGAGTAAAATAAAGAGCCAACTGCAATCACTTCTGAAAAATGAGCGAGAGAAATATGAAAAGTTCTATGGTTCATTTGGGAGACAACTTAAATTTGGTGTTTATAATGATTTTGGAATGAATAAAGAAGAGCTACAAGATTTATTAATGTTCTATTCTTCAAAAGAGAAGAAGCTAGTAACGTTAGATGAATATGTTGCAGCAATGCCTGAAGATCAAAAGTACATCTATTATGCTTCTGGTGAAAGCCATGAGCGAATTGAAAAACTACCGCAAACCGAGCTTTTAAGCGAAAAGGGCTATGAAATCTTATACTTTACTGATGACATTGATGAATTTGCTATAAAGATGTTAATGAGCTACAAAGAAAAAGAATTTAAGTCAGTATCGAGTGGCGATTTAGGGATTGCAGCAGAAGAAGATCAAACGGATGAAAACGAAGTAAATGAGAATAAAGAGCTATTTGAATATATGAAAACAGCTCTGGGAGATAAAGTAAAGGATGTAAGAATTTCAAAACGATTAAAAACGCATCCAGTCTGCTTAACTACTGATGGCGAAGTGACGATTGAAATGGAGAAAATCTTAAAAGCGATGCCAGATAACCAAAACATTAAAGCAGATAAGGTTTTAGAGATCAATATCAATCATGATGTTTTTAAATCCTTAAAAGATGCTTTTGCAAACGATAAAGAGAAATTAGCTTTATTTACTAGCTTACTTTACAACCAAGCACTTCTCATTGAAGGCTTACCAATAAATGATCCATTAGAATTTACGAATGATATTTGTAAGATAATGGTGTAATCCTATCAAATGAGGCTGTCCTAAAAGTGTCTAACACCACGCGGATCCTATTAAATATAGACGTACAGATTTATCACATGTCTATATTTGGTGTCTAGCGGTGTCTGATACTTTGTTTTAGGGCAGCCTTATTTGTTTGTTCTGTACCACATTAATAGTTCCAGCGATAATGACCTGCAATCGGTGTTTTGATTGACTTTAACTTAATTTCTGCGGCGAACGGTGGGTTATTATGAATAATATAAGGTGTACCATCTTTTGCACGGCGATCAGATACAATGGCAACATGGTGAAAACCGTCTAAATAGACAACTATATCACCGGGTTGCCATTGCCGTAGATTTTCAATATCCCCAGCAATTAATTCAGTTGTTAGCACTTGAGCGAATCTTTCGAAGTAAACGTATTGATTTGGGACACGGCGGAAATCAATGTTAGGTTCTGGTTTTCCATTTACTCTTGGATATAAACTTGTATTTTTCTCAATATCTTCATCGATTAAATCTTTTAAGTTAGTATCTATACCAAAGAGACCACGCCAAATAACATCAGTACAAACTCCTTCATCATCTGGAGGGTAACCACCATCATAATAGTTACTTTCGTATTTTGTCCGCTGTTGTACCTCTACCCGAGCAGCGTTTACGATATCAATCGGGTCTGGAATGCCATTGTTATTCCGATCAATTTGAGCATAATCATCTGGAACAATGACTGATTTTGTAAACGGAGACTCAATGTTGATATTCATAAAATCAAGAATAAGGCCACTTCTAAAAAAGGTAATAAAGGTTAAGCCACCAATTACTGCAAAAGTGCCAAAAAGAATGAATAATTTTTTTAGGTTCATGAAATCCCTCATCACTAGTATTTTTATTATAATTTTACTACTTTTGAAGACTAATAACCATATTTTAGAAGATTAGGTTACGCTGGATTTCCTTGAACAAGCCTCTAAAATTCTTTAGAATTTTACAGCGAAGAGAAAGGAAATCCAGCGGACTTTTAAAGCCTAGATAGTGGAGGCATGTAGTATTTTACTTATTAAGTTAATTATATAACACTTATGATACCAAAAAGCGCTAAAACCACAATCGGGTTCAAGCGCTTTTTCTCATTCTTTTCTATTTATCATAGCGGACCTTATTTAACCTTAACAGATGTTCCATTCTCTCCAATTTCATTTTTTCCATTTGATCAATTATTTCAAGAATCTTTAATTCAATTCTCGAAATCGCGACAAAAACATTTTCTTTTTGAGCAAGCTGTTGCTGGGGAGTTAAAGATATGAAAGAATGAAGCAGGTTCGGAAGGTCTTCCCGAAGAACTCGTTTAATCATATGGCGATCTTCTACTTCTAGCAGATGAAAGTCAGGTGTAATTTTTTCAATATGGTGGACAATTCTTCCTAGACGATGTTCAATAATTGGATCAACGGCAAGGCTATGGTTATGGTTTGAAATGCGTTTCATTTCGACAAGTAGGTTCCGTAGCTCTTGTTGCTTCTCAGTGATTGGACTGTTCGTAACTTGAGGTCTTACTTCAAGTTCATTATGCCTGACTAACCTACCAGTGAGTGCATCATCGAGCATATCTAATTTATAAAAGATACTTTGCAAATAAGGAGAACGTTTGACAGAACGAACAAATGATTGTCCTTGGTACGTATAGTATATAGTTGAGTCAACAACCTTGCCAACTCCATTATTTGCTTTGAAAATTTTCCGATAGACATCAATAATTATCCGCTTTTTAATCGGAGCCTCCGAGCCCCTGATGTCACAAAAATCTAAGCGCATTCGCTTCTTTTTAATTTTAAGCAGGATTTTAAATTGGGGTGTTTTTCGTTTAAAAATACGGTTAATTCTCTCCATTTCAGAAAGTTGGACAATATCATCGATTAACTTTTCAGTTTCCGAAAAGAGAGCCTGGCTATATTGGTCAGAAATGTATTCATCTTTTACAGGTTTGAGCCGATCCGGAAGTAAATTTTCAAAAAAAGGATTTTCAAAAAGTCGCGAAAATAAGGGCATTAACAACCCTCCTCACTAATTAATCTAATAATTTCTGTTTCATTTGCGTATTCAACTCATCTAACTCAACAATAAAACGTTTGCCACTTTCAATAATTCTTTCATTTGAACTTTCGGTTATTTTGATAGCGGAATAGACATCCTCATACGCTTTACGGAAGGTTTCAATAGCAATTGCCGGTTCCTCAAGCATTTTTAACGTTTCTTCAGTGTTGGATTTTAGCATTTGTGCATTAGATAAAAGCATGGCTTCAGTTGCTTCATTAACGTTTTTAACGGCATCGATCACTGTTTTTTGATTCCCAAGTGCTAATTGAATCGAAGCTGTCACAGTAATAATATTTTTAGTCATTGTTATTGCATTGAAAATTGCTTCCTCAAGTTTTTCATTGTTTTCAACAATTAAATCAACACTTGCTAATGATTGTTGTAGAACAAGAACAGCTTGTGACATGTTTTTAATACGGGAAATGACTTTTTGTTGTCCTTTTATAAGAGCTGGCTTCTTGTCTGCCCAATCGTCTTCAGACATTTTTTCTTCTAACAAATAATTTAGCTTTTTTCCTACTTCAATCTGTTCATTTAAGCCATTAATTCGAGAGATCGCAACTTCCTTTAATTGGTGAAGCATAACCGTATCTTCTTGCAACTTATCTTTACCAACAAGTAAAGCTCCGATAACGTTGTCTACTTGAGATTCAACTGTTTTATATTTTCTTGCATATTGTTCCATTGGATTTCTTCTTAATAAACGATCGATTAAGCCTTGGACTTGCCCTTTCTTTAAATGGCTAGGTTCAAGTTCAGCAACGATCTCTCGAAGCTTTAATAAATTTTTAGGAAGTTCATTGTTCGGTTGATCCATCATTTCTTTTACAGGCCTCTTGAGGGCCTCAAGGGATTCTCCGGCACTTTTTTGAGCATCTGCCCCTAAACCATTTAACCGTTCAAGTAATCTGTTTACGTCTTCTTCACCGTTTAACGGCTGAAAATATTCTTTTACTTTATGATCTATGTCTAACTTAAATGTGTTTTTTTCTTCCATTAGTATCCCTCCAAGCTATTCTAATGATTCATACGAATATACAAAGAAAATGTTTCAATTATCGCTAATTTTCTCCTGAATTATATAATGAAATAATTATCCCTTCAAGGCTTATAGTAAAATAAAAGGAAAAGTCTGGTGACTTTTCCAAATAGTTAAGAATAAAGAAAGATGTAATAACTCGTTGCAATATAAGAAAAAAGAATCAGTAGTGATGGAATTGAGTAATTAAACGTTGTTTTAGGTCTAACTCGAATTAATAAATAAAATGTTAGCAGGTACAAAAAGATAACTAGTGATGTTGTAAGCTCATGAATTGGTTCCACATGTACTAGCAATGGTCCTTGACGATAAAAGATATCTGTCCCACATAAAATTAAAATATTAAATAAATTACTTCCTAAGATGGAGCCGATCGCTAAATTGAAATTTCGCAACTTACAAGCGACGTAACAAGCAACTGCTTCAGGTAGAGAAGTAGATGCTGCAATTAGAAAGCTTCCTACAAAGCTTGCTCCAAGTCCAGTCACAATTGCAATTCGATCACCAACTATCGTTAATATTGATCCTGTGATTAGAATGATGACTGCTGCCACCGAAAAGCGAACCATCGCTTTTCTTGCGGTTAAGTTGGCAATTGGCACTTCTCGTGGCGTCTCAATCTCCTTATTTTTAGAAGTTTGTTTTAATTTCGATAGGATAATCATTCCTAAGATATAACAGGTTAGAATAATAAACGTATCAACGCCGATTCCTAAAATAATAAACATGCTGTTTAGACGTAATGAAAACAGGACAATAAACATTAACGCAATACCTATCCCGATTGTATACCGGTGCTGTGTCCAAACACGCTCAAAAAATTGATCTTTGCGAAAATAAAGGTCTATACACGCAAGAATAACAAGGTTAAATAAATTACTACCAAGTATACTACCTACTGCTAAATCAGGATTATTAAGCATTACAGCTGTATAACTCGTCGTAATTTCAGGAAGTGAGGTTGCTCCTGCTAATAACATCGAGCCAATTAACATGCCACCTATGGCTGTTTTTTCACTTATAACGTCTGCATAAGTAGATAATTTCGTGGCTGTAAGGACTGTAACAACAGCTACAAGAAAAAATAGCAAAAATAACATGATTATCACCTCTCGTTGAGGATTTTTCCTTTGTGTATTGATTATCATGCACTTATTGATAAAATTAAATGATATGAAAGTGGTGGTAAATTTTTTTTAGAGGGTGAAAAGATGAAACAACATAAAAAGCAAAAACAAAAAGATGATGGTACAATTCATTTAAACGAACGGATTAGTCCAGATGTTTTAGAAAAGTTAAAACAAACGAGTAAAGAGTTAAAAACAGAAGAGATTAAAAAGCAAGAAGAAGCAAGGGAGAAGGAAAGACAACGTAAAGTTGAAAAAGAAAAAAATAAATCGTTTGAAGATTTACTCAATGAGAGCAGCCTTGATTGGACAAACTACAAATAGTGGGAAGTGAGAACTGATGAAGCTTGTTATTGCACCTGACTCTTATAAAGAAAGCTTATCAGCTAAACAAGTAGCCGATACCATTGAAAAGGGATTTCGTACTGTTTTTCCGATGGCAACGATCACAAAAGTACCAATGGCTGATGGTGGCGAAGGGACAGTTCAGACATTAGTCGATGCAACAAAAGGAACGCTTATTTCGGTTCCTGTAAGAGGACCATTAGAAGAGGAAGTACAAGCATTTTTTGGGCTCCTAGGGGATCAGGAAACGGCAATAATTGAAATGGCATCAGCATCTGGGCTTCACCTTGTCCCTCCAGCAGCCAGGAACCCATTTTATACTACAACAATAGGTACAGGAGAGCTTATTAGTAAAGCTCTTGATTATGGCGTGAAGAAAATCATTATTGGGATTGGTGGGAGTGCTACAAACGATGGCGGAGCAGGAATGGCCCATGCTCTAGGCGTTAAATTTATTAAAAAATCAGGTCAGGCATTTTTTCCATATGCTTATTTACTTAACGAAATTGAACATATTGATACGTCAAGTTTAGATAATAGAATAAAGAGCACATTGATCGAAGTTGCTTGTGATGTCACAAATCCGCTTACAGGGTTGAATGGCGCTTCTTATGTCTATGGGGCTCAAAAAGGGGCTACTCAGTCACAAATGAAGTTACTTGACAATAATTTAGAACACTATGGTAAGAAAATTAGCCAATACCTTCATAAAGAGGTAACTAATATTCCAGGTAGTGGGGCAGCAGGTGGTCTTGGTGCAGGTTTAATGGCTTTTTTAGACGCAAAGACGATAAAGGGAATTGATGTTGTCATTGATGTAACAAAATTAGAAGATAAAATGAAAGATGCTGATCTTGTCATTACAGGAGAGGGACAAATAAATGAGCAAACACCATTTGGAAAGACTCCAGTTGGAGTGGCTAAGCTAGCAAAGAAATATGGTGTTCAAGTTATCGCAATAGCTGGGTCATATGTAAAAGGTTACGAAAAAGTGTATGATTGTGGAATTGACGCTGTATTTGCAACAATACCAACAGCGATGCCTTTACAAGAAGTGCTTTTAAAGGCAGAAATGAACTTGTATGAAACATCGGTAAACGTTGCTAAGTTATGGAGAATAGCAAAACAAAATCATAAATAGAAAGGGGGTATGAATGTGAACAGGAAATATTTATCGATCGCAGCTTTTATTATCTTAGTTATTGTTTACTTTTTATTTATTAGACCATACTTACTTCAGTTTGGGTAAGGATGGTACAGTTATTGATAAATATTAAACCAATGATCAAGAAGATGTCGCTCGATTTCCTAAACGAGCGTCTGAAATTGGTTAGGTTTTTTCAACGAATAAAATGGTATCTGCGTATGGCTCCTAGAAAATACTTTCATAGACTTTTAGTTTAGTTGTGGTAAAATAATAGAAAAGTACTTAAGGGGCGTTTACATATGAGACTTTGGTTGACTAAACTTTCAGTAGTCTTAATTACCTTTATGACGTTCGGTATGTTTATCCCGCCAACCTACTTAGATGCCGAAGCTTCTGATCAAGAGGTACAAGTAGACGAGGAAAAACAACTTTCCGAATTACCTTTAACTAATTTTAATGAAAAATCTGAGTTAAATCATACAGATGATATAGTAGATATTCATGAACAGTTTATTTCATACGTTTCAGAGCAAGCAAAGCGACAATCACTTGAAAAGTTTGGTCCGAAAATTGCTGATGCAGTAGGGGATGAATTTTTAGAGGTCATTCTTCCGAAAATTGAAGAAGTCATTCGTGATTTAGCTAACCAGGCTCGCGAGGAAGAATTAGTAAGTTTTGAAGTATCTGAAAAACCTTCAAATGGTTATGGGGAAAAAATCTTTCATATTTTTAACCAACAAACAGGATTGGATGTTGCTCGTTTTCATGTGCGTAGAGTAAATCACCCTCGTGAAGGTCATTCGTTTAATTTTCACTACCATCTAGTGAATGATCAATTCGAACAACATTTTGATTTAGGTGATATTTACTGGGCTAAAAATACTCCGCCGAAATGGATGTCATAGTTTATCGCTTTATATAATTAAATTTAACAAAAGAGGCTATTCCTAAATAAGTATCGCTCACCACGTGATGAGCCGTACACTTATCGGTTAGCCTCTTTTTTTAGATTAAAATGATTAAGAATTAAGTATAATGTAATGTTGTTCTGATTAAATAATTACGTTTAAATGACTTTTTAAAACGGTTATGGAAACCGGTGTATTCCCTAACATCTCTCCATCTGCTTGAACAGTGGTAGTACTCTTTGATGAGATATTGATTACTTCTCCTTTATCAGTTGCTACACAACGGTGAAGTGTATGTTTTCCTAGAAACACTAGAGGAAAAAACATTAAAAGCTCAAGCCTTGATAAAGAGTGTGCAACACAAATATTTACGATTCCATCGGCCTTGTCTGCCTCAGGACATATTTTTAAGCCACCACCATAATAAGGCGTATTGGCTATGGCAATTAACCAAACATTAGAGAAAACTTTCTCTTTGCCATCTATATTAATGGTTAGGTCCGTCGGCTGATATGAAAATACCCCTTTAAGTACTCCAAAAACATATGCCAACTTCCCTAACTTAAAGGTATTTAACCATGGCTTTAGTCGAGAGTGATTTGTGATTTCAGCGACTTTAGCGTCAAAGCCCACGCCAACAATTGTCGTGCAAAGTTCGTCATTGACTTTTATTAAATCAATTCTTTCAGTTTGTCCATTTAGAATTTTTCTTAACGCTTTTCGACTATTTTTGGGGATTTTTAATGCTCTAGCAAAATCATTTCCAGACCCTGCAGGGATAATGCCTAACGGCACCTGTGTATTCTCTATAAATCTCAAAGCATGGTGGACTGTACCATCGCCACCAATAATAACTAATGCTTTTACATTTATGGTAGAAATATCTAATTTGAGATCAACTAAATCATCGGGTTTAGTTATTAAATAGGATTTAAATTCAATTCCCATCTTTAATAATAACGGTAACGTCTGCTTCCAAACCTTTGTTCCTTTTCCAGAATGATTATTAATGATAAATAAATACAATTGATCACCTATTTTCTTGAACATGTCCTACTTTTTATATAATATAGTATACTATGAGTCTAAGGATGTAGAAATAGAAAGGAATGCAAATCTATGAAACAATGGCTAATTTTAAGTGTCGTCATATTTTTATTTTTGTTAGTTTGGGGAAGTCTCGTCTATCTAATTGTATTTAAACAAGAGTCTCCTCAAAGGTACGCTCATAATTTAGCTGAAGTTTCCATTAATGTAAATATGAAAAAAGTCCGAAAAGAAAACGAACATGTTGTCGAAGAAGTTTTATTACAAGGATATACTAGGGAGCAAACTGAGTTAAATAAGTTGAAAAATCCACCGTTAAAACTTGGAATCGATTATGGACAAGGTATTTCAGTTGATGACCTACTCCGAAGTATTGAAATTGACGTGAATAATTAATAAATAAAATAAAAACTATAAAAACATACTGTAGAATATATAAATAGGTTCATGTATACTAGTGGGGTAATGAATAAAGTAAATAACATTTTACTATTTACTTATATGGGGGGCGCAACTAATGTTAACAAACATCGGAATTCCAGGCTTAGTATTGATCCTTGTTATCGCATTAATTATTTTTGGACCAAAGAAATTACCAGAATTAGGGAAAGCAGTTGGTCAGACATTAAGAGAATTTAAGTCATCAACCCGTGAACTAACAAATGATGTTATGGAAGAGTTCGAAGACGAAAAGGGTAACTCAAAATCTAAAAAATAATATATAATCAAGAAAAAATCAGAAAAATATAATTGTGAAAGATGTGAGATCTGTTATTGTCCGTCTTGCATCTTTTTATGTTGTTTAAGGAGCTGTTAAAGCATGACTGATCAAAGTATGAATCTCCTTGATCATTTGGATGAACTTCGAAAGCGTATAATGATCATTTTAGGAGCATTTATTATCTTTTTTATTGCCAGCTTTGTGTATGTAAAGGAAATTTATGATTGGTTTGTTAAAGATTTGGATATGCCACTAACTGTTTTAGGGCCAATGGACATTATTTACGTTTATTTTATGCTTGCTGGTGTTATTGCTATCGGATTAACAATACCTATCATCATTTTCCAAATATGGTTATTTGTGAAACCAGCTTTGACTAGACGTGAACAAGCGGTAACCTTGATGTATATCCCTGCATCGCTATTTTTATTTATAGCAGGACTATCATTTGGGTACTTTGTAGTATTGCCACTAGTACTGAATTTCCTTGTCGGTTTAGGTGGGGAAATGTTTACGATGATGTTTACTACGGATAAGTACTTTAGTTTTGTTTTACGAATGACAATTCCGTTCAGTATTTTATTTGAAATGCCATTGGTTGTAATGTTCTTAACAAGCTTAGGAATTGTTACTCCAAAAGCAATGCAGAAAAATCGAAAATATGCATTTTTCTTTATTGTCGTAATCTCAGTTTTGATTTCACCGCCAGATTTTATCTCTGACGTGTTAGTAATTATTCCACTTATCTTCTTGTATGAAGTGAGTATCGTTTTATCAACGATTGTTTATCGCAAGAAAGTCAAACGTGAACGACAATTAGAAAATAAATAAGTGAATGAGGCTGTCCAGTAAAATGTTAACTCGCCCCACTGTATGAAAGATGATGCTAAATTTGGTGCTATCTTTCTTAGAACAGTAGCAGTTTAGCATTTTGCTTATGGACAGCCTTTTTGGTTGTGTTGAGAGAGGGATAGTTCATAATGGCTTGTTACAATTTTTAGAATAAAGCGGCTATAATGTACTAAATGTGTCACAAAATAATGATCCAAAATAACGTATAGTTAGTAATACGAAGATTTTTCGATTTTACTCATAGGTCCTATATTAAGGGGTGAGACAGATCTATGAACGTTATTTTGTATTGTCTAAAGTCCATATTTTTCGCGTTAATCGTTGCTTACATTAGTTTAATTGGGACATTAATAGGGCAATCTGTTGCATTATTTATGGGATTAGGACGCTCTAACCAGACTACATTCATTGAAAGTATTTCAGGTGTTATACCGTTCTTCATGGTGACATCCTTCATTGCAATTGTGATTGGGGAGATGTTTAAAAAGCTAGAACAATCTAGTTTAGAAAGATTTGTTTGTATTTTTTTCTATCATTATTTCTTTTTCTATGGTCTGAAGATGCTAGATAAGATTTTTAGTGGAAACGACTTCAGTCTTGCCTATGAATTAATCAGTCAAATAGTCCCTGCTCTGATTTTTGCCTTCTTAGTAACAATACTTTGGAAACCTGAAAAAATCGGTGAACCATTTATCTACCAACTGAAAAATTATCTAGTAAATTGTAAATTTAAAAGATGGTGGCTAAGGTTTATTATCGGTTCAGTTATTTTTGTAGTCATCTTTTACTTTACTAATTGGTTAATCGCCCCTTTTTTACAACAGTATAATACGACTCTTACGCATCATGCACCTAATGGTGTATTAATTAAATTATTTGCAGGTGTATTATATGCTCTTACAATATTACCAATTTTTATAAGGTGGAAAGAAACAAAAACAAGTATCCTTTATTGGATAGGCTTTCCGATTTTTCTGCAAATTGCCGTATATCCCGCAGTTGTAGAATTTTGGCTTCCTATGGGGCTGCGATTCCCGTACCTCATTCAATATACGGTTATTTCGTTTTTGTTGGCAATTTTTTATGTAGGTCTATTTTATGTACCTAAAGAAAGTGAAGTAATTGACGATCAATTTAAATGGATGTATTAGTTCAGAATTGCTATGGCTAATCATAAAGAAACTGCTTGTTTTAGCAGTTTTTTTTTTAAGATAAGAAAGCTTAACTTTTTGAACTTAATAAGTTATCTAGCACCGGCTACTCCTGTGGTTACTCGTCCAAAGCTTGCAAGATGTGTAATCAAGAAGTTGCTTGTCAGAGCCGCTAGGCTAAGCTTTTGAAAACTCTTTATTCCTTTAAAAGGTAAATTTGTTCAAATTTCGATCATATATAATGTGATATTAATCACATTAACAGATCAGTTTTGACGGGTAAAATAGAGTTAGTTGTGAAATCCCTAGGAAATCGGGACGTTCGCAGCTAAGAAAATATGGAACTCTATTTGACTAGCATTTAATCGTTAGGAGAGTTTAGAACTGGGTGTGCCTAGGTAACGCCTTTTAGGCAACTAAATAAGAAAGCGCTTAAAACACTAACGTTCAAATTAATTAAGATACAAAATTAAGTAGTGGCGTATCGTATGCTTCTCACAAACTTCGATTTCTTAAATGGTGAAAAACATATGTCTGATCATGTGATTGTAGCTTTTTATGGTACATGCCTAGTTGCATCTTCCATGAAGCTTTATCAAGCGGTCTTAGACCGTATATACAAATAGAAAAACAAATTCGAATGCTAAATGAGGTTAAGGGGGAAGAGTTGTAATGGAATTAACTCGTAGAAGCTTACTAAAAGCAGCGGCAATTTCATCAGCAATGATTGCAGCAGGGTGTGCACAAAAAGAAGTGGCTACACCAGAACTAAAAGAACCAGAAAAAGACCCTGTCGAAGTAAAAGCACAATCAATTGAGCCAGATGAGTGGAAAACATCCGTATGTCGTTATTGCGGAACTGGTTGTGGTGTTTTAGTTGGGGTTAAAGATAAAAAGGTAATTGCCGTTAAGGGAGATCCCGAAAATCGATCAAACAGAGGGTTAAATTGTATTAAAGGGTATTACTTAGGAAAGATTTTATTCGGAAAAGACCGCTTAACAAAACCGTTAATTCGTGAAGACAACAGCAAAAAGAGAACAATGGATGGCTTCCGTGAAGCATCATGGGAAGAAGCTTTGGATTTAGTTGCGAGCAAAATAAAAGAAGCGCGTGCTGAAGGACCAAATGGAGCTGCATTCTGGGGTTCTGGGCAAATGACAGTTCATGAAGGGTACGTAATGTCTAAGTTTTGGAAAGCGGGACTTAAGAGTAATTGTATCGATCCGAATGCACGACTTTGTATGGCAAGTGCGGTAGTTGGCTTTATGACAACGTTTAACTCAGATGAGCCAATGGGCTGCTATGATGACCTTGATTTAGCTGATACATTCGTTACTTGGGGAGCTAATATGGCAGAGATGCATCCAGTATTATATTCCCGTATAGCAGCTAGAAAATTATCAGGTACAGATGTTAAACACTATGATTTAACAACTTATCATACGATGACTTCAGAAAATGCAGATAAAGTATTGATTTTCAGACCGCAAACTGACTTAGCAATTGCTAACTGTATTGCAAACTATTTAATTCAAACGGACTCTTATGACAAACAGTTCGTTAAAGATCATTGTCAATTCTTTGGTGGTACAGAAGATCTTGGTCATACTTGGGATGACAATTACGATGCATCTGAAATAGGTCAAAAGGTTATGGGTCACGAAGAAATTACATTTGAAGACTATAAAGAGCGCGTTTCTGTCTATACATTTGACTATGTTGCTGAGCTATCTGGTGTCCCAGCGGCAGATTTAGAAGCATTAGCAAAAGAATTTGCTGATCCAAATCGGAAAGTAATGTCAACATGGACGATGGGTGTTAACCAACATACTCGTGGTACGTGGATGAACAACTTAATTTATAGTGTCCACTTATTAGCAGGGAAGATTAGTCAACCAGGTTGCGGACCATTCTCGTTAACAGGTCAGCCAAGCGCGTGTGGTACTGCCCGTGAAGTTGGAGTATTCTCTCACCGTCTGCCAGCTGACTTAGTGGTTGGAAACCCTGACCACCGTAAATTTACTGAGCTTATTTGGAATTTACCAGAAGGGTATTTAGAAGAAAATGGTGTTGATAAGCCAGGCTTCCACACAATCAAAATGTTCCGTGAACTTGGAAATGGAAATGTGAAATTCCTTTGGAGTATGGCAAATAATTGGGCTCAAACACTTCCAAAAACAAACCGTTATCGTGGAATTGATGAAAATGGAAAGGGTGTTATTGACGGCTTTATTGTTGTCTCTGAAGTTTACCCTACTCGTTCAACTGAAATGGCGAACGTTGTCTTCCCAGCAGCAATGTGGGTAGAAAGAGAAGGGATGTTTGGAAATGCTGAACGTCGTAATGCGATTTTTGAAAAATGTCAAGAACCGCCAGGAGAAGCTAAGTGGGATGTTTGGACAATGGTTCAACTAGCGAAACGCGTTCTTGAAGGTGAGAAGATTGGTGAAAAAGATGCTTTTGATGTGTTATTTGGTAAAGATGGCACAGATATTTGGGATTATGCTAATAATGATTTAATTGATGAGCATGAGGCTTGCGAAAAATTATGGAATGAATATCGTTTGTTTACAGCTCCACATTTACACCCTAATACAGAAGTTCAAGAAATGGGAGCTAAATTAAAAACAAGAGCAAAAGAGTTAGGTCCTTACAGTGAGTACTTAAAGCAACATGGTATGCGCTGGCCAGTTCGTGAAAAGAATGGAAAATGGTTAGAAACTAAATGGCGTTATGCTAATGGAAAACAAGAAGATGGTTATGATGAAATTGGTATTGAATTAATGGGCGACGGTAAGAAGAAATATAAGGATCTTGATTTCTATAAGTCATGGGAAGATCATAAGCCAAGAATTTATTTTAGACCATTTGAAGAACATGCGGAAGTTCCAGATGAGGAATATCCAATGTGGCTATGTACAGGTCGTGTTTTAGAGCACTGGCATAGTGGTTCAATGACACGCCGTGTACCTGAACTACATCGTGCTGTACCTGAAGCGTTATGTGAAATCCACCCTGACGATGCAGCGGCAATTGGCATTCAAGATAAGGACTATGTCATTGTTGAATCTCGTCGTGGGAAGACACGGGTAAAAGCTACTACAACGGGGCGCGGAAAACCACCAAAAGGATTAGTGTATGTTCCGTTCTTTGCAGAAGAAACAATGATTAACGATACTACTCTTGACGTGCATTGCCCGCTTTCAAAAGAGCCTGACTACAAAAAATGCGCTGTTAAAGTCTATAAGGCATAGGGGGGACTACCATGAAAAAAACAAGTTATTTCTTATTCGCAGTCTCTGTTGGAGTGTTAATCTTTGCAGTTGTTGTTGGAATGGCTCTTTTAAATGACTCAAGCAGTGAACATGTTGCACAACCAAAACAAGAGGCACCAAAACAAGAAACATCTAAACAAACAGCTGAAAATATTGTTGTGCCACAGTTAAATCAGGAGAGAGCGGAAGCTGCAACAATGGTACTAATTTCTGCACCAACGCTACAACCAGTTGACCATGCAGGCAGATGGAACCCAAAAACACAGGGTGAAAGCTGTTTAATGTGTCACGAACAAGCAGAAGCAATGGGAGCAAAAGTAATCCCGATTGACCATTTCGTTGATGAAGACCGTACGAAAGGGATTTTTGGACCAAGATATGTTTGTGTTACGTGTCACGGTTTAGACTCTGGAGAAACAAAAGCAGCGTTTAATGATTAAGAACTAATTACTAACTACGGAGGTGTAGGCATGGTCATTTCAGGATTTATGCTAATTACAATAAAGGGAAAAACAGAGGCAGTGATTGAACAACTACAGAAGCTTCCTGGGGTAGAGGTTCATCATGTTGAGCAAGAGGTAAAAGTGGTTTTAACACTTGAAGCCCCTTCTGTTGATGAAAGCTATCGTATTGGAGAGGCATTTAAAGAAATAGATGGAATTGTTTCGATCTGCCTTGCTTACACCAACTTTGAGGATGATGAAGCAATGCAACATCAGCCGAGTGTTAAACAATGAATGAAAATTTGAACCGTAGACAATATATAAAGGAAAACTTTCGTTCATCCTTTCAATTTCTAGGGTCAATTATAGGAGCTACTATTGAAAGTGAACGAAACTTTATTCGACCACCAGGTGCGGGTGATGAACTTGCTTTCATTGCTACATGCACCCGCTGTGGCGTCTGTGAAGATGTTTGTCCCACAACAACGATTGGACTATTTTCAGTAGATCATGGGGCGAAACTTGCAGGAACACCTTTTATCAACCCAAACGAATCTCCTTGTACATTTTGTAACAAGTGTATTACTCATTGTCCAACAGGAGCGCTAGAAAAGGTTGGACCTGAAGAAAAACTTGGAGTAGCTGAAGTTTTCGAGTTTAATTGTTTGGCATTTAAAGGGACCATCTGTGATTATTGTGTAAGAGCATGTCCATTAGGTACAAAGGCATTATTAATAGAAGATGGGAAGCCAGTCGTAGCTGAAGCTCATTGTAATGGGTGTGGGATGTGTGTTCAGGCTTGTATTCAAACTTATAAAGGAATATTTGTTAAAGCATTATAATAGTTCGTAACAAGAGGAGGATGGCCAATGGTCATCCTCCTCTTGTTTTAAGCGCAATGACTAGATTTAAATAAAGGTATATTGTCAAGTGTACTTATTGAAAATACGGTGAAAAAGAACATAAAGTTCAAAAAATTATCACATATAGACTTATCAGAAGTGATATATCTCACAAAAGTTATATAATTTACACGGTACAATTAAGTAAAAGTTGTAAGTTATTAAAAAAATATCAAAAAAGTCCTTTTGTTGGAAATTTGTAATCGAAACAACTCCCATGTGATCCAAGCGAGTGGGGTCTGCATTAATGCTTGCTGCCACGTAGCTTTATCAAATGGTCTAAGACCATATAAATACATGATTCATAGCTTCGAATTCCAAATGTGATTAGGGGGAAAAGTTATCATGGAATTAACACGTAGAAGTTTACTAAAAGCAGCTGCTATCTCATCGGCAATGGTTGCAGCAGGGTGTACACAAAAAGATGTAGCAGCACCAGAACCGAAAGAACCTGAGAAAGATCCCGTTGAAGTAGAGGCACAAACGATTGAGCCAGATGAGTGGAAAACGTCAGTTTGCCGCTACTGTGGAACAGGTTGTGGAGTATTAGTCGGGGTTAAAGACAGTAAAGTTATTGCTATTAAAGGGGATCCAGAAAATCGCTCAAGTAGAGGCTTAAATTGTATTAAAGGCTATTATTTAGGGAAAATCTTATTCGGTAAAGACCGTTTAACAAAGCCTTTAATTCGTGAGGATAATAGTAAGAAGGGGACAATGGAAGGTTTCCGTGAAGCGTCTTGGGAAGAAGCTTTAGACTTGGTTGCTAGCAAAATTAAAGAGGCACATGAAACGGACCCTAATTCAATTGCCTTTTGGGGTTCAGGACAACAAACAATCCACGAAGGTTATGCCTCTGTGAAGCTTTGGAAAGTTGGGTTACAAAATAACAATATTGACCCTAACGCTAGACTTTGTATGGCTAGTGCGGTTACTGGTTTTATGTCTACTTTTCAATCCGATGAACCAATGGGTTGTTATGATGATTTAGATATGGCAGATGTTTTTGTTACTTGGGGGGCAAATATGGCAGAGATGCACCCAGTACTTTACTCTCGTTTAACTGCTAGAAAGCTCTCAGATCCTAATGTTAAACATTATGACTTAACGACCTATCACACTCGTACTTCTGAAACAGCTGACAAAGTGATGGTGTTTAGACCACAAACAGACTTAGCAATCGCAAATTGCATTGTTAACTATTTAGTTCAAACTGGTTCTTATGATCAGAAGTTTATTGAAGAGCATTGCCAATTTAAAGCAGGTCAAGAAAACTTAGGTCATGCAACGGAAGATGACTATGATGCAACTGAAGTTGGTCAAAAAGCAAATGATTCTTGGTCAATAACGTTTGATGAATTCAAAGAAATGGTTTCAAAATATACGTTTGATTACGTTTCTGAATTATCAGGAGTTCCTGCTGAAGATTTGGAAGCTTTAGCGAAAGAGTTTGCCGACCCTAATAAGAAGGTTATGTCTACATGGACAATGGGAGTTAACCAACATACACGTGGAACATGGATGAATAACTTAATTTACGATATACACTTAATGTCAGGGAAAATAAGCCAACCTGGTAGTGGGCCTTTTTCTTTAACTGGTCAGCCTAGTGCATGTGGCACAGCACGTGAAGTCGGTGTATTCTGTCACCGTTTACCAGCTGACTTAGTTGTAAACAATCCAGAGCACCGTCGTTTTAGTGAAATGATTTGGAATTTACCAGAAGGATATTTAGATGCGATTGAAAAGCCAGGTCTTCATACAATGGCCATGTTTAGACAGCTAGGTAACGGCAATGTAAAATTTCTCTGGAGTATGTCAAATAACTGGGGCCAAACTCTTCCAAAAACTAACCGTTTCCGCGGAGTTGATGCTAATGGTAAAGGGGTAATTGATGGTTTTATCGTTGTATCGGAAGTGTATCCTACTCGATCAACAGAGATGGCTAACGTTGTATTCCCAGCAGCGATGTGGGTAGAAAGAGAAGGGATGTTTGGTAACGCGGAACGTCGTAACTCTATATTTGAGAAGTGCCAAGAGCCTCCTGGCGAGGCGAAGTGGGATATTTGGACGTTAGTTCAAGTTGCCAAGCGGGTTCTTGAAGGGAAAAAAATTGGTGACCATGATTCCTTTGATGTTGTATTTGGAAAGTATGGTCCAGATATTTGGGATTATGAGAAGAATGATCTAATCGATAATCATGAAGTGTGCGTCAGGCTCTTTGAAGAATACCGTTTGTTCAGTGCCCCACATACACATCCTAACCAAGCTGTTCAGGAGCTAGGTCACAAGTTGAAAACAAGGGCGAAAGAATTAGGACCTTACGAAGAATATTTAAAACAACATGGAATGCGCTGGCCAGTTCGTGAAGTTAACGGAGAATGGATGGAAACGAAGTGGCGATATGCTCATGGAAAGCAAGAAGAAGGGTATGACCAAGTTGGAGTAGAAACGTTTGGTGAGGTTGGTAAATATAAAGATGTTAGCTTTTATAAATCAAATGATAAACGTCCAACAATCTTTTTTAGACCGTTTGAAGATGCCCCTGAAATTCCAGACGAAGAGTATCCATTATGGTTATGTACTGGACGTGTGCTAGAGCACTGGCATAGTGGCTCGATGACCCGCCGTGTACCTGAGTTACACCGTGCTGTACCGGAAGCGCTATGCGAAATGCACCCAGATGATGCGGCTGCTATAGGAATTAATGATAAAGACTGGGTCATTGTTAAATCACGTCGTGGCGAAACGAAAGTAAAGGCAACAACTACAGGTCGTGGTAAACCGCCAAAAGGATTAGTGTTTGTTCCTTTCTTCGCAGAAGAAGCGTTAATAAACGATACAACGTTAGATGCTTATTGTCCAATATCCAAGCAGCCAGACTATAAAAAATGTGCTGTAAAAGTCATTAAGGCATAGGGGGGACTACCATGAAAATAACAAATTATTTTTTATTCGCTGTCTCTGTGGGAGTAGTAATCTTTGCAATAGTCGTAGGGGTTGCTCTCTTCAATGACTCGGGAAGTGAACTAGTAGCAGAACCAAAGCGAGACGCACCAAAACAAGAAGCGAAAAATGAAACGGGTGCTAAAAATATTGAAGTACCACAGTTAAAACAGGAAAGAGCTGAAGCTGCAACAATGGTGTTAATCTCTGCTCCTACTTTACAACCAGTCGATCATGCAGGTAGATGGGATCCAAAAACAAAGGGTGCAAGTTGCTTAATGTGTCACGAACAAGCAGAAGCTATGGGAGCTAGAGTAATTCCGATTGACCATTTCGTTGATCAAGACCGCACGAAAGGAATTTTTGGACCAAGATATGTTTGTGTTACATGTCACGGTTTAGATACAGGCGAAACAAAAGCAGCGTTTAATGATTAACAACTAACTCGGAGGTGTAAGCATGGTCATTTCAGGATTTATGCTAATTACAGTAAAGGGAAAAACAGATGCAGTCATTGAACAACTACAGAAGCTTCCTGGGGTAGAGGTTCATCATGTTGAGCAAGAGGTAAAAGTGGTTTTAACACTTGAAGCCCACTCTGTTGATGAAAGCTACCGTATTGGAGAGGCATTTAAAGAAATAGATGGAATTGTTTCTATCTGCCTTGCTTACACAAACTTCGAGGATGATGAAGCAATGCAACATCAAGAGAGTGTTCAACAATGAATGAAAAGTTGAGCCGTAGACAATATCTAAAGGAAAATTTCCGTTCTTCCTTTCATTTTCTAGGGTCAATAATTGGAGCTACTCTTGAAGAAGATCGGAACTTTATTCGTCCACCAGGTGCTGGCAATGAACTTGCTTTCATTGCTACATGCAATCGCTGTGGCGTTTGTGAAGACGTTTGTCCTACGTCAACGATTGGTCTGTTTTCTGTAGATTATGGGGCGAAACTTGCGGGGACTCCTTTTATCACCCCGAACGAATCTCCTTGTACATTTTGTAACAAATGTATTACGCATTGTCCAACAGGGGCGCTCGAGATGGTCGGACCCGAGGAAAAACTTGGAGTAGCTGAAGTGTTTGAGTTTAATTGCCTGGCTCATAAAGGAACAATGTGTGATTACTGCATAAGGGCTTGCCCACTAGGGCGTGATGCTTTAACCGTGGAGAATGGTAAGCCAAAAGTGATTGAAAGCAATTGTAATGGCTGTGGTCAGTGCGTCGCGGCTTGTATTCAGACGTATAAGGGAATTTATGTAAAAGCTCTAGAAGTAAAATGAAGAGGTTGTCCCATAAGTGACAGCTCACCTTGATATGCACGATATCTTGTATGGTTTCCTAAGTGAAACTATACAAGATATCGTGCCTTAGGTGACTGTTACTTAGCTCAGGGACAACCTCTTTCTTTTACCTTTTATCGTTGTTTTGCTTGCCAGCTTGGCCAGCTTCGACATATGGCTCGCGCGCAAACTCTTGAGTAGGTGAGTTTCCAAGAGGACTCACATGAGCACCATGCTTATTTTTCCCTTCTTTTCTAGGGTTGCTTTTTCGCTTTGTCATTTTGATCAGCTCCTATCCATTGAATTAGGGTACATCTATTATTATCTGTAATTACGAAGTTTCTATTAACTGTTGGAGACCTGTTTTTACGAATATATAAACTTCCACAATACATCTCTCTATGTTATGGTTACATTGATACTTTTTTGTTACGGAGATGGGATTATGTTAGATAAAGAAATGGCAACACCATTAACAATTTTAAAAAAATACTATGGATACGATAGTTTTAGGCGCAATCAACAAGAAATCATCACAGCACTACTGCAACGAAATGATACATTATGTATTATGCCAACTGGAGGCGGAAAATCGATCTGCTATCAGGTCCCGGCAATGCTTTTTAACGGGATTACTGTAGTTATTAGTCCACTCATTTCTTTAATGAAGGATCAAGTCGATACGTTAAATAGTATTGGCGTTCCAGCTATTTATTTGAATAGTACAGTTTCACACGCTGACCAAGCCAATATCATGAATAAAATTAAACTAGGTACGTATAAGCTCGTTTATGTTTCACCGGAACGATTGGAATCTAATCAATTTTTGTATTTTCTACAGCAGTTACCAATTGATTTAATCGCCGTCGATGAAGCACACTGTATATCGCAGTGGGGACACGATTTCCGACCAAGTTACGCCAGAATTGGTCATTTAATGCAACAACTATCACCAAGACCGGTGATTGCCGCTTTTACAGCAACAGCCACAAAAGCTGTAGCCGAAGATATCAAACAAGGGTTAATGTTAAATTCCCCATTAGATTTTGTATCTGGTTATGAACGCGAAAACTTAGCCTTTTCTGTTGTGAAAACAGGGAATAAAAAGAAATATTTACTAGAATTTATTAAGCGCCTGCAAGGTGAGAGTGGAATTATATATACAGCAACAAGAAAAGACGTTGAAGAGCTCCAGCCTTTTTTAGAGAAAAATGGAGTACAAGCAGTTACTTATCACGGGGGTATGGCAGAACAAATTCGTAATGAGCATCAGGAAAAATTTATTTATGATGATGAAAAAATAATTATTGCCACGAATGCGTTTGGGATGGGAATTGATAAATCGAATGTTCGCTATGTTATTCACTATCAGTTACCAAAAAGTATGGAAGCTTATTACCAGGAAGCAGGTAGAGCTGGTCGAGATGGTGAAAATAGCGAATGTGTATTGCTCTATACGAGCAAGGACGTTCAAACACAAAAGTATTTAATTGAACAAAATGCTTCTGAGGGAGACCGGAAGGATCATGAATATAGTAAACTTCAAGCAATGGTTGACTACTGTCATACGACGAAGTGTTTACAAAGTTACATTGTAAACTATTTTGGTGATACCTCTGACACTGATTGTGGCAAGTGCTCTAGCTGTAAATCAGATTTAGAGGAAGTAGACGTGACAACTGACGCCTTAAAAATCTTTTCCTGTATCGTAAGGATGAAAGAACGTTTTGGGGTAACGTTAGTCGCTCAAGTCCTTAAAGGATCAAACAACAAACGGATTAAGGATTTGCATTTAACGGGATTAACGACCTACGGAATTATGAAAGATAAAACCGAAAAGGAAATAAGTGAACTTACGCAATTGTTTATTGCAGAAGGGTATTTAGCCCTGACTACAGGCCAATATCCTACAGTAAAACTAACAGAAAAAGCTGTTTCTGTGTTGAAAAATGGCGAGAAAGTACTCCAAAAAGTGAGGCCAACAAGAAAGGAAGAGCCAATTCACTCTGAACTGTTTGAAGTGCTTCGTCAATTACGTAAAGAGCTAGCAGAAGAAGAAAAACTTCCACCATATATTATTTTTTCAGATGTTACATTAAAAGAGATGTGCAAATTTCATCCTAAGACGAAAGCTGATATGCTCCAAATTAAAGGGGTAGGGGAAATGAAGTTTGAGAAATACGGAGAGAGGTTCTTAGAAGCGATTATCAATTTTGAGGGTGAAAATAATCTGACTGAATCTATACTAGAAGTACAAGAAAAACCAATGAAAAAAGAAGAAGATCTCAGTTATTCGATTTCACTTCAGCTCTACAAACAAGGGAAAGATATTAATGAAATTGCCCTAGAACGAGGCTTAAAAATAACGACTGTAGAACAACACCTAATTCAAGGCGCAATAGAAAAAATTGAACTTGATTGGGAAAGAGTTTTACCTAGTTCATATCTGCAGTTAATTAATGAAAAACGTGCAGAACTTGGTGGGGAGAAACTGAAGCCTTTGAAAGAAGCACTACCAGAAGAAATTAGCTATTTTCATATCAAACTTGCGTTATGTATATAAAAACAAGAGGTAGGAAATATTCTACCTCTTGTTTTTTACTAAATTTCCGAATTATTTTAGAACGACCTCTCTAGTCGTCAAACGTTCAATTTCCTTAATAATTGCAGCAATGGACTCAGGGTCGTGACTATCATACTTTTCAATGTCTAGTCTTAATATAGGACATATTGTAAACTCGTTAATCCAGTTGTGATAACGAGCATATAAATCTTCCCAGAATTTAATAGGCGTGTCTGTCTCCATTTTACGACCACGTCTATGTATACGCTCGATAATTTTCTCAAGTGACCCATCTAGGTAGATCAACACATCAGGCTTGGGAAAATAAGGTGATAAGGTCATAGCTTCAAAAAGCGAACTATACGTCTCAAAATCACGATCACGCATGTTACCTTGATCATATTGGAGTTTCGCAAAAATCCCTACGTCTTCATAGATACTGCGATCTTGTACATAGCCATAGCCACTTTCAAACATCGCCTTTTGTTGTTTAAACCTTTCTGCTAAAAAGTAAATTTGTAAATGAAAAGACCATTTTTTGAAATCAGCATAATAGTCTTCCAAATATGGATTTCCGTCAACCTTTTCATAAGATGCTTTAAAGTTTAAAGCATTAGCTAAATTTCTTGTTAAAGTGGATTTTCCAACTCCTACAGTTCCTGCTAATGTGATTAAAGCATTACTCTTGATTTTTGTTTCAATCATGCTTTTCAACTCCAATATTATTAGTTATTTACGGTATTTGCATAGATGTGTTCATCTATTTTTGAAATAATTGTATCTAAGTCAGCTTTATTTTTTACAAAATCAAGATAATCACCTTCAAAGGTTAAAACAGGAACATTTGGGTGATCGACAATGAATTTTTCCATAAATTGATCATAATCCTTTGTAAGCTGTAATAAATAGGCTGGATCGATGTTTTTTTCGATATCTCTACCACGTAATGAAATTCGTTCTAACAACGTAGTTAAACTAGCTTTTAAATAAATTATTAAATTAGGCTCAGGCATATTTGCTGTTAAGATATAGTAAATTTGTTTATACTTTTCGTACTGTTTCCTTTGTAATGTTCGTTCAGCAAAAATTTGATTTTTAAAAATATGATAGTCAGCGACAACAGGTGCATTTTTTGCTAATTGATACTTTTCAATATCTTCCAGTTGTTTATAGCGGTTACATAAAAAAAACATTTCTGTTTGAAAGCTCCACTCGTCAATATCTTTATAAAAATTACCTAAAAAAGGATTTTCTTCGACGATTTCATTTAACAATGTAAACTGATAATAATTAGCAATTTCTCTAGCTAGAGAAGATTTTCCAACCCCTATCGGTCCTTCAACAGCGATAAATGGTACTTTTTTCAACATTTTCCCTCCTTGTTCAACAACAATAGATAAAGGTTATTTTAACATAGAGGTTATTTTTCGGATAGATATATATTCACTTTTGCAGTTTTTGTTTTAGAAGTTAAGTATACTTCCAATACTTTTGGTAAAAATAGGGTTATTACCTATATTTAAGGAGGAGTTTTGATGGAAATTGATATGAGTGTCGATCAGGTTATTAGCTCAATAAGTCAATTACATTCAAGTGGTGAAGTTTTAGCGAAGAAAAAAGTGAAAAAATCGCACCCAGAATTAATGAGAAGCGCCCTTCACTATTTCCCAAGTTGGGAACATGCAATTAAAGAAAGTGGAGTAGAGTAAAAAAGGGAAAAGAGCAAAAGAACTCTCACGGTTTTTTGCTCTTTTTCTTTTTTATGGATAATTCAATGAATTTCATAATTCATTATTTCCGCTATTAAGTTCTAAATGTAGTTGCGTTAAAACCATTCGCAACAACATTTAGTTTGATATAGCTCGATTAATGTTATGAAAAGCACTCAATTATTAACAATTGAAGGTTTTTTGTTTAATGGTGTTAACACGATTCCTATTTTTATAGTATGATAGAAATAATTAAGTAGTTTACTATATTATGTAAGAGCATAAAGATCTTTAAGAATGGGGTGCTTATGTGAATAAGGTTAAAATTGTTACAGATTCGACAGTCGACGTTCCAAAAGAGGAACTGGATGCATTAGGGGTAGAGGTAGTACCGCTTACGATCACAGTAGATGGAAAATCCTACGCTGACGGTGTCGATGTTTCAGCAAAAGAATATATTACATTGCTTAAAGAAGCAAAAGAAATTCCAAGAACTTCACAACCTGCAGCTGGTGTTTTTGCTGAAGTCTATGATCGTCTAGGTGCAGATGGAAGCGAGATTATTTCAATACATATTACAAATGGAATGAGTGGGACGTATAATTCTGCACAAAACGGTGCCCAGATGTCTAAAGCAAAGGTGACTGTCATTGACTCCAAGTTTATTTCCTTTGCATTAGGGTTTCAAGTGTTAGAAGCGGCTAAGCTAGCACAGGAAGGAAAAACGGTTGCGGAGATTATTGATCGAGTCGAGAAAATCAGGATGAATTCATCACTCTACATAATGGTTGATACGTTAGAATATTTAGTTAAAGGTGGAAGAATTGGTCGAGGAAAAGCTTTAGTAGGCTCATTATTAAAGATAAAACCAATTGCCTCTCTAGCTGATGGGGTATACACGCCAGTAGCAAAAGTGAGAACATACGTCCAACTTATTAAGTATTTACTAAAGCAACTAGAAACAGAAACGGCTAACAAGACTATTAAAGCAATTGGAATTGCACAAGCAGATACCCTCGAATTAGCTACTGAGCTAAAAGACGCAGTTGCAAAAGCGTCTGGTTTTCATAATATTAAGATTGTCGACACGACGCCAATCATTAGTACCCACACAGGACCAGGGGCTTTAGCATTAATGTACTTTGCAGAGTAGGTTTTTAAGCAAAAAACAAAGAGGTGACAATCAGTCACCTCTTTAAATTTATCCTCTTGGAACACGTTTATTTCTTTTCTTTGCTTTTGCGAGATCTACTGATTCATCTGCAAACTCTTCGTTATAAACGCTTTCTGTTGGAGTGAAATTACTTTTGGATGCAGCATCACGAAAATGTTTTCGTTTCGTCATGACTACCCCTACTTACCATTAAGCTGTTGTTCAGCCATCTGAACAAGACGCTTAGTAATTTCTCCGCCTACAGAGCCATTAGAACGGGATGTATCATCTGCATTCAATCTCACACCAAATTCTTGGGCAATTTCATATTTCATTTGATCTAATGCTTGTTCAACACCAGGAACTACTAATTTATTTGTACTTGGCATCTTAATCCCTCCTTACACAATATGCTTACCTGTAGGAGAAATTATATGAATTGTATATATAACCAAAATGATTAATTATAGGGTAACTAAACGAAATTTGCTAGCTAATTCAAGAAAAAATCCTTCATCGATGAGATTGAACCTGTCAGTCTCAAGAAGTCCTTCCCCTAGTAGGTCATCGCCTTTACCGAGATATTGTGAGTTAACGAAAATTATTGTAATTTTTAATTCATTCCTTCCTTGCATTTGCTTTTAATATACCCTAAACAAAACTGTTTTGTGATAAAAAGCACCTATTTTGTGAAATTGTCAAAAATACGTAATAAAAAATAAAATTTTTTATGAAAATGTGAAAAAAAACATTTTCAAAAAGATGATTTATAGCTAAAGTAACATTAGTACTTATTAATTCGTCAGATCATCAGATGAATAAGTAATTAAATTTAAAACCATAATTCTATGGCAGAAGGGAATTAATAATCATGAAAGAAAAAAACCGGTGGTTAATTGCGTTATCGGCAGTGGCAATCCATTTATCAATTGGATCAGCTTACGCGTATAGTGTATACGTAAAGCCATTAGAAACATTAGGGTGGCAAAAGACCGAAGTATCGTTAGCTTTTACAATTGCAATCTTCTTTTTAGGAATATCTGCAGCGGCGTTTGGTCAATTTGTGGAAAAGCAAGGTCCTAGGAAATCAGCTTTGTTAGCTGCAACTTTGTTTACTTCAGGGATTTTAGGATCTGGTTTGGCTGTATTAATGGAATCATTACTATTGTTTTACCTTACTTTCGGGGTATTGGGAGGTATGGGTCTAGGGTTAGGGTATATTTCACCCGTTTCTACCTTAGTAAAATGGTTCCCTGACCGCCGAGGTCTAGCAACAGGTATGGCTGTACTTGGTTTTGGAGCAGGAGCTTTAATTACAGCCCCAATTGCAGAACGATTAATTGTTAATATTGGTGTATCTAACACATTCTTTACTCTTGGTGTTGCTTACTTTATCCTAATGTTTCTAGGGGCATCTTATATTGCTAAGCCACCACAAGGATGGGTACCAAAAGGAATGGAACCAGGGACTGTTAGTGGTGGAAAATATGATATTAAAGGAACACAAGATTTAGCACAGTTAACAGCGAAAGAAGCTGCTAAAACCAAGCGCTTTTGGTTGTTATGGGTGATGATGTTTATTAATATTTCAACAGGTTTAATGTTAATTTCAGTAGCCTCTCCAATGGCACAAGAAAAAGTGGGAATGACTACTGTAGCCGCAGCAAGTATGGTGGCCTTAATGGGTCTATTTAACGGGGCTGGCCGAATTGCGTGGTCAAGTGCGTCAGATTTCATTGGAAGACACCGAATTTATGCGATTTTCTTTAGCATTCAACTAGTCGCATTCTTAATCTTACCAAATATTGAAAATGTACTAATGTTCCAAATCTTAATTTTCATAGTGCTTACGATTTACGGCGGAGGATTTGCAGCATTACCAGCATTTATTGGTGACTTATTTGGTACGAAGCAGTTAGGAGCTATTCATGGCTTAATTCTTACTTCGTGGTCAATGGCTGGAGTAATGGGGCCGTTATTAGTAGCCTATATTCGAGATACTACGAACAGTTACAATGCAACTTTTTACGTGTTTGTGATCTTTTTAGCCATTGGTTTAACGACATCGTTCTTTATGATGAGAGATATTAAGCGAATTAAAGCAATTAAAGCATTAGAAGTTCAAAAAGCTAGCTAAGGACAATAAAAAGAGCGCCAGGCACTCGCCTTGCGCTCTTTTTAGTTTTAGTAGATATGCAGTTACTCTAGCTCTTTATTTACGGCCGTTAAGATATTTTCGAGATTTTGACAGCACAAGCTTTGTATTCGGCAGTACCTGAAATCGGATCAAATTCATCAAGCGTTAGAGAATTTGTAGGAACGTCTGCCCAGTGAAAACTCATAAACACATCGCCTTTTTGCATTTTCTTACAAACCTTCGCTTTAACTTTTACTTTACCACGACGTGAGGCAACTTCGACATATTCACCATCTTCAATGTTTAATTCTAAACCATCCTCAGCATGCATATCGACGGTTTCTTCTGTTTGCTTTAACTTCACATTTGGTGGATAATATCTTGTTTGTGAATTTGTATTATATTGCTCTAAGCGTCTACCAGTTGTTAATGTATATGGATATTCTTTGTCAGTTGGTTCGGCTGGTAAAGAGAAATCAACTGGAACAAATCTTGATTTTTTAGCGAGCTCAATTCCTTGATGAAATCTTTCATGTAAGAAGAATGTACCAGGATGGTCAACGGTAGGGCAAGGATAATGCAATCCACCTTCATTATCAAAGCGTTCATAAGTCATTCCACCAAACAAGTCTGGTGCAAGAGTTCTTACTTCATCCCATATTTCTTCACTTGTGTTATAGCTCATGTCATAACCCATTAACTGAGCTAACTCACAAAGGATTTGCCAATCATCTTTAGTATTTGGATGGGCTTCAATTCCTTTACGCGTTCTTTGGACACGACGGTCTGCGTTTGTATAAGTACCATCAACCTCGGCCCATGACCTAGCTGGTAGGACAACATCAGCAATTTTTGCTGTTTCATGTAAAAATAAATCTTGAACGATTAATAAGTCAACATTTTCAAGTGCGGCTTTCGTATGATGCATATTTACGTCTGCCATGATCGGATTTTCACCAATTACGTATAATGCTTTCATTTTTCCGGCAGTCATTTTTTCTAACATGACCGTTTGTGTATGGCCGTTATGGGCAGGTAAGCTAACGCCCCAAGCATCCTCAAAGATTTTACGATGCTCATCATTGATGACTTTTAAGCCACCAACAAATTGGTTAGGTAAACATCCCATATCACCAGCGCCTTGAACATTATTTTGTCCACGAAGCGGTAAAATACCAGTGCCTTCTTTTCCGATGTTTCCAGTTAGAAGGGCAATGTTAGCAATATCAAATACATTGTTAACACCAAAATGATGTTCGGTAATTCCTAATGTGTAAGCAATCATGCCGTGGTCAGCTTTAGCATAAGCTCTTGCCACTTCACGAATATCATCAGCAGGAACACGTGTAATTGTTTCGGCGTATTCAGGTGTATATGATTCTACTTTAGCTTTTAATTCCTCAAAGCCCTCAGATACTCTCTGAATGTAGTCTTTGTCATATAGTTCTTCTTTGATAATGACATGCATCATTGCATTTAATAACGCGATGTCACTACCGACTTTAAGTTGAAGATGCTTCTCAGCTGACTTCACCATATCAATTTTCCTTGGATCAATAACAATTAATCTTAGGCCAGCTTTAACCGCCTTTTTAATTCGGTTTGCAATGATTGGATGAGCATCTGTAGTATTAGAACCAATTAATAGTAAAACTTGGGCTTTATCAAAATCTTCAAAACGGTTAGTAGGTGCACCAGTACCACCAAAAACAGTTGCCAGACCGGCAACGCTAGGAGCGTGTCAAGTTCGGTTACAACCGTCAATATTATTCATTCCAAGAACGGCGCGGGCAAATTTTTGAGTGACATAATTCACCTCGTTGGTTGCTCTGGCGCACGCAAATATTGAAGTGCTTTCTGGACCATACGTATTTTTAATTGTTGTAAGTTTTTCAGCAATGAAGGTTAATGCTTCTTTCCATGATACTGGTTGAAGTTCCCCATTTTTACGAAGTAGTGGTGATGTCAAACGATCCTCAGCATGAACGTAATTGTAAGCAAAAGCCCCTTTAATGCATGTTTGCCCTTTGTTTACACTACCTTCTCTGTCCCCCCGGACTTTGACAATTTTATTGTCTTCGATTTCGGTAATTAGACTGCAACCTGTACCACAATAGCTACAAATCATTTTTACTTCTTGTTTGTTCCCCATTTTCAAAACTCCCCTCTCTGTGTACAATCTATGACAACAAAAATTAGAAAACTACCATAAACTTGAATCTCCCCATAAAAATGGTAGTTTCTAGGCCTTGCATTATATTATAATTGTATCAAAGTTTCATAATTAAAAAAGGACAAAAATCACATTCAGGTGACTGAAAGAGGGAATATTTCGTGAAAAATGTAGGCTTAGTTTTAGAAGGCGGAGGAATGAGAGGGGTATACACTGGCGGGGTTCTAGAGTACTTTCAAGAACAACAATTGTATTTCCCTTATGTCGTCGGTGTTTCTGCTGGCGCATGTAATGGAGCATCGTACATTTCTAGACAAAAGGGGCGAAATCATAAGGTAACAATTGATCTTGTTAACCATCCAAATTATATATCTTATAAAAATTTATGGAGGAAAAAAGAGCTTTTCGGAATGGATTTTATTTTTCATGAGATACCAAACAGTCTCGTGCCATTCGATTATGAGACGTTTGAACAGGTACCAGAAAAATTCTATATTGGTACAACGGATTGTCATACCGGTGAACCTGTTTTTTTTGAGAAAGGCCACTGTTTGCGTGATGATTTATCACTTGTATTAAAGGCATCTAGTTCAATTCCGTTGATGGCACCAGTAGTCAAATATAAAGGGTTGGATTTATTAGATGGTGGAGTTAGTGAACCGATTCCTATCCATAAATCAGTCAGCGATGGCAATAATAAACATGTTGTTATCTTGACAAGACCTAAAGGATATCAAAAACAAAAACAGCGCTTCACCTGGGTTTTACATAAGCGCTATAAACAATATCCGAAGTTAATTGAGGTGATGGAACATCGTTATCAAAAATATAACTCGTCGCTTCAATACATAGAAGAACAGGAAAGGATGGGGAATGCCTTTGTTTTTAGACCATCTCTTTCTTTGAAGGTAGGGCGTATTGAACGAAATAAAGAAAAATTAACCGAACTTTATACACTAGGTTACAATGACGCAAAAAAATTACATTCCCAACTTAATGACTGGTTAGAAGGATCATTCGTTTCGTGTGTCGAATAATTATGTTACATTCTTAGTAAGAAAGATTGTTGATTGGAATTTGGGTGAAAGATTAACCTGAAACGAAAACCTAAATACTTTTCAACAACTTACAATAAAAGGGAGGTATATCTATGATTCAATTTCCAAAACCAGATGTTGACCAGTTTTTCCGTACATACACCATTACGAACTTTGCAGTGAGTAAAGATGAAAAGAAGGTTATTTTTAGTTGTAATTTAAATGGTAAGCAAAACTTATGGGCGATCGATTTCCCAAATCAGTTTCCGTATTTATTTGCTCAAGTTGATCAACAATGTAACTTCATTAAATTCGATCAAGAAAATCGCTTTGTGTTGGCAGGCTTTGATAAGGATGGCGATGAGAATTATCAAATTTACGCCTTGCCATTTGAAGGTGGGAAACCACAACCGCTTATTACAGGTGAAAAAAATGATAAATATTTCTTTGCCGAGTTAACTAAAGATGGTGAAAGGCTTTACTACGTGACGAGTAAAAATAATCCACAATTTTTAAACATTCATCGGTACGACTTGAAAACCAATGAAGATCAGATTCTTCAAAAGGGAGAAGGTGCACCGACCTTTATGGCGGCACTTGCACCAGATGAGAGTAGTTTCGTGACAATTAGTTCACTCGCTAATACTTACCAACTTGCGAATGTCGTTATTAATGGTGAGAAGCATCTATTAACCCCTAATAAAGAGGAGGTTCATACAGTTTCAGACCCAGTTTACACTAGTGAAACAATGATTTATTTTGTCACAAATTACGGGGAAGAGTACTCATATATCGCCTCTTATGATCTTAGTAGTAGGGAATTTAATGAAGTGTTAAAAATAGAAGCTGAAAGTGTGACAACACTAAAATGGAATAAAACCTTAAATACGTTTTATATTGTGACTGAAAAGGGAGTAACCGATTATCTTTATTCGTATTCTCTAGCTACGGAGGAAGTGACAATCCATTCAATTCCTACCGATATTATCGAACAGTTAACGATTACTGAAAGTGGAAGCGTGTTTTTATTAGGCAGAAGTGCCACAATTCCTTTTAACATTTTCAGATTAAAAGAAGAGAATAATTGGGAGCAGCTAACAACAAACAATGTATTAGGCATTAGTTCACAACAGATGGTAGAACCAGATGTTGTAAAGTACAAATCATTCGATGGTATGGAAATTGAAGCATTGCACTTCAAAGCAAAGTCAGAAGTTGATAATGGCTATACTATTTTCTGGCCGCATGGTGGTCCACAAGCAGCTGAACGAAAAATGTTTCGAGCGATGTTCCAGTGCTTTTTAAACCGTGGCTATTCTATTTTCGCACCTAATTTCCGCGGAAGTACTGGGTATGGTGCAACATTTACGAAGCTTGTTGAAGGAGATTGGGGAGAAGGCCCACGCCTGGATTGTGTCCATGGTATCCAATGGTTATTTGATCAAAAGGTTACAAGTCCAGAAAAGCTGTTTGTTGTCGGTGGTAGCTATGGTGGTTACATGGCCTTACTCCTTGCTGGAAGACATGCAGATTTATTTAAAGCAACCGTAGATATCTTTGGGGTAAGCAACTTGTTTACTTTCCTTAATTCTGTGCCTGAACACTGGAAGCCAATCATGAAGCGTTGGTTAGGTGACGCGGAGATTGATAAAGAGAGACTAAAGAAAGATTCGCCAATCACCTATTTAGAAACTATGACAAATCCTATGCTAGTCATCCAAGGTGCGAACGATCCACGGGTCGTTAAAGAAGAGTCAGATCAAATTGTCGCAGCGCTAGAGAAAAATGGTGTAGATGTAGAATACCTTGTTTTAGACGATGAAGGACATGGCTTCTCTAAAAAGCATAATGAAATAGCCGTATATGAAAAAATGCTTGAGTTTTTAGCGCGACATCAATAAGACAAGCACTAGCGCTCGGAGTTAGACAACTTTTAAAGTTCAAAAAGTTATACTTTCTTACCTTTTATAAAGATAATAAGCGGAGAGTCTGCCAAAAGTGTCAGCTCACATCGAACTACAATTAGAAGTGTAATAATTTATGCACGTTCTATTTGTAGTAGATGAGGTGACGAGTACTTGCTTTTGGTACAGACTCCGCTTTTTTGTTTGTTGATCATGAAATTGTGATAAAATGAGAGTAGGTTTTTAAGGGATTTGTGGGGTGCATGAAACATGATAAATACACGTAAAGCATATCGAATGCTAGTCGTTGTTCTATTTTTTGCCTTAGTTAGTTTGATTTCAAGATCGATTATTTACTTAATTTTATCAGTAGCCATGGCAACAATGATTATGTTTTTATTAAGTAGTGCAAAAAAAACGAGAAATCAGCAAGGCGTAAAAATCAACCAGACAGTTGTTGATAATGATCAAAATGTTCGTTTACATAAATTCTTAATTGGTACAACTGTTATAGGCGCGCTGATGCTAGGATATGGATCGCTGTTCTTTGCTGAAACTACTTTTTTTCACGAGCTAGTAACCATACCTAATCAATTGTACGTGGCAAATGTGATTATATTTGCTGGTTTTAGTATTGTTCTTATAAGTTTGTACTTTATTATCCGTGAAATGCTTGGTGTAAATGTGAAGAATTCCAAAGTTATCCAAAAAAGTAAACCGAATATTTATTGCGGTAACTGTGGCGCTAAAAACAATACCGACCATTCGTATTGTTCAAGCTGTGGAACAGAATTAACAAAATAGAGGTATTCTGGAAAGCTTTTAGCAACCGTGCAAACAGGAACCGTTTCAGGGGGATTGTTTGGACCACTTATCGGTGGTAGTTTAGTAAATGTTTCATAAAATGCTGAAAAAGTCACATCTAAAAAATCTGAGCATATATATAGTAAAGTTAAAGATCTGTAAAAAAAAGTGTCATTTTAACACAAGAATTCATTTATTTGTTAAACTTTTTGTATAACCTGCGAAAGGATGATCAGTTATGCTCCTGACGTTAAAGGAAAAAAAGTTCTTAATTCAAATGTTAACTAAACAAAAATGTAGCCTTTGGAGCTCGAAACAAGAAAAGTTAATGGCTGAAGAGCTTCTAGAAAAGTTTGAACAAAATATTAGAAATGAAAAAACAAATGATATGAAGCAGTCCCGATTATAAATAACCGAAGGTCGACCATCTTTTGATGGAATGACCTCGGTTATTTTTTTTTGTTTCCCCCAGATTGTATATTCCTCTAAAAAATCAGGTCATATGATCATCAATTTTTATGTAAGTTAACATAATTGAAGAAAATCCAAATAAAGTATAACATTAATATTATTATGTGTTATACTAATTAAGAATTTAATAACTTAAAGGGGAGATTTAACTTTGGCATCATTTCAATATATTCGTTGGTTTAAAGAAATAGCAAAAAACGATATTCCATTAGTAGGTGGGAAAGGTGCAAATTTAGGTGAGTTGACGCAAAACGGCGTTAATGTCCCACCAGGTTTTTGTGTGACAGCTACCGCTTACAGTGATTTTATTAAAGAAAGAGACATAGATAAGAAAATTAATAGTATTATTTCGAACATCGAGTGTGAAAACACGACCGAATTACAGATTAAGTCACAACAAATTCGTAGTTTAATTGAAAAAACAGATATGTTAGAGTCCGTTGAAAAGGAAATTCGTGAAGCTTATGCCCAGTTTAGTAGTCTAGTAGGTCTTGAGTCGCCACGTGTAGCCGTTCGCAGCTCAGCAACAGCAGAAGACTTACCAGAAGCATCTTTTGCAGGTCAACAAGATACTTATTTAGAAATTTCCGGGATAAACGAAGTCATTAAGCATGTGAAAAAGTGTTGGGCTTCCTTATGGACAGCACGTGCGATATATTACCGTGAAAATCAGGGTTTCTCTCATTTTGATGTGTCGTTAAGTACTGTCGTTCAAAAAATGGTTGATAGTGAAAAGTCTGGTGTGCTTTTTACAGCAAATCCGGTAACAAATAATAGAAACGAATTAATGATTAACGCTAGCTGGGGATTAGGAGAAGCGGTTGTCTCTGGAATTGTTACTCCAGATGAATATTTAGTAGATAAACCGTCTCTTACAATTACTGAAAAGCAAATTGCATCGAAAAATGTCATTGTTGTCAAGCATAAGGAAAAAGTAGGGACAGTAGAAGTAGCCGTGAAGGATTACTTAGGTTATGAACATGTTACTGCTCAATGCTTATTGGATGATGAAATTAAATACTTGTGTAAAAACAGTTTAAAAATCGAAGAGATCTATCAGGCGCCTCAGGATATTGAATGGGCATTAGATGCGGATACGAAAGAGTTATACATTTTACAAGCACGACCAATAACAACGCTAAAGGAAGAAGGGGGAGAAACAACAGAAGTGAAGATTGAACGTCGTCCACTTGTACGCGGGCTTGCAGCTTCTCCAGGAATGATAAGTGGTATCGTTAGAAAGATAAAAGACATAACGGAAATTTCGCGAGTTGAAAAAGGGGATATTCTTGTTACTGTGATGACAAACCCTGATATGATCCCAGCGTTAAAAAGAGCTGCGGCTGTTGTAACTGATGAAGGGGGACGTACTTGCCATGCTGCGATTGTCTCAAGAGAATTAGGGATTCCTTGTATCGTTGGTGCAGGTACGGCGACAGAAGCCCTACAAGAAGGTATGGAAGTAACAGTTGATGCAACAAGAGGTGTCGTATACAGCGGGAAAATTGCAACTGAAAAGAAACAAGAAAATTCAACTAATGCAACTCAAGCTGCCATTAACGATGCAATCCTAGCACAACTTGCGCCAATTACAGGCACGAAAGTGTATATGAATTTAGGTGAATCAGAGATGATTCATAAATATAAAAATTTACCTTTTGACGGTATTGGTTTAATGAGAACTGAATTTATTTTCTCAAATATTATTGGTGCCCATCCAATGTATTTAGTGAAAACTGGGCAACAAGAGTACTTTGTAAACAAAATGGCTGACGCGATTACAACCGCAGCAGAAGTCCTTTATCCGAAACCAGTAGTTGTACGTTTAAGCGACTTCCGCTCAAACGAATTCCGTGGTTTAGAAGGCGGAGAAGAAGTTGAACCAATTGAAGCGAATCCAATGATTGGCTGGCGTGGAGTTTCTAGATATATTTCTCCAGATTACGAAGCAGGCTTCCGTCTAGAGTGCCAAGCAATCAGAAAGGTCAGAGAAGAATACGGTTTAAGCAATGTTTGGGTGATGCTACCGTTTGTTCGTACACCTTGGGAAGTTGTCAAAGTGAAACAAATTATGGCTGAAGAAGGCTTAGTCCAAAACAATGAATTCAAAATTTGGATTATGGCAGAAGTACCATCCGTTGTTTTTGCTGCGGAAGAATTCGCGCAATTAGTCGATGGCTTTAGTATCGGAAGTAATGATTTAACACAATTAATCATGGGAGCAGACCGCGACTCTGGGATCTTAAATAGCATGGGTTACTTTGATGAAAGAAGTCCTTCTGTTAAAGCAGCGATTAAAATGTTAATTGAAGCTGCTCATAAGCACGGTAAAACAATTTCAATATGCGGTCAAGGACCATCTCTCTACCCTGAATTCACCGAATTTCTAGTCAATGAGGGAATTGATAGCATTAGTGTCAACCCTGATACCATTAACTACACGAGAAGACTAATTGCTTCTGTAGAACAAAAGATTATCTTAAATAAACTTCGTAAATAATTAAATAGAGAGGCTAACGAATTCGTTGGCCTCTTTATTTAATTAGAAGGATTTTGTCTATAACTAAATAATTGATAATGACCAAACTACAATGAGAAGTTGATCTTTTCCTTTCGGTTCACTTTAAAACTGTAGCGAATTTAGAGGCTCGTTCAAGGAAATTCCAAGATTACTTTACTTCTAGTTTGCCTTAATGGGTTATAACTCTTTCAAATTCAGTTTCTATCAAAGCAATTTCTGTTAAAAAACAAGAGATTCGTAAGATTTGTTTACTATAAAGAACATTTACGTTATAATATTCTTTATAAAGAACATGTTAAGGTGAATGTAAAAGGAATTGAATAAAATTGTTCGCCTAATGATAACAACTAAAGGAGTTGAATTGATGAATGGGGGGAATATTCGAGAGTTAAGAAAAAAGAAACGAATGTCTTTAGATCAACTCTCCGACCTTTCCGGTGTATCTAAATCTTATATTAGTTACATTGAACGCGGGTTACAAACAAATCCAAGTCTATCAGTATTAGGAAAAATGGCAAAAGCATTAGACGTAGAGCTTATATACTTAATAAAAATACTAGATACCTCAGAAGAAGAGAAATATCCCACCTCCGTGTAGCGAGGTGGGATATTTTCTTAAAAGTTTTTATTGTTCAAATTGACAATCCATGATATAGTCATTTTAAAGATGTTCTTTAAAAAGAACGAAAACACATAAAAGGATTACTGGGGTGAAGAACTAATGAGTATGATTGGCCAGAAAATCAAAGAGTTGCGAATGCAGCATGGAATGACTTTAAAAGAATTAGGGGGGGCAATTAATTTTAACTATAGTAACTTGTCGAAAATAGAGCGTGGGAATCGAAAACCGGCAATTGATGTTTTAGAGAGTCTTTCCAACTATTTTAATATTGATATAGCTTACTTTTTTAGTTCTCCTCAAAAAACACATAGCAAAACAGAACTTCCTGACATTGAATTAATCCATTTTACAAAAGAGTTGAAACAAAAGAATATTAGTTTACAAGAATTAAGAGAGTTAGTAGAAAAGATTGAGCCTGGTGGAAAATAAGTTTTCTGAAAAGTTGGTAAATAATGTTGACACGTTCTTTATATAGAACTAAAATAACGTTAGACATAATTTTCTAAAATGAACAATTATATTTAACTGATGAACATTAACCATACATACTTAGTTTTATAAAAACCTATGAATAGCAACTAAATTATAAGTACGGGTGGAGAGAGAGATGGCCAAGGAAATTAATTTAAGAGAAATCTTTATGATTTTTAAAAAGCGTTTTTGGATTATTGTTATTATTACGATCATTGCAACAGCAGTTGGTTACTTCCAAAACAATTCTAATCCCACCTCACTTTATCAATCATCGAGTCGGATTATCGTTGGCGCAAATTCTGAGTACATGAAGACGCTCATGGTTATTATGAAAGATCCAGTGATCATGGAAAAAGTAGTAGCGAGATTAGATCTAAATAGGTCCGCTGAGGCGTTGGCAGGACAGATAAGTGTTGATAGTATTAATAGTTCGCAGGTTGTAAGAATTAATGTCGTAGACACAGACCCAGTTGTAGCCGCAGATATTGCAAACGCAACAGCTAGTGTCTTTAAAAGTGAAATTGGGAATATCGTTGATTTTAATGACGTAAGTTACCTATCAGAAGCGAAAGTTAATCCATTTCCAATCAACAGTAAGAGTAACCGAACGATAAAAATTGCTTTTGTGATGGGACTAATCATCGGTGTAGGTTTTGTATTTTTACTTCATTCTTTAGATGATACAATCCATTCGCACCAAGAAGTTGAAGAACTAGTAGGAGTTCCAGTTTTAGGAACCATTTCTAAAATGAACAAGAGAAATATTAGAAAGAGAAAAAAGAAACAATTAGAAATTGAATACGGGGGTGAGCTGTTTGATCTTAAAAAAACTTAAGGAAATTACTACAACTACTAAGAAAAGAAATTTAATCACATATAGTAACCCCGATTCCATCATAACTGAAGAATATAGAACGATTCGAACTAATATTCAGTTCACTTTAGATGAAAAGCAATATAAATCGATCTTATTAACATCACCTTCAAAAGAAGAAGGGAAATCAACAACCGTTGCCAATTTAGCTGTTTCGATGGCTCAGCAAAAGCAAAAGGTATTAGTTATTGACGCAGATCTTCGTAACCCGAGAATTCATTCTATTTTTAAACTAGATAATTCAGTGGGCTTAACATCTTTACTTACAAGTAAAAATTGGTTAGAAAGTGCAATAAAGAAAATTAATATTGGGAACCTAGATATCTTAACAAGCGGGCCTATTCAAAATAATCCCGCAGAATTACTTGGGTCAAAAGAATTTCAAGAACTATTGCAGCCGTTATTTAAAATGTATGATGTCATTTTAATCGATTCACCGCCAGTATTGGATGTTACAGATACAAAACTTATTGCCAATCAATGTGATAGTGTGGTTCTGGTCTTAAAGGAAGGTAAAAGTAAAATTGAAAAGGCTATAGAAGCGAAAAAAGTTTTAAAGTTTGCGAAAGCCAAGTTAATCGGAACAATTATTAATGAGAAGTCATAGCTATTTTTTTTAACTGAAATGTTCTTTATTAAGAATAAAAACGTACGCTAAAACATACTGTTTTTGGTGATATCTCCTTACCACTATCAACGGAGGTACTCGGTCATGCTGTGGGTTGAAAGATACCTTAGACGTTTGTCGTCAAGAGTATGGAGTGAGGGAGGGTTAGATGCCCACATTTTACTAAAATTTTTAACTATGGGGTTTTATCAAAACCCTATAGTTAAGAACTTTAATAAAATTTCTAAGGAGTGCAAAAGTATACATGCGAGAAGTAGAAAAAATTCCAAAGTCGATCAAAAAAACAGTGAGATATATTAAACAAGATTCCTCAAAAGAGGAGCTTAGTAAGATTAAGAAAATCATTGAAGATGCCATTGAAAGAAGAACATATCTGTTGAAATAAAGTTATAAAAGGGGGGATGGACTGATGACTTACCGACAGAGACTATCATTATTTATTGTTATCGACTCTTGTATTGTCATAACCGCAATATTTATTAGTCATATTTTGGTCAGCACAAATTTTGCTACGATGACTGTACCGATTGTGATTAGTTCGATCATCATTTTGTTAAGTCATCATTTTTTCGCAATTGCGTTAAAGTTGTACAAAAAAGCATGGGAGTACGCAAGCATCGGGGAGTTATTAATCATCTTTAAAGTAGTAACATTTTCGATCATAATCGCCGCATTCGTACAACAATTTATCCTCAAGGAGACTTTCTTTAAAGCATTGGCAATCACATGGATGCTTCATGTCATGTTGATTGGTGGATCACGCTTCTTTTGGCGCATCTTACGGGATACGTATATGAATGAGTCAGATGACAAAAAACGAACGCTGATCATTGGAGCAGGGTCAGCAGGGACGATGGTAGCAAGGCAATTAAAAAATAACGGTGGAGAGCTTTTACCGATAGCCTTTATCGATGATCAAATTAGAAAACAGCATTTAGACATTTTAGGGATACCGGTTGTCGGCGGTGTTAACAGCATTGAAAAAGCTGTTCTAGATTTAAAGATTGATTTTATTATCATTGCGATCCCATCTCTAGGGAAAAAGGAATTAAATATTATTTTCGAGGCATGTGCAAAAACAAAGGTGAAAACACAAATCCTTCCGATGCTAGAAGATCTTGTGACCGGAAAGGTTTCTGTTAACGAGTTCCGTGATGTCCAAGTAGAGGATCTTCTTGGTAGAGAACTCGTTCAACTAGATATTGAGAAAATATCAGACTATGTAACAAACAAAGTTGTCTTAGTAACAGGAGCTGGAGGGTCGATCGGTTCTGAGATTTCGAGGCAAGTAGCCAACTTTCGTCCGAAAAAGCTAGTACTACTAGGGCATGGTGAAAATAGCATTTACTCAATTGAAATGGAATTAAAAGACTCATACCGTGATACAAATATTGAATTTATTACAGAGATTGCTGATTTACAAGATAAAAATAAGATGATTTCAGTAATTAGTACATATCAACCAGATGTGGTGTATCATGCGGCTGCACATAAGCATGTTCCTTTAATGGAACGAAACCCTGAGGAAGCTGTAAAAAACAACTTAATTGGAACGATGAACGCAGCAAAGGCAGCTAGTCTTGCGAATGTTAAAACATTTGTCATGATCTCCACCGATAAAGCAGTTAACCCAACGAGTGTCATGGGGGCGACAAAACGCCTTGCAGAAATGGTTATTCAAGATATGGATAAGAAAAGCAAGACGAAATTCGTAGCGGTTCGCTTTGGGAATGTATTAGGCAGTAGAGGCAGTGTTATCCCATTATTTAAAAAGCAAATTGAAAAAGGTGGACCAGTAACTGTCACTGATCCTGAAATGGTGAGGTACTTCATGACAATACCCGAAGCATCGCGTTTAGTGATTCAAGCGGGGGCGTTAGCTAGAGGAGGAGAAATCTTTATCCTCGATATGGGTGAACCAGTAAAAATTGTTGATCTTGCGAAAAATTTAATAAAGTTATCAGGACACTCCATTGACGAAATTGGCATAGAGTTTACCGGGATGCGGCCAGGCGAAAAGTTATTTGAAGAACTGTTAAAAAAGGATGAAGTTCAAGAACTGCAAGTATACCCAAAAATCTATATTGGTAAATCAGCCGAGTTATATATCGATGAAATCGAAGAGATTGTCCAAAATTTTGCTAATTTAGATCGAGAGACACTTAGAGAAACGTTACTAGATGTCGCAAATAATCGGAATAAAATTCACCCACTAATGACAATTTCAGGTTAAAAAGGAGTGCATTACATGAAAGTTAGAAAAGCGATTATCCCAGCTGCTGGACTTGGAACAAGATTCCTGCCAGCAACAAAAGCGATGCCAAAAGAGATGTTACCAATTGTTGATAAACCAACGATCCAATATATCATCGAAGAGGCAATTGCATCAGGAATTGAAGATATTATTATTGTCACTGGTAAAGGCAAACGAGCAATTGAGGATCATTTTGATCATTCATTTGAATTAGAGCAAAATCTCCTTCAAAAAGGAAAATATGAATTGCTAGACGAAGTTCAAAAATCTTCAAAACTAGTAGACATTCATTATATTCGCCAAAAAGAACCCAAAGGCTTAGGTCATGCAATTTGGTGTGCACGAAAATTTATCGGCAACGAGCCATTTGCCGTTCTTTTAGGCGATGATATTGTTAGTAGTGAAAAGCCTTGCTTACAGCAATTAATGGAGCAATACGAACGATATAATGCCTCAATCATTGGTGTCCAACATGTTTCTGACGAACAAATATCACGCTATGGAATTGTCGATGCGACCGAAATCAGTGAACGGTTCTATACAGTAAGTAATTTAGTAGAAAAACCCAAAAGAGAAGAAGCACCGTCCAATCTAGCGATCTTAGGGCGTTATATATTAAGCCCTAAAATATTTGAAATCTTATCCAAGCAACTTCCTGGTGCCGGTGGTGAAATTCAACTAACGGATGCCATTAGTACTTTAAATCATCATGAGGCTGTTTATGCTTATGATTTTGAAGGGATTCGCTATGATGTTGGTGAAAAAATGGGCTTTATCCAAACAACGATTGAATTTGCCCTACAGCGAGAAGATTTGAGGGAAGACTTATTAAACTACTTAAAAAAAGTTGTTGAAAAAAGAATTCATTAAATAGGGTGGTCAAACATGCCTAAAAAAATCTTGTTTTGCGCAACTGTCGATTACCATTTTCAAGCCTTTCACTTACCTTACATGAAATGGTTCAAGGAACAAGGCTGGGAGGTTCATGTCGCAGCTAAGGGTGACATTCAATTACCTTATACTGATGTTAAGTATAATATTGCGATTGAAAGATCCCCATTCAAGTTCAGTAACATTAAAGCTTACTTTGAATTAAAAACTATCATGAACGAAAACGACTTTAAAATTATTCATTGCCATACCCCGTTAGGTGGGGTACTAGCAAGACTAGCAGCTCGTAAAGCAAGAAAACAAGGAACGAAAGTCATCTATACAGCCCATGGTTTTCATTTTTGTAAGGGAGCATCACCTCTAAACTGGTTAATTTACTATCCAATTGAAAAGCAACTGTCTAAGTACACAGACAGCTTAATTACGATAAACGAAGAGGATTATCAGCTAGCTACAAACAGAAAATTCAAAGCTGGAATAATCGAACATGTTCATGGCGTAGGAGTCGATACGAAACGTTTTATGCCAGTCGGTGAAGATGAAAAGAGAACACTCAAAAAATCATTTGGCTATGAACCAGATGATTTTTTATTATTTTATGCGGCAGAATTCAATGAAAATAAAAATCAGCAACTACTGATAAATTCACTTGCCTTAATCCAAACCTATATGCCAAACGCTAAGCTGCTTTTAGCAGGGGAGGGCGCCTTGCAGGATCAATGCCGAAACTTGGCTAAGATGCTTGGGATTGAACATATGATCGACTTTCTAGGTTTTCGTAAGGATATTGCAAAACTCGTACCAATGTGCGATGTTGCAGTAGGTTCAAGCTATCGCGAAGGACTTCCGGTAAACATGTTGGAAGCAATGGCTTGTGGGTTACCGATAGTTGCAAGCATCAATCGTGGACACGTCGAATTGGTTCAAGACCAGATCAACGGATATCTTGTATCACCGAATGATTACGGTCAATTCGCAAGAAGTTTGCTGAAACTTTACCAATCGAAAGATCTCCGTGAGCATATGGGCGTAGCGAGTCGAAATCTCGTTAAACCATTCTCACTAACAGAAATCACGACTGAATTAGATGCAATCTATACACGTTATATGTTGGAGGAACAAGATGAAACCAAAAGTAAGTATCATCGTGCCTATTTATAATGTAGATGCCTATTTAGATAGGTGCTTTGAGAGTTTGCTTGCACAAACACTAACAGAAGTAGAAATCATCGCTGTTAACGACGGGTCTACTGATAATAGTTTAGAAATTTTAGAGAAATATGCAGACAAAGATGCCAGAATAAAGGTGATAAATAAGGAAAATGGTGGAGTATCATCAGCTCGAAACACTGGACTTTCTTTGGCAACTGGAACTTATATAGGTTTTGTCGACCCTGATGATTGGGTTGATGAAAAAATGTATGAGGTTATGTATAACACAGCCATAAATCAAGGTTCTGATATCGTTATGTGCTCTTACATGCGAGAATTTGGTAGTCATGCAAAAGAAAAACGATTTAATTTAGCAGATCAAATTACCTACAGAGATCAAGAAGTTCAAGAAATTTTGAGAAGATTAGTAGGCCCCCTTAAAGAAGAAGTAGCTCAACCGGAATTTTTAGACGCGTGGGGAACCGTTTGGTCGAAACTATATCGTAGGGAAATCATTATTGATAATTACATTAAATTTACTGATCTAAATGTCATTGGAACAAATGAAGACACATTATTCAATATACAGTCATTCTACAATGCGGAAGGTTTTACTTTTATTAATCAGCCATTCTATCATTATTGGCGAGCAAACAGTACATCGGTTACAACAGGCTACAAACCTGAGCTAATGGAAAAGTGGGCAAGTTTGTACCGAATTATCGAAAATTTTATCAGAGAAAAAAATTTAAATAATGATTTTCAATTGGCTTTAAATAATCGAATCAGTATGAATACGTTAGGTCTAGGTTTAAATGAGCTTAGTAAAGCTAACAAGGCATCGGTAGTAAAAAAAATAAATAAAATAAATAGAATTTTAAACGATACACGAATAAAGAAATCTTTTAGTCAACTAGAAACGGAGCATTTCCCATTTATATGGAGGGTTTTTTATAATTTTGGAAAGTATCGTTTTTCGGTAGGTTTTTATGGCTTATTGCTAAGCATTGAACTGTTAAGAAAGTTAATTAGATAGGAGTGTTTCAGCTGGAACCAATTCGTATACTTCAAGTTGCCTCAATAATGAATCGTGGTGGACTTGAAACGATGCTAATGAATTATTACAGAAAAGTCGATCGTTCAAAAATACAATTTGATTTTATGGTTAACCGAACGGAACGCGGTCATTACGATGATGAAATTGAAACACTTGGTGGAAAAATATATCGAATGCCTGCTATTAGACCTGGTAATTATCGTAAGTACTTTCGTATGCTAGATGAATTTTTTCAAAAAAATCCTGAGTACAAAGTTGTTCATTCCCATATTAATGAGAATAGTAGTTTTGTATTAAGAGCTGCTAAAAGAGCAGGAGTGCCATGTAGAATTGCCCATAGTCATATAAGCGATTTAGGATTGGATATTAAATTTCCATTTAGAATTTACGCAAGACTGGCTATGAAAGAGCAACCAAATCGTTATTTTGCTTGTTCAAATCAAGCTGGTCAGTGGTTATTTGGGAAGAAATCTCAAGAAAAGGTCATTATTCTAAATAATGCTGTAAATGTAGAGGAATTTAGGTTTAACCAAAATGAACGAGTGGAAATCCGAAGTGAGCTTAACGCAAAAGATCGTTTAGTTATAGGTCATATAGGTAGATTTAACAAACAAAAAAATCATGATTTCATTATTGATATTTTTAGTGAGGTACATAAAATAGATCCAACTGCACTTCTAGTTCTAGTAGGTGAGGGACATTTAAGAGATAGGATCGAGGAGAAAGTAAAAAAGTTAGGATTAACAAATCATGTACGTTTTCTAGGGGTTAGGAAAGACATTTCAAAACTGATGCAAGGCTTTGATTTATTCTTATTCCCTTCACTTTTTGAGGGGTTGCCTGTAGTTTTGGTAGAAGCTCAGGCAGCAGGGCTTAACTGTATAGTCTCTAATTCTATTACCAAAGAGACTGATATTACAGGCAAACTTCAATTTCTAAGTTTAAAAGATTCACCGACATTATGGGCAGAGAAAATCCTCTCATCTAGTGTAGACCATGTAGATACCTCTCAATTGTTACAAGAGAAGGGCTACGACACTGCAACAATGGCCAATTGGTTAACTAATTTTTACATTGAGAATACAACTGCGTAAGGTGAATGAATGATTGGAGGTACCTTAATGAAGAAGACCTTAACAGTTTTTACCCCAACATTTAATAGGGCATATTGTCTACATTTGTGCTACGAAAGTTTAAAAGGACAACATAACCAGGATTTTGTATGGTTAATTGTTGATGATGGTTCCACAGACAACACTAGGGAACTTGTCAAGAAATGGATTGAGGAAAATGAGATCGAGATAAATTACCATTATCAAGAAAATCAAGGTATGCACGGAGCTCATAATAAAGCATATCAGTTAATTGATACGGAACTGAATGTTTGTATAGACTCTGATGACTATATCGCAGATGATGCAGTCGCTAAAATACTATCGTTTTGGGCCAAATGTGGGAGTAACAAAGTTGCGGGAATCGTAGGTTTAGATGCAAATTATGAAGGTATGATAATTGGAACAAAGATGCCAGAAAATCTTACGAAAGCGACTCTATCTGATTTATATGGAAAACATAAAATAAAAGGGGACAAAAAGTTGGTGTATCGTACAGAGCTAACACGCACAACGCCTCCTTATCCCCTGTTTCCAGGTGAGAAGTATTGTCCGTTAAGTTATAAGTACATCTTGATTGATCAACAATACCCTCTATTAATTATGAATGAGGTTCTTTGTCATGTGGAATATTTAGCAGACGGTTCGAGTCTCAATATGATTAATCAGTATAAGAAAAACCCTCGGGGCTTTTCTTTTTTTCGTAAAGTAGCGATGAAATATGCTCCAACTTATAAAGAAAGATTAAGAGAAGCTATTCATTACGTATCTAGTAGTTTAATGATAAAAAACTACAAATTTTTAATAGAGTCACCATGTAAGTTAACTACTCTTTTGGCAACTCCGGTTGGAATGCTGTTGTACTTCTATATACTCAATACTAATAGGGCAACAGTAAAAAGTAATTAGTTTTAATTCCTTTATCGAAAGGATTTAATCAATGACTGTATTTTATCTTAATTTATCAATCGTTTATGTATTTGCATTATTGTCACGATTTGCTGCCAAAAGTACTGGGATAGATCCTACCTACATAAAGCCAAACAAAATCGCGGCATTTTTTGCTTTAGCTAGCTTGGTTTTAGTAGCCGGTCTTCAAAATAATGTAGGAGACACATATTACTATATGCATTCCTATAGAATTACTATTTTCAGTTTAGAAAATATTGATTTTAAAGGAGATTTTGGGTTTAATCTACTGCAGATGATACTACAGCAGATTTCAAGCGATCCTCAAATATTAATTTTTACAACTGCCTTATTAACCAATACACTGATTGTAATAACGCTGTACCATTACTCAAGATTATTTGATTTAAGTTTGTATGTATATATTACAATTGGATATTTTTTAGTTTCAATGAATGGTATTAGACAATACTTAGCAGCAGCCATCATATTTGCTGGAACTAAATTTTTGATTGCTGGGGATTGGAAAAAATATATGCTTCTTGTTCTTTTTGCATCAACAATACATCAAACAGCACTATTGCTGATCCCAATTTACTTTATTGTGAGATGGCCGGCCTGGTCAAAGTCAACTTATTTATTATTAGGAGGAAGTATTTTTATCGTTTTAAGCTTTAATACATTTATGGATCTATTGTTTAAAGCAATTGAAGAAACACAATATGGTGGATACAAAGATTTTCAAGAAGGCGGGGCTAATATTCTTAGAGTTGTCGTAGGTGCTGTTCCGGTTGTGATTGCTTACTTTGGAAGGGAAAAGCTCAAGAATATATTCCCTAAAAGTGATGTTATAGTTAATATGTCCATACTAGGCTTAGTTTTTCTTATAATATCGACACAAAATTGGATATTTGCTAGATTTGCTATTTACTTTGGACTGTATCAGTTGATTTTAATCTCTTGGATTGTCAAGGTTTTTAGAGAAAAAGATCAAAAACTAATCTATTATGGTGTTTTAATCTGTTATTTTATCTACTTTTATTATGAACATGTTATTGCGTTAAACATGTATTACAGAAGTGATTATATCAATTTTTGATATAGGGACTATAAATATCTTAAAGAATTCAATTAAATAATTGTCTGATAACACTAAATAGTAGTTAGGGCGGTGCTAAGGATGAAACGATTTATTGATTTATTAGTTGCAGCAACATTGTTAGTAATATTGCTTCCAATATTAATCGTTGTTGCATTATTAGTTAAAGTTAAAATAGGGTCACCGATCCTATTTAAACAACAACGCCCAGGACTATATAGTAAGCCTTTTTACCTTTATAAGTTCAGAACAATGACAGATGACAAAGACAGTGATGGTCAGCTATTGCCAGATTATATTCGCTTAACGGATTTTGGAAAGTTTCTTAGAAAATATAGTCTAGATGAATTACCGCAACTAATTAACGTTCTAAAAGGTGAGGTTAGTTTAATCGGTCCTAGACCGTTATTAATGGAGTATGTACCATTATATTCTGATCAACAATTGGTCCGTCAGAATGTGAAACCCGGGATCACCGGTTGGGCTCAGGTGAATGGGCGAAATGCAATTACTTGGGAAGAAAAATTCGAGTTGGATGTCTGGTACGTTCATAATCAAACGTTCTTTCTTGATATGAAGATATTAATGTTGACGGTGTTCAAAGTAATAAAATCTGAGGGGATCAATCAGCAAGGAAATGCCACGGTGGAACGTTTTAAAGGTTCCAACTTTCTAATAAGAGAGGGTTACGAATGAATATTGTTATAATAGGTCAAGGTGGCCATAGTAAAGTTATTGAGGATGTTATATTCGCAAATAGTGATGATCACATTGTTGGTTACTTAGATGATAAATATGAAGACGTAACCAGCATTAATCAGGCGTATTATGGACCTATTTCATTCGCACATGAAATGATTAATTCTTTTAATGAGATCAAGTTTGTAATAGGAATTGGTAATAATCAGATACGAAAAAAAATCGTTAAGCAGTTAAATTTCCCAGAACAATTCTATGCAACCCTTGTCCACCCATCAGCTGTGATTAGTCCTAGAGCACGAATTGGTTATGGAACAGTTATTATGGCTGGTGCCATTATTAACACTGATGCTAGAATTGGTCATCATACGATCATTAATACTAGTTCTGTAGTCGAACATGATAACTGGATTGGAGATTTTGTTCATATTTCTCCTAATGCAACGTTAACGGGTACTGATTATGTTGAAGAAGGAGTTCATGTAGGTGCAGGTGCAACGGTACTACCTAACATAACAATTGGTGAATGGGCGGTTATTGGTGGTGGTGCTACAGTCATTAAACATATTCCTCCCAATTGTACGGCTGTAGGAGTACCAGCTAAAATCATTGCGAAAGAGAGGGCTGAATTTGTCTAAATATAACAAGAGAATATTCTTATCACCCCCGCACATGAGTGGGATCGAAGAAAAGTTTGTAAAAGAAGCATTTGAGACAAATTGGATCGCCCCGCTCGGACCTAATGTAGACGCATTTGAGCAAGAATTAGCAAATTACGTAGGAGTCAATGAAGCTGTAGCCTTAAGTTCAGGTACTGCAGCCATTCATTTGGCTCTTATTTTATTAGGAGTAGAAAAAGGAGATAAAGTCTTCTGCTCGAGTCTTACCTTCGTCGCAAGTGCAAATCCCATTCTTTATCAGGGAGCAGAACCAGTATTTATTGACTCGGAGCCTGAGACTTGGAATATGTCGCCAGAAGCGTTATCTAAGGCAATGCAAGATGCAATGCTAGATGGAAAGCTACCTAAGGCTGTCATCGTTGTCAACCTCTATGGTCAAAGTGCAAAAATGGCCGAAATCGGTTCGATCTGTAATGAATATGGTGTCCCCATCATTGAGGATGCTGCAGAATCACTTGGTTCAACTTACGCAGGAAAGTCTAGTGGGTCATTTGGGACATTCGGAGTCTATTCTTTTAATGGTAACAAAATAATTACGACTTCAGGCGGTGGAATGCTAGTTTCTAATGATATTGAAGCGATCCAAAAAGCGCGTTTTTTAGCAACACAAGCAAGAGATCAAGCACTACACTATCAGCACAGTAAACTTGGCTTCAATTACCGGCTTAGTAATATTTTAGCAGGAGTAGGTAGAGGTCAGTTAACAGTATTAGAAGAAAGAGTCATTGCGAGAAGGCTAGTGTTTGAACGATACGTAGAACAGTTATTAGATCTACCTGGTATCACCTTTATGCCAGAGTTAGAAGGTACTCGCTCCAATCGGTGGCTAACTGCGTTAACAATCGATAAATCAGTAACAGGCTTCTCCGTGATGTCACTTATAGAAGCATTAGCTGAAGAAAATATCGAAGCTCGTCCAGTTTGGAAGCCGCTTCATAAGCAGCCCTTATTTGATGGCTGCTTATATTATCCTAATAACTCACATGAAAGTGTTTCGGAGCGATTATTTCAGACGGGGATTTGTTTACCTTCTGGAAGTAACTTATCAGAAGAAGAACAACTAAGAGTTATTAATTCTATTAGGAAGATGGTTGAGTTAAAGGTAACGTAATCTTGTACTCGAGAGGTGAACTATGAGTAGTGCTATACCAAAAGTTATTCACTATTGCTGGTTTGGTGGAAAAGAAAAACCTGAAATTGTGAAAAAATGTATACAATCTTGGAAAGAACATTTACCAGATTATGAATTGAAAGAATGGAATGAAAGTTCCTTCGATTTAAATAGTAATGCCTATGTAAAAGAAGCCTATGAAAATAAGAAATTTGCCTTTGTCAGTGATTACGTTAGGGTCTGTGCATTATATCATTACGGAGGAATTTACTTAGACACGGATGTAGAAGTATTTAAATCCTTTGATGATCTCTTGCACCATAATTCCTTTTGGGGATTTGAGCAGGGAAATTATATTGCAACAAGTACTATCGGCTCACAAAAGGGAAATCAGTTAATAAAGATTTTCTTAGACTCATATCAAGATAGAAAGTTCTTGAAGGATGATGGAAGTTTAGACGAGTTAACGAATGTGGCTGTCATTTCAAAGATATTAACAGACCAAGGCTTAACTCTAAGTGGGCAACGGCAGGAGATAGAGGGATTAGGAACCTTTTATCCGCAAACTTTTTTTTCACCTTATGATTATATTAATTGCAGGAAGTTTATAACAAATGACACATATGCAATGCATCATTTTTACAAAAGTTGGCTACCTCCCAAAGCAAGAATAAAAGGAAATCTAAAATTGATTGCTTCAAAGATTATAGGTGGTAATAACATAGCAAGAATTAGAAAGCTAGTCTCTAAAACGTAGGAGGAGCCCATGAAAAAAATATTAATAGCTTCCTTCGACATGGAAGTAGGCGGTGTTGAGAGAAGTTTAATCAGTATGCTAGAGAACTTTGATTATAGTAACTATGAAGTGGACTTAATGTTGTATCGTCATCAGGGTGATTTTATGAACCTTATACCTAATCAAGTCAATTTATTACCCGAAGTCCCTAAATATACTACATTCAGAAAATCAATAAGTGAATTAATTAAAGAAAAAAGCTTTGCTATTGGTGCAGCAAGACTTCTGGCAAAAGGTAATGCTGATATGCTAGGAAAATTAAAGAATATGACAGAACCAGGTTATTATCAAATGCAATTGATGTGGAGGTACGCCATTCCGTTTCTTCCCATTTTAGAGAAACAATACGATGTTGCTATAAGTTATCTTTGGCCACATGACTTTGTTGCTAAGAAAGTAAAAGCTAAGAAGAAAGTAGCTTGGATCCATACTGATTACTCTACTGTTGAAACGGATATAAAGATGGATCTCATAGTATGGAATGAATTTAATTATATTGTTGCAGTTTCTGAGGCGTGTAAACAATCATTTATAAAAAAATATCCTTCATTAGCTAATAAGGTATTAGTTATTGAAAATATAACCTCTCCGGAATTCATTAGAAAAATGGCAGATGAAGAAATTAATAATCCAATGGTTATAGATAAAAGATTTAAACTTGTGACTGTAGCTAGACTATCCCATGCAAAGGGAATTGATAATGCAGTAAGAGCTCTTAAACTCTTGAAGGAAAAAGGTTATAGAGATATTGCTTGGTACGTAGTTGGTTATGGTGGAGATGAAGAGATGATAAAGGAATTAATTGCTGAAAATGAATTGGAAGATAGTTTTATTTTATTAGGAAAGAAATTAAATCCTTACCCATTCATTAAACAAGCTGATTTATATGTTCAACCTTCTAGGTATGAAGGAAAGGCAGTTACAGTGACTGAAGCTATGGTATTAGGAAAACCTATTCTTATAACAGATTATTCAACAGCCAGTAGTCAGATTGACAATGGTATGAATGGAATTATTTGTGATTTGAGTATTACCGGAATTTCTGATGGTATAGAAAAGCTCTATCACAATAAACAATTAAGAGAAAAAATAATTAATAATAATCTTCGAAAAGACCATAACAATAAATTTGAGATAGAAAAACTTTATAAGAAATTACACGAGCACGGGCAGGTGCTAGAGAATTTTCAAGCTAAAGGAGTCATTTAAGTGAGTGCAAAAGTAAGTGTAATAATTCCGGTTTATAATGCTGAAGAGTATCTTCCAGATTGTATAGAATCACTTCTTGATCAGTCCTTATATGATTGTGAATTTATTTTTATTAATGATGGTTCAAAAGATGGAAGTCAAAAAGTTATCGAAAATTATAGAGAGAAAGATCACCGTATTGTTTTAATTAATCAGGAAAATCACGGAGTAAGCATTGCTAGGAATAAGGGTTTAAGTTTAGCTTCTGGAGAGTACGTAGGTTTTGTAGATGCGGATGATTATATTGAAAATGATATGTATGAAGTTCTCTATACCGAAGCCGAAATAAGTAATTGCGATTGTATAATTAGCAATTTCGAAAGTGAAATTGAGGGACATAAGGTTATTACAAAATATCCTTTTCCAGTGAATGTATTTTTAAATAGAGATTATATAAACAAAGAGATATTACCTTACTTTATCATGTTTGATAACTTAAACACAGCATGCAACAAATTATATAAAAATAAAATGATAGAAGAACATAATTTTAAATTTCCAGAAGGTGTTTCATTAGGTGAAGACGGGATGTTCAATATGTATTTTTTTAGCCAAGCTTCCTCTATTAAGTATATAGATTATACTGGGTATCACTACAGAGAAGTTAAAGGAAGTGCAACTAGGAATATCTTACAAAAAGATTACTTTAAAAGAGCACTAGAAGATTATGAATTAGAATTACCTATAAAATTATTATCCGATATTGATAAAAAAAGAGTGAAACAACTAAAATCTATTAGGCTAATAAGAAAAATTATGTCATACATACATGTGTATTTTTCACCTTCAGATGAAGTTAAATTTAAAACTAGATATGGTTACATAAAAAAGATGATTAGCCATCCCGTAATTCAAGAAGCACTGCCACAGTTTTATAGATTTAATAAAGAAAAGTTAGGTAGATATGAAAGAATGTTACTAAAAATGATAGAACAAAGATCAACAATTGGTCTTTATTTCCTTACTTCATATAGTAGATATAGAAATAAATAGTGTTATGGGGTGTTCAAATTGAAAATAATGATGTTTGCTCATGATGGTAGTTTAAATAGAGGTTGTGAGGCTATCGTTCGGTCCTCTACTAGTTTAATAAAGAATAAAATTAATACTGCTAAAGTTTTTCTAGCTTCAGGGAAACCAGAAACCGATAAAGTAATTACCCAATTGGACGGGATATACGACGGATCAAACCAAAACATTAAAAAGTTCTCATATCCTTGGTGGATATCTTCAATAAATGTAAAATTATTGAATAACGAATCTTATGCTTTAGGAAAAGTTCACCAAAATATTATCAAGCATATAGATAAGATGGATATTTATCTTTCAATTGGTGGTGACAACTATTGTTACGGTGAACAGCCAGGATGGTATGAAATTAACAGAAGAGTAAAAGCAAAAGGGAAAAAGTTAGTTTTATGGGGCTGTTCGATTGGTGAAGAAGATATGTCGGAGAGGAAGTTAGAGGATCTCAAGTTATTTGATCTAATTCTAGCTCGGGAAACACTTACTTACAATATGTTAAAAAACAAAGGGCTTAAAAATGTCAAATTATGTGCCGATTCAGCGTTTACAATGGAAAAGGAAGAACTAGAATTACCTGAAGGTTGGCAAGTTGGAAATACAATTGGCTTGAATTATAGTCCATTAGTTTTAAATAAAAACAATCAATCTGAATATGCAGTAAAAGAACTGATAAGTCACATCTTAAATACAACAAACTTTACAATAGCTCTAACACCACATGTAATTCAAGAGAGTAATAACGATTATGAAATACTTAATAAATTTTTTGAGGAATATGCGAATACAGGAAGAGTGATTATCCTTCCAGATAACTTAACTGCACCACAATACAAAGGTTATATTTCAAGAATGAAGTATTTTATTGGAGCAAGAACCCATGCGACAATTGCTGCTTATTCAACATTCGTGCCAACTATGGTATTAGGTTATAGTGTAAAGTCTAAAGGAATAGCCAAAGATTTGTTTGGTGAAGAAAAATTAGTATTAAATATAGATGAAATTTCAGATCCTACAAAACTAATTTCTAGTTTTGACGACATGGTTAAACAAGAAAAGGAAATTTTAGATAGCTTGAAAAAATCAGTACCAAACATAAAGAAAATGTCATACAAAGCGGTGGAATATTTAGAAGAGTTAGCAAAAAACTGAGGTGTGTTATGAAGCGGAATATATTATTTGTTATGCCTAGCTTATCTGCAGGGGGCGGAGAGAAAAGTTTAGTAAATTTATTATCTCAGATAGACTACAATCAATATAATGTCGATCTATTTCTGTTAAATCATGAAGGGATTTTTATGGAATATATACCAAAAGAAGTGAATGTCCTTCCTTTACCACAAAACTATATGAACTTTATCTTACCATTACATAAATCTGTTAGTGGCTTTATGAAGAATGGCAAGCTAAGTTTAGTTTATAACAGATTGATGTTCACTATGAAGAACAAATTATATAGTAATACTTCTATAAAAGAGCAATATAGCTGGAGAAATATTCGAAGCTCTTTGGAAACTTTGGAGAAAAAGTATGATGTAGCAATAGGATTTCTTGAGAAAAGTTCTACCTATTTTTGTGCTGAGAAAGTTAATGCTACGAAAAAGGTTGGGTGGGTCCATATTGATTATGACAAGTTAGGAATGGATCCCAAATTTGATGGCAAATACTTTGGAAAATTGGATCACATAATTACCGTGTCGGAAGAATGTTCAAAGATTCTTAAAGAACGATTTCCAAGTGAAAGTGAGAAAATTCGTGTTATATATAACATTGTATCTCCAAATATGATTAATAAAATGGCGGATCAAGGAAATGAAACTCCATATTCAAAAAAGGAGAATGAGGTTACAATCTTGTCTATTGGTAGACTACACTATCAAAAGGGATTTGATTTAGCTGTTAAAGCTTGCAAAATCTTAGTCGATAGAGGACACAGCCTTAAATGGCATATCATTGGTGAGGGTGATGAACGGGAAAAACTAACTAAACTAATAAAAGAAAATAATTTGGAAAATAATCTTATTCTATTAGGTCTAAAGTCTAACCCATATCCATATATCAAACATGCTGACATTTATGCTCAAACATCTAAGTTTGAAGGGAAATCAATAGCTATAGATGAAGCGAAAATTCTTCAAAAACCTATTGTAGTTACAAATTATAGTACAGCAAAAGATCAAATATTAAATGGAAATAATGGACTTATTGTAGAGATGGAAGATGTAGCTATCGCTGATGGGATTGAAAGATTAATAAAAGATCACAAGCTTAGAGAAAAATTAAAAGGAAATCTCTCAAAAGAATGTTTAAGCACAGAAGAAGAGATTAATAAATTATATAACCTTTTTAGGGTGTGAATAATAAATGAAGAAGAATGTACTTTTTATAATGAATAATTTAACATGTGGGGGAGCAGAGAAAGCTCTAATTTCACTATTAGAAACTATCGATTATTCCGTTTATAATGTTGATTTATTCTTGTTTAAACATAATGGCATCTTCCTTAGTAAAATTCCGAGTCAGGTAAATCTATTGGAAGAACCTTTAAAATTTAAATATTTTGATATGTCAATAAAGACAGCATTAAAAGAGTTGGTAAAAGAAGGAGATTTAGTTTCGGCCTTTTCTCGAATATGTGCCGGATTTATTTTTAACAAGGAGAAAAATAGAGCTCGATGTGAACAAAGGGTATGGAAATTTTTATCCAGGTCTATGAAACCACTAGAAAAAGAGTATGATGTTGCGATTGGATACTTAGAAAAAAATCCAATTTATTTTTGTATTGAGAAGGTTCAAGCAAAAAAGAAAATAGGATTTATTCATAATGATTATATAAAATTAGACATGGATCCGAATCTCGACCATAAATACTTCAATAAATTAAATAATATTATTACAGTGTCTGAAGAATGTGCGGATGTATTAAAGAAAAAATTCCCGATGTATAAAGAGAAAGTTTCAGTAATGTATAATATCGTTTCACCAAATATCATAAATAAAATGGCTACTGAAAAGATAGACTTATCATATAAAGGAATTAAAATTATTTCTGTTGGTAGATTAAACTATCAAAAAGGTTATGAATTAGCAATAGATGCATGTAAACAATTAGCACAACAAGGATATGATTTTAAGTGGTACGTGATTGGAGAGGGAGAAGAAAGGCTTAAATTGGAAGAACTAATAAAAATAAACAACCTTGAAGAGAGATTTATATTATTAGGATTAAAAGAAAACCCATATCCGTATATTCGAGAGGCGGATATTTATGTTCAATCTTCTAGGTTTGAAGGAAAGTCGATAGCTATTGATGAAGCGAAGATTTTGAATAAACCAATTATAGTAACTAATTTCAGTACAGCAAAGGATCAAATTAAACATGGAGAAAATGGATTAATTGTTGAAATGAATGGGAAGTCAATAGCTGAAGGTATTGAAAATGTTATAGAAGATCAAGCACTAAGAAATAGAATAAAACTAAGTTTATCTAAAGAGAAATTGGGAACTGAAGAAGAAATCAATAAACTGTACAACTATTTCAATGCTGTTTAGAGAGGGTTTATAGATATGTTTTTACAAGAGATATTAATTTTATTTTTAGGCATAATAACTGTAATTATGCTAATTGACGTTGTACCAATCTTTAAAGACTGGTTAAATAGAATTCATATTGGAAGATACATTAATAAAATTGAATGGAAGCGTTCTATTACAGAAGTGGGAATAAACTGGTTGAATAAAACACCTAAGATTAAAGTTACGGATAATACAAGATTAGTAGTTATTGATATGTTAAAGGGGAATTATACAAAAAGCACAATCCAACATTGGCAAGAAGCAGCAATATTGTTAGGCTTAGCTGAACACGTAAAAAATAGCAACGATGAAAACTGTAAACAAGAAATAATAAAGTATCTTGATAATAAATTCGATAAGCAATTTCAATGGGCTGAAAAACCAATTCATGTTGATGGAGCTATCTTAGCTTATGCAATTATGAAATTGAACTTTATTGAAACGGATAAATACAAACCTGCATTAGACTATGTATGGGAACTAATTAAAGAACATACCGGTGAAGACGGAACCGTAGGATATAGGAAATCTATGATGAACTACAGATATGTAGATACAATAGGTTTTATATGTCCTTTTTTAGTTGCTTATGGTGTTAAATATAACAAGGAAGAATGTATTGATTTAGCAGTTAAGCAATTAAAAGAGTATGAGATTTATGGGATGCTAGGTCAACATCATATACCTTGTCACGCATACAAAGTTGATAATAAGGTTCCATTAGGGCTATATGGGTGGGGACGAGGACTAGGTTGGTATGCAATTGGTCTAATTGATGCATGGAATGAGTTACCAGAAAAACATAAGTATAAGCCCCTATTAGAAGATAGTGTAAGAGTTTTTGCAAAGGCTATAATAGGCTTCCAACAGCCAAACGGTTCTTGGAACTGGACTATAACTAGAACGGAAGCTCGACCAGATTCTTCAACGACAGCCACATTAGCATGGTTCTTAATAAATGCTTCAAAAACAGAGGGGCTATCGGCATTAAGTATAGAAAGTGCTGAGAAGGCAATTAATTACTTAATGAGTGTAACCAGAAGATATGGTGCAGTCGACTTTTCACAAGGAGATACGAAAGATATTGGAGTCTATTCAATGTTATTTAGTATTTTACCCTTCACACAGGGGTTTTGTATTCGTATTATAAACCATCTAAACATAAGGTAGTGTAATAATGAGAATAAAACATTCAATCTTTAACATAGCAGCAGGGTTAGGGAGTCAAGTAATCATAACAGCTCTAAGTTTTATTTCAAGAACGGTATTTATCACGTACCTTGGTATTGAATACCTTGGTATTAGTGGGTTATTTACAAGTATCTTAGCAATGTTAGCTCTTGCTGAAGCTGGTATTGGTTCTAGTATTATCTATAGTTTATATAAACCTGTCGCTGATAATAATCATGAAAAAATTAATGTATTAATGAAATTATACAGAAATGCTTATATGGTAATAGCAGGAGTAGTTCTAGTATTAGGACTCTCTATAATGCCGTTTCTTCATGTTTTTGTAAATGATACAAGTGTTGATAATATTATTCTCATTTACCTAATATTCTTGATTAACACAGTATTACCTTATTTATATTTACACAAGCATTCTTTTTTGAATGTCTGTCAAAAAACATATATCATTACTGGTATCTTTACTGTTTCATCAATTGTTTCTGTTATACTAAAAATCGCCATTTTATATTACACGCAGAATTTTATATTATATCTAGCTGTTGAAAGTTTTATAACGATGGCGACGAGTATTATATTAGCGGTTATTGTAAATAAAATGTATCCGTTCTTAAAAGAAAGGGTTAAAGCAAAGTTAGATCCTGAAACCAAAGCAAATATCATTAAAAATATTAAAGCAATCGTATTGCAAAATATAGGTGTTTATTTAGTTTTTGGAACTGATAATATTATTATATCAACTTTTGTAAGTGTTACCGCAGTAGGGCTTTATTCTAATTATCATATGTTAATTGAAATTTGTAGAACCTTTGTAAATCAAATTTTTAATAACATATACCATAGTGTCGGAAATCTTGTTGCAAGTGAAACAAGAGAGAAGATTTATAGTATTTATAAAGTCACAATGTTACTCAATTTCTGGCTATATTCATTATTTACGATTTGTTTATTAATTCTTCTTGAACCTTTTCTAACAATATGGATAGGTACAGAATTTTTAATGAGCCATGGTATCCTCTTCGTGCTTATGATTATTTTCTATGAACGAGGAATGAGAAATGCTATCACAACAGTGAAAAATACTTCTGGGATTTTTCATGAGGATCGCTTTGCTCCGTTATGCCAGGCAGCCGTAAATCTTATCGTTTCAATAGTTTTAGTTCACCATATAGGAATAATAGGTGTGTTTATTGGAACGTTAGTTAGCGCCTTAATTGTTCCATTTTGGGTAACACCTTATTTCGTTTATAAAAAAGTATTTGGTCTCTCCTTAGTTAGTTACTTTACTAAGTACTTCTCATTAATAGCAATTGGTATAGCAACTTACCTGTTTACTAATTTTGTTTCTAGTTTTATCACAATAAATAGTATTCCTTCATTTTTAATTAGCGCATGTATCTGTCTACTAATTCCTAATATGATTTATGTTAGCATTTTCTATAAAACAAAGGAATTTCAGTACTTATTACAAGTAGTCAAAACATTAGTCTCAATACTTACTGAAAGATTAGGAAAGAAAACAAGTGTAAGGAAAAATGCAGCATCATAACATTGAGATCTCTCCAGAGGTCTCTCTTTTTTTTATGTAGATCTATTAAAGGAGGATCCTAAATGAATATCCTAGTTACAGGTGGAGCCGGTTATATCGGCAGTCATACGTGTGTTGAATTATTAAACAATGGCCATGAGGTAATAGTAGTTGATAATTTATCAAATAGTAAAATCGAAGCTTTAGATAGAGTAACGAAAATAACGGGCAAAGAAATTAAATTCTATCAAATAGATTTATTAGACAAAGTTTCACTACACAAAGTTTTTGCTCAAAATGAGATTGACGCTGTTATCCATTTTGCTGGATTAAAAGCAGTAGGGGAATCAGTAACACTCCCGCTAAGATATTATCAAAATAATATTACTGGTACTTTAAATTTATGCGAAGTGATGGAACATAATGGTGTATATAAGATGGTCTTTAGCTCGTCAGCAACTGTGTATGGCTTACAAGAAACTGTTCCACTTACAGAAGATATGCCACTTCAGGCTATTAATCCATATGGTAGGACAAAACTAATGATTGAAGAGATATTAGAAGACCTTAATCTGTCAAATAAAAACTGGAGCATTGCATTATTACGCTATTTTAATCCAGTAGGTGCCCATCATAGTGGCTTAATTGGTGAAGATCCAAGTGGTATCCCTAATAATCTTGTTCCGTATATCACTCAGGTTGCAGTAGGCCAATTACCAAAATTAAATGTTTATGGTGGAGATTACCCTACTCCTGATGGAACAGGGGTTAGAGATTATATTCATGTTGTTGATTTAGCAGTTGGTCACATTAAGGCTCTTGAACGTATTATGATGGTAAATGGAGTAGCTGCTTATAATCTTGGCACTGGTACTGGATACAGTGTATTAGAAGTGATTTCTACCTTTGAAAGAGTAATAGGAAAAAAAATTCCGTATAGTGTAATAGAACGAAGACCAGGCGACATTGCAATAAGCTATGCAAATCCACATAAGGCAAAAGTAGAACTCGATTGGACTTCAACCAAAGGATTGGTACAGATGTGTGAGGATTCATGGCAATGGCAAGTGGAAAACCCTACTGGTTATGAAAGGAAAGACGAATTAAATGTTTAGCTTATGTCACGAATTTAATCTTTTACTAAAGGAGAGATAAATTTGTGGCATTTCCTAATACTTTCTGTTCTCAATTTACTTGATGGGATTTTTACTTTTTGGGGCTTGTCATTCAACTTTATAACGGAAGCAAATCCGTTGATGGATTGGTTGTGGATGAAGAGCCCCTGGCTTTTTATTGGATTTAAAGTATTTCTAAGCTCTTCAATAATAATACTCGCCTTCCATTCGAAGCATCTCTCTAACCAAAGAAGATGGAAAATTTTCTTATTGTTAGTTAATGTGTTGTATAGCTTTATACTATTTCTTCATTTTTATTGGGTTGGGAATCTAATATTTTTATCCTTTTAACTTATTTTTGTACAAACTTTTTGGGGAACTTTGCACTACAGTTTTCCAAAATATATTCAAGATGGACATAATAAGAGTCATTTTTTCTGCTCATAACAAGCAAAATAAACAGGGGAGAAATCCTAGTTCATAATATAGACATGGTGTAAGGATGTTACAAAATAACAATTTAACCTAGGATGAAAAATGTTCCATGGGGTTATTGTAGACTAGTAAATCAAGGGTGTTAAAAATTTCAGTTTTCAAAATCTAGTACACAGTTGCCCCATGAATTAAGTTTAATCTTCGCTCCGTTAGTAAATCAATCTTCTACGTCTACCGTAAAAGTCGAAAAACCACCGCTTCACAGCCACTAATTTTAACCTCAATTGGAAAACTCAAATATTATTATTTTTCTTAAATAGATAGCCTATACGAATAACTGTTTACTAATAAAATCCGCACTTCTATAGTGTAAAGTACAATCAACCCACTGTTATTAAAAGTATATATAAGTAGCTAACTATCTTTTCTTTTTAAGAGCTTTAAAGAATGGTGGTGACTAAAGTCAAATGGAACAAGAAAATATTGGCTTGAGAATTGATGGAGGGTTATTTAAAACTATTACGATTGACGGTGGAGATTTTTTTAACGAATTATGGGATGTATTTATTGACGGAGGGTATCTTTAAATTTAGAAAGGGGGATTAAGTTTGTCTTACAAAATTATTTTAAGACGTGGCTTAAAAGAAGATTTACCGAATTTAGACGAAGGTGAATTAGGATATTGTATAGATACGAAAGAAATATTTGTTGGCTCAAATGATGGAAATCAAAAGTTGGCAGATCACTTTTCAATTCAAGAACTACTCAATTTTAAGGCTAACAAAGAAGAAGTTGATATACAATTCGAAGATGTTGCCTCTAAATTCGATAAAAAAGCAAGTATGGATTATGTTAATGAACAATTAGTCACTAAAGCGGACATATCACATGACCACACTTTAAATAGTATAACAGATGTTGATACTTCAACAAGTTTACCGAAAAATGGAGACGTTTTAGTATATCAAAATGGAACGTGGAAACCTTCAGAGAATAAAAATTCTGAATCGGTTAGAGGTAATATGTATGTGATTGAATTGGATCGTTGGGGAATAACGCAAGGAATTCCTAGTAAACCATATGTTGATGCAGATTATATTCGGGCTGATTTAAATATCCAAGGAATAAATAATGCCCTATCTTTTGCTAAAAGTAATGACTTTACTAATGTAGTGTTACCACGGGGCGATTATGCCTTATGCTATCCAAGAACTATTCAAATGGAAAGCCATATGACCTTTCATTTAAATGGTTCTACTCTTAAGGTTATTTATGACTCTGATAAAAAATCACCTTTTGATACACGGACTGGGAGTGATTTTTATAACTTTATTGGGACGAGTATTACGTTTAGTAATGTATCTAATACCCATTTAATAGGTGGTACACTAATAGGGTGTAGGGCGGATCGTAGTTTTGCAAATCCTAATGAGCGTAGCCAAGAACACACGTATGGGATATTACTGACTCGAGGAACAAGTTTTAGTTCAATCAAGAACTGCGTCGTTAGAGATTTTATGGGGGATGGAATATCTATGGATAGTAGATCTCCTGAACAATTGGCTGAATTTAATTTGAATTTAACATTAAACAGTATAGATTCCACTGGTCAATTAATCCCTTCTAATAATTCATTAACCTCAGGTTTTATTACACTAAGAGATTATTCAGTTTTCTCAATTGCGGGACTTGGATATAGTAGAGTAACAAATATATTAACAAAAGAAGTTGATGTATTTTTTTATCGAGAGGACAATAGTTATTTATCAAAACGTCAAATGAATCAAAAAATATATACTCAAATTACAGCACCTATAGGAGCAAAGAAAGTAAGATTTGTGTTCAGGCAAGAAACAAATCCTCTAAAGAATATGAGTATTACTTTACGGTATGGTAACCCTCCTCATCACAATATAATTGAAAAAAATGAAATTCTAGCCAACCATAGAGGCGGTATTACTCTAGGTGGTAGTTATAATGTCATTCAGCATAATGTAATTAGAGATAATGGATATCATCAATTAGATGATAAACCATTATTCAATGATCCAACTAGATATGGAATTAATCAAGAAGACTCCTACGGAGATAATTGCGTTATCAGGCACAATCTTATTTACAACACAAATCATGGAATTCTTGCAGGATGTTACTCAATTCATATTGAAAACAACCATATTTATAATGTTACAGGTATAGGAATTAATCTATATACTCTTTCTTTTGCTACAGTAAAGGGAAATTACCTATATCGATGTGGCGCTAGTGCATTTGGATTAATGACAGCCAATTTACCAGGAGCTCATGTTCACATTACTGATAATAGCGTCCATCATGGTATCGTAAATCTTAACAGTTCTAATGGCTACACTTTAGCTGTTAGAGGAAATACATTTATAAACGTTGAGAGAATTAATATGCCAAATTCTTCAACGAATGTGTTTAAAGAAAATATTGTAAAGTTCACTAGCCAATATCAAGGAAATGAATCTGTCATGTTAATTAATAAAATTCAACAATGTATTTACGAATCAGAACTAACCAATCTTCTAAGAGTTCACTTTATCACAAATGAAATGAATGGAAATACTTTTCATAACATTAATGTTTATTTAGATACAAGGAATAGTAACCAACAGAGAGAAGAAGTAAAAGTTCAAGATTGTTATTTTTCATATAGTAGATTAGATAATCATATTTTTGGAAGAAAGGAAAGGGAAGTTAATGTTTCTGGAAGTGTTTTTCAAAACTCAAGACTATATGTCGGTAATATAAATAAACCAAATGAAAATCCTTTACTATCAGTAGAAGATAGTAAATTTTTCATAAACTCAATTACTACTCTAATTAATAATGACATTAATAACGAAGATGGCTATGGAATTATTATCTTAAAAAACTGTGACATTGAAATAGCGAACGCAAATTTTGGTCCTTTAATTACAAATGCATTTACAAGGAATACATTTGAATTTTATATGAAAAACTGTAAGTTAATGTATTCTGGTAGTGATATGTTAAACCTAGCATACTATAGTAGATTAACAAGTATGAGGAAATTTATTTCTGCTAATAATCAGTTTGTGAATATTAACGCACCTGCTGAAGACACAGATTTTTTTGTAGGATATGACCCTGAAACCCATAACATTAACGAACCTAGTAAAGGCTACTACCATTCAACCAAGATTATCTATAATGCTAATCCAATTAAAGGCGGATATATAGGTTGGGTTTGTATCCAAGAAGGTTTTGCAAATCAAAACTTCTGGGAGGGAAATACTAGTTATCCTGTTGGAAAATTAATTAATGCCAATAACAATGTATATGAATGTACATCTGCTGGAACAACAGGTACTACACCACCGTCACATTCCTCTGGCACTGCCAATGATGGGTCTGTTAGTTGGTTATTTAGGGGTAAAAGGGCCAGGTTTGCTCCCTTTGGCTTAATAAAAGCTGACTAAGTTTACTATGTGAGTAAATATCTTTAACCTTAGTTCTGTATGAGCTAAGGTTATTCCTATTTTCAAGAATGAAGATTTGGAAAAAGGAAAAAAATAAATAAATAAAAATCAGAACAAAAATTAACACTTGTTCTTAATAAAGAACGATGTTATATTTATTTTAAATAACATAGTTACATTAAAGGGGAAAGTCTTATGAATGCTAAAACTACGTTTTTCGGTACAGCAAAGCAAACAGTTAAAAAATACCGTCATTCTAAAAATAAAATAATAAAATTTAGTCTCCTATTTTTGAGTTTTATTTGGAACGCAACACAAACTATCAAACGAATATGTGTAGACAAAGATTTTCGTTCTCTTGCTCTATTGCAACTACTCCATCCTAACAAGGTACATCAAACAACTCCTCTTACCTTTATGGATCGTTACCCTGCAATTTTTTCAGCATGCAAAAACTATTTTAATGGAAAACAAGACTTGAAAATACTTTCTTATGGTTGTTCTACCGGTGAAGAAGTATTGACTCTTCGTAAATACTTTCCCGATGCCGAATTAATAGGTGCAGATATTAATAAGCAAAGTTTAGCAATCTGTAGACAACTTCCTGTCGACAAAAATATCTCATTCTTATATTCTTCACACAGTGAGATCAAAAAGCACGGACCTTTCGATGCGATTTTTTGTATGGCTGTATTGCAAAGAAAACCACATGATATTGCAGCAAAAGGTATTACTAATCTAAAAAAAATCTATCCTTTTGATAAATTTGAACAACAAATTATTGAGTTCGATCAAATAATTAAGCCACAGGGGTTAATGGTTATTCATTATACACAGTATTCATTTGAGGATACTTCGCTAGCTTCAAATTACAAATCTTTAGGTTATTATAATCAAAGTGATTATCATTCACCTGTATTTGACAAAAAGGGTGAATTAATTAAAAATCCCCCCCCACAAAAAAGTATTTTTATTAAATTATAAATATTAGAAATTTCATTAGAAAAGAATAATACCTCTTGGAATAATCTTTTTAGCTAGTTGACTTTTATTTTATAGGGTGGTATTTTAATACTATCTCGTTCTTTAAAAAGAACATAAAAGGTGGTTTTGTTAGATTTTACAAAGATTTTGATCTTTATTTAGGACTGTTTCCCGTTTTTTTTAGGAGGTTTTACTTAATGAGTGCAATTGCTGGCATACAATACTTTAATAATGAACCGGTCTCTATTGATCATAGTAAGAGAATTATGAAATCTTTTGCAAAATTTCCAGCACAGGATAGTAAGACGTTAATTAAGGAGTCCATATTCCTTGGTTGTCATGCCCAATGGATTACACCTGAGTCAATTGGCGAACAATTACCTTATTATGATCAAGATAGGGGAATAGCCATTACAGTCGACGCTATTATAGATAATCGCAAAGAACTTTTTGATAAACTAGACATTGAAAAGTCACTTAGGAAAGCCATGCCTGATAGTCAGATAATATTATTAGCTTATTTAAAATGGGGAGAAGAGTCACCGAATTATCTAATAGGTGATTTTGCGTTTATGATATGGGATGAAAGAAAACAACTACTTTTTGGAGCAAGAGATTTCTCGGGTAGTCGGACCTTATATTACTATAATGACCTAAAGCTATTTGCATTTGGTACTACAATTGAGTCACTGTTGTCCCTCCCTCTTATAGAAAAGCAGCTAAACGAACAATGGCTTGCTGAATTCTTAGCGATATCGGGGATGATTGATACTGTAGATGGCTCAATTACTCCTTACAAAAATATACAACAGTTACCACCTTCACACAGTATTACAATTATTAAAGGAAATGTGAGTCTGAAAAGGTTCTGTAAATTGATTTCTGCTCCTAAACTAAAACTGAAATTTGACTATGAATATGTAGAGGCATTTCAAGAAATTTTTCAAGAAGCTGTAATATCAAGACTTCGTACAAACCGACAAGTTGGTGCTCAGTTGAGCGGTGGACTGGATTCTGGCTCAATCGTAAGCTTTGCAGTAGGAGCCTTAAGAAATAAAAAAAAGAAATTACATACATTTAGCTATTATCCTCCAGATGATTTTGTTGATTTTACCCCTAGTCACATTACACCAGATGAGAGAAGTTTTATTAAAAGTACAGTAAATTATGTTGGTGGTATTAATGACCACTACCTTAATTTCGAAGGCAGAAATCCATATACAGAGATAGACGATTTCCTAGATGTAATGGAAATGCCATATAAATTTTTTGAGAATTCCTTCTGGTTAAAGGGAATGTTTGAAAAAGCTCAAGAAGAAAACGTTGGGATTTTATTAAATGGAGGTAGGGGAAATTTAACGATTTCATGGGGATCGGCAATTGACTACTACTCTATATTATTAAAAAGATTTAAATGGCTACGCTTATATCAAGAGTTGAACCACTATAGTCAAAATGTAGGTGGAGCTAGGTTACGAAGGTTACCCGTCATTACCAGAGTTGCTTTTCCGAATCTTTTTGCATTATTAAGTTCAAAAGACCATGTATATAGAAATCCAAGACTTATCTCTCATGAGTTTGCAGAACATACAGATGTCTTTAACAAGCTAAAAAAGTATGGAATCGATGAATCAGGTTGGTTCTCAGAGTCCAATATTTACAAACAGAGAAAAAGACATTTTGACGATGTTTTTCACTGGAATGCAAGCAATACCTTAGCAACGAAGCTATCATTGAGACATGCCTTATGGAAACGTGACCCTACGAATGATCTTAGAGTCGTTCGCTTCTGTCTAGCATTACCAGAAGAGCAATATGTTAAAAACGGGATGGATCGAGCACTAGTAAGAAGAGCGACAAAAGGCTTACTACCAGATGAGATCCGTTTAAATCAACGTATTCGTGGCGTGCAGGGTGCAGATTGGGTTCACCGAATGATACCTAGTTGGAATGGTTTTCTAAAGGCCGTACAGGAAATGATTAATGATAAACAGGTAATGTCCTACTTAAACAATGAAATAATATTAAGAACCTGCCAAAATGTTAAAAATGGTGTAAGCCCCAAATACGTCTTGGATCCTAATAGTAAGGTATTAATGCGTAGTTTGGTAGTATACAAATTTTTGAAAAAGTTAAATTGAAAGGAGGTGATTTAGTGAAAAAACTTTGGAGTAAACCCCAATTAGAAGTACTTGAGGTTAGTAAAACAGCCGCATCAACTGTATCCGGACCTTATACGGATGAAGCTTATGTACCAGGTGAAAGTGTTGACCCTAATGATCCAGGTACTTGGAATCGATTTACAAGCTAACTTTTTGAGATTTTAACTAATATGTAAAAAAATATATAAATACTAAAACTACACCCTTATATCATGCATATAAGGGTGTAACTATAATTAAGCTTAATGAAGAATATTTTTATCTATTGATTAGTTTACATAAATCCTAAAAACCAATTCAGTTGAGTTCTTCATAATAAAAAAATGAAACAGAAATGATTGTTGTTTTAACTGTTAAGCATAAGGTATGTTTTAAAGAACGTTTTAACGTGAAAAAAATGAGGGAAGTAGGATAGCTAATGGAACAAAAAAAGGTACTAACACCAACGTACATGAGAGACTTTTCATGCATTGGAGCTGATTGTGAGGATACATGTTGCTCTGGTTGGCAAATAACAATTGATGAAAAATCCTATAATAGATTATTAGATGAAGATGATAATGAAAATAACCTTTCACTTTCACAACATGTAAAATTATTAAAATCCTCTAATTCTAATTCTGAAAATTATGCTGAAATTGTATTGAACTCTCAATCTTTTTGTCCACTTCTTAGTGAAAACAGGTTATGTACCTTACATAAAGAAAAAGGTGAGGAATTTCTACCAAATATTTGCGCAGCCTTTCCTCGTATTTCTAATATTGTAAATGGAAATTATGAAAAATCCCTTACTCTATCATGCCCCGAGGCAGCACGTAAGGTCCTTTTAAATGAAGAGGGAATAAGGTTTGATGAAATGTTTGAAGAAATAGGGGGAAAACAATTATTAAACGGAAAAATAAATACAGTTAAATTGCAAGGAGTAAAAAGAGAAAGAAATTACTTTTTAGAGTTAAGAGAAATCAGTATAAATATATTACAAAATCGAGATTTATCTTTATCTAGTAGGCTAATTAAATTAGGGGAATTCCTAAAAGAAGTTCACAAATCGTTAGTGAATAGTATTGATGGGAATATTCAATACCAAATAGAGATGTTCAAACATATCACAGTTTGTTATAAAGGAAGAGAGGGGGGGAACGCATCATCTTTCTCAACTGAAGCTCAAGTAACACTAATAAGAGGTTTAATTGATAAAAGTATCTTTACTGGAATTAAAGAAAAGCGCTATTTAAATTGTTTGCTGGAAGCATTGGAAGGATTAAAATACACCGGGAGTAACTTAAATCAAGAAAGTGTAGACATTTTCAACTATCACTCTAGCAAGTTAACAGACAAGTATGAACACATATTGGAAAACTACTTAGTTAATTACTGCTTTAAGAATTTATTTCCGGTAACAAAAGGATTGTTAGAGGATTATATGATCTTAATTGTACATTATGCTTTAATAAAGTTTCATTTAATTGGCCTAATGAATCGTTACGAAGATCAGTTTAATACACAACACATAATAACATTAGTTCAATCCTTTTCTAGAAATATTGAACACTCTTATAATGAGTCTAGTAAATTTATCGATTTCTTAAAAGAAAATGAGATAACATCTTTTGAGTCCGTGTCGGTTTTGATATGACCTGAAGGATAATATCTATTAAATTGCCTATGAAAAAAATATAGATTGCCAAGTTATTGACACCAATTAATAAAGGTGGTATAAATTAAATATATCGTTCTTTAAAAAGAACGGAAGAGTTAGTAAAATTCGTGGAATATATTTTTTTATTCTGTTTGTTCTTTATAATGAACTCGATAATTACAACAGGAGGAGAGAAATGGCTGCAATAACTGGTATCATTCATTTTAATAATAAGCCTGTTCCTTCTGATCATGTTAGTAATATGATGAAGGTATTAAATAAATACCCTGCTGATGATGTGCAAGTATGGATAGAGGATTCAGTATTTCTTGGTTGCCATAATCAGTGGATCACACCAGAGGCTATAGGGGAGAAAGTTCCTTATTTTGATTATCAGAGAAAATTAGTTATTACAGCTGATGCGATTATAGATAATAGGGAAGAACTTTATACAAAGTTAAACATACATATTAATGACCTCCCTGATAGTCATTTGATATTACTGGCATATGAAAAATGGGGAGAAGATGTAGTTAAACATTTAATTGGTGATTATGCTTTTATGATTTGGGACGAAAAACAAAAGAAACTATTTGGTGCCCGAGATTTTTCTGGTGCAAGAACACTTTACTTTTTTTCTCATCACAACTTATTTGCTTTTTCAACAATTATAGAACCATTATTTACATTGCCCTATGTAGAAAAAAAAATTAGCGAAGAATGGCTTGCAGAATTTATTGCTATACCCAATATGGTTGAGGCAGTTGATATGTTTGCTACTGTATATGAAAACATTAATCAAATCCCCCCAGCACATACGGTTACTGTTATTTCAGGTAATGTAAAATTCAAAAGGTATTGTAATCTTGGTGAGCAATCTGAAATAAGACTAAAAAATAACTATGAATATGAAGAAATGTTTCGTGATGTATTTAAAACAGCCGTCAGGAGCAGGTTACGAACATATGGTAAAGTAGGCGCTCAATTAAGTGGCGGTCTTGATTCAGGTTCAGTGGTGAGCGTTGCAGCGAAAGAATTAAAAAAAGAAAATAAGATGTTACATACTTTTAGTTATATTCCAACAGACAATTTTAACGATTGGACCTCTAAGTACTTTATTGCTGATGAGAGACCATTTATTAGAGCTACGGTAGACCATGTAGGAAATATTCAAGACCAATATTTACCTTTCAATGGAAAGGACTCTTACTCTGAGTTAGATGATTTTCTAGCTATTATGGAGATGCCTTATAAATTCTTTGAAAATACAGTATGGCTGAAAGGGATAAATGAAAGTGCACAACAGCAAGGTATAAAGGTTCTATTAAATGGAGCAAGAGGCAATCACTCAATTTCTTGGGGCTCGTTGTCGATAACTCTAGACTATTATGCAAATTTATTTAAAAAGCTTCGATTTTTCAAGCTTTATAATCAACTTAATTTGTATTGTAACAATTATAGTACTGGGAAGTCAGTCATGATTCCTGCTGTTGCAAGATTAGCTTTTTCTCAACTGATAAATAAAAATAAGGAAGAGGAAGTTAGGCCACCTTTGTTAATTAATTCAACTTTTGCAATTAAAACTAAGGTATTTGAGAAGCTTCAGCAATATGGTATGGACCAGTATGGTAATTTCTATAATCAAACCGATTATAGAAAAAGTCATTTTGAGCAGCTTCATACTTGGAATAAAACAGGTGTAGCTACAACGAAATTATCTTTACGCTATTCTTTATGGGATAGAGATCCTTCAAATGATATTCGTGTGATAAGTTTCTGCTTAGCAGTTCCTGAAGAGCAATATTCAATTGAAGGATTGGATCGATCCTTAGTACGTAGGGCAACCAAGGGTTACCTTCCTGATAAAGTTCGGATGAATTACAAAGTTCGTGGTGTACAATCAGCAGATTTAATTAATCGAATGTTACCTGTTTGGAATGTATTTATTGAGGAAATCGAGATGCTCACCAGGGACTCTATGATGTCAGAAATTTTAAATGTTAAATTAATTAAGGATGCACTAAAGGCTATAAAAGAGCCACGCCCTGATTTAGTATTTGAAAGCGATTTTAGAATATTAACTAGGAGTTTAGTAATATATCGATTTATAAAAGATCTTGAAAGGAGGTGATAATTATGAAAAAAACTTGGAAGCAACCTGAACTAAAAGCTCTTAACGTAGGTATGACAATGGGTGGAGCTGGTGAAGCTCAAGCTGATAGCTATTGTACTAGTCAACATCCAACCATTGATCCAGATGGAAAGATTAACAAGGCTTGTGCAAACCCAGACTTATTAAGTTAATTTATTTAAAAAAACGCCCTTATATTCTAAAACTATAAGGGCTTTAAAAAAATAGGAGACTAGATAATGAAAGAAAAGTATATGAGTTTTTATCAAGCTTTCGGGCTAAATATTCTAAGTGAATTAGTGCTTCCTGAACTGTCATTGATAGCTGATGAGCAAAAAATATGTGATATTGAGATAATTAAAGCTGATTTGAAGAACATGTGGGAGGAATTGAGTGAAGGTACAGAAGACTATTTTTTATATCAAAAGAATCTAATCATGTTTCGCATGCCAGGAACAGCTATTTTCTCAATAGAAAATGGAAACACAATCTACGTATCACCATTTGAGGAAGCACAAGAAGGCCATATCCGCTTATATCTTCTCGGAACATGCATGGGTGCTATTTTAATGCAGCGTAAAATTCTGCCATTGCACGGTAGTGCCGTAGCTATTAATGGAAAGGTGTATGCCATCGTCGGTGATTCAGGTGCTGGCAAATCGACGCTAGCTTCCGCTTTTTTAAGTAGGGGTTATCAGTTACTAAGTGATGATGTTATACCCGTTTCCTTTAACGAAGTTAACATTCCAATAGTAACACCGGCGTACCCACAGCAGAAGTTATGGATTGAGAGTTTAGATGCATTTGGAATGCAATCCGATCTTTACAGGCCAATAATTGATCGTGAGACGAAGTTTGCCATCCCAGTTTCGGATCACTTTGTAAATGAGGCCCTGCCACTAGCTGGAATTATTGAATTAACCAAAACGGAAAGCAGCGAGATTGATATTAAACCTATTAAGGACCTTCAACGCTTCCATACTTTATATTACCATACGTACCGTAATTTTTTCATTAGCCCTCTTGGTTTGATGGAGTGGCATTTTAACACTTCAGCTAAGATGTTAAATAAACTTGAAATGTATCAGATTAAGAGGCCGATTTCTAAATTTACGGCCCACGATCTAACTGAAGTGATCCTTTCTACTATTACTAAGGAGGTAAGTGTTGGATGATTAAAAATCAAATAGTTTCTTTGAGTAATACTGTGTGCCAAGGCACTGGCAATATCGTCAGTGATATGGACGGTGAAAAAGTGATGTTAAGCATTGCCAAGGGGAAATACTATAATTTAGGTGATATTGGTGGTGAAATCTGGGAGCTAATTCAAACTCCTATCCCAATTGAAGAGGTGATAGCTACACTTACTTCTCTATATGATGTAGAACAATCGATGTGCCAAGAGCAAGTATTATCTTTTCTTGGATTATTGGCCGAAGAAGGATTAATTGAAGTTAAAGAATTATAGGGGATTATTTACATGTTAAATAAGCTAAAGATATTTTTAAAGTTTGATAGAAAAACAAAGTTATTGCTATTAGAAGCGTATCTAAATTTAGCATGGGCGCGATTTTTGAAGCTGCTACCCTTCGCTAAGCTTGCCCCTTCATTAGGCAAACAAATGGAAGAAACCTCGTCGACACTGATAAATGCTAACAAAGAAACGCTGAGAAGTGTGTCAAATGCGATCCATATGATGAGCAAATATACATTTTGGGAAAGTCAATGCCTTGTAAAAGCTATTGCCGCAATGAAAATGTTAGAAAAACGTGGGATTGAAAGCACTCTTTATTTGGGAACCGCTAAAGATGAAAAAGGAATGCTTATCGCACATGCCTGGCTGCGCAGTGGACCATTCTATGTTTCCGGTTCTGAAGGCATGGAAAAATTTACGGTTGTTAGTAAATTTGCTAAGAAAATGACAGAGTCACAAACTAAAGGGGTAAACGATAATGGTGGATAATCTCTCTTTAAATACAACAACTATACCAAAGGAATTATCCCTCATCTTAGATTTGTTAAAAAAAGAAGAAGGTCAAAAGGCAGCATTCGAAGGTATTGACTGGGATTTGTTGATTAAGCTTTCCATTCATCATCGTCTCTATCCCATTCTCTACTCAAAACTTAAACAGGTGGATTGCCCCTATATTCCGAATTATGTCATTCAAACGCTAAGCAACCATTATAAGAGGAATACATTTCAAATGCTTCATCTATGCGGAGAAATGCAAACGGTTAGCGAACTGTTTTTGAAGCAAGATATTCGTCTTATTTTCTTAAAGGGTCCAGTACTAGCACAGTCGTTATATGGTGACCTATCGCTTCGTACTTCATGTGATCTAGATTTTCTCATTCCTATTGAAAAGCTTGACGAAGCAGAAGCGCTTCTAGTTGATCTTGGTTACGAGAAGGATGATTACATTAAGACGGTACTTAACGATTGGCGCTGGCGGCATCATCATGTTACATACTATCATGCTCAGAAGGGGATTAAACTAGAAATTCACTGGCGTTTACACCCTGGTCCAGGGAAAGAACAAACCTTTGATGAGCTATGGAAGCATAAATGTACGAGTACTTTAACAACAAAACCTGTTTATTATTTAGGGAAAGAAGATTTATTTCTCTTTCTTATTACACATGGCGCTCGTCATGGTTGGTCGCGTTTGCGGTGGTTGCAGGATATTCATCAACTTCTACAACAAGATTTAAACATTAGCAGACTAGCTCAAATACTTACGAAATACCAATATCAACAAGTGGCAGGGAAAGCTATTATTTTAGCATCACAGTTGTTTAATACTATCCTCACTCGAGAAGTGGAACAGCTAATCCATGGTGAACGACCAAAGAAGTTAGCTCAGGATACAATGTTTTATCTAGAAAAAATGGTGAATTTGCATACAGATCCTGTTCCTGAAGATGTGTCCCGTTATCATAAAAGGTACTTATTTTCCTTAATGTCATTTCAGCAAAAAATGTTATTTATTTTAAGTTTTCTGTATCCTTATCCGGAGGATGCTGAAACATTACCATTACCGAAAAAATTACATTTATTATATTTTCCACTACGTCCTTTTTTATGGGTCTGGCGAAAAACGAGGAAGCATGCGTTATCTTAGGAGGCAATAAAAATGAAACACATTGTTTACTTTTTAAAACAAATCCATGCCTATGCTGGTAAAATTCTTTATATTAACCTCCTAGCGATGCTGTTTATTAGCTTACTAGATGGAGTTGGGATATTACTATTAATCCCAATGATAAGTATGAGTGGGCTTGTTGATATTGATGCCACTGGAACACCATTAGTAGGTATTTTTGATTTTCTCCAGTCAATTCCAGTTTCAGTAGGGTTGCCTGTCATCCTCGGGATATTCGTCCTTATAGTTATAGGTCAAAATTTACTCCAACGACAGATAGCTATAAAAGGATCTATCATTCAACACGGTTTTTTTAGACATCTTCGGATGAAAACGTATGAAGCTTTACTCCATGCGAATTGGAATTTTTTCATAAAGAATAGGAAATCTGATTTGGTCCATTTAATGTCTGCTGAAATTGCTCGTGCCAGTGCTGGTACTCACTCCTTCTTACAATTTCTTGCTTCGTTAATTTTTACATGTATCCAAATTATTTTAGCTTTTTGGTTGTCACCAACGATTACAGGATTTGTCTTAGCTTCTGGGTTAATTCTTCTCTTATTTAACCGCAAGTTTTTAAAACGATCTTTAGAGCTTGGAAACCGCCAATTTACGCTTGGGAAAAGTTATTTAGGTGGAATAACAGATCAAATTAATGGAATTAAAGATATTAAAAGTAATACATTAGAAGAAACAAGAATGCAGTGGTTTCATAAGGTCACGAAAAGCATGGAAGAAGAACAAATTGAGTATACGAGGTTAAAAACAAAATCACAATTGTACTATAAAATAGCTTCATCTGTTTTAATTGCAGGTTTTATATTTTTAGCAGTTAACCTGTTTAACGCTCAAGTTGCTCAGCTAATGCTAATTATCGTTATTTTTTCTAGGCTATGGCCAAGAGTGGCTGGCATCCAAGCTTCTTTAGAACAAATTGCCACAACGATCCCAGCGTTAAAAGCAGTGATAGCGTTGCAAGAGGAGTGTAAGATTGCAAGAGAATTTACAATGAATGAAGAAAATATCCATCCTCTAAAGATTAATAGGGGGATGGAGTGTAGAGATATCTCTTTCCGCTACAACCCTAAAGAATATAAATACGCCCTAAAAAACATCAACATCTTCGTCCCTGCCAATCAAATGACCGCGGTCGTCGGCCCATCTGGAGCAGGGAAGAGTACACTTATTGATTTGTTAATGGGGCTAAATCAACCTGAAAGTGGAGAACTGCTTATCGATGGGGTTCCGTTAACAAGCGAGAATCTGATTTCATTAAGAAGAGCGATCTCCTACGTTCCACAAGATCCATTTCTTTTCAATGAAAGTATTCGTGAGAATTTGCAATTAGTTGCACCGGATGCAAGTGAAGCAGAAATGTGGGAAGCGTTGGAATTTTCTTCAGCTGCTGAATTTGTTCATAAGTTACCACAAGGACTTGATACACTAATTGGTGACCGTGGCATTCGCTTGTCAGGTGGGGAGAGGCAACGGATTGTTTTAGCTAGGGCAATTTTACGTAAGCCATCGATTCTTGTATTAGATGAGGCGACAAGTGCGTTAGATACAGAAAACGAGTCAAAAATCCAAGAGGCGTTAGAAAGACTAAAAGGAAAGATGACAATTGTAGTGATCGCACACCGCTTATCAACAATTCGTAATGCCGATCAAGTAGTTGTCTTAAATGAAGGTGAGATTATTCAGCAAGGTGGATTTAGCCAACTTGCCAAGGAAAAGCGCAGTATGTTTAGCAATTTACTTAGTAAGCAAATGGAACTAGTCCATTCACAAGAGGCTGGGACATAAGTAGAATACTCTCGCTTCAAAATTTGGAAATAGAAAATGCATGAAATCATGGTTTGAAACTGATTTCATGCATTTTATTCTGAATGAAGTTTTCTACAACAGCCTTGGTTTTTAGCTGGTTTAGATCCCAAGCCAATCGGAAATTTAAAATATGTTGTGAGGTTATCCAACTATATCTACCGTAGCAAAGATGTTTTTCGTGCTAATACCTTTAACAAGAAGAGCCAGGTTCGGACAGGGTTATGCTCAGAAGAAGAAAAGTAGTCTGAACTTGAGCCGAGTTCGGACCTGATTAGGCCTAGAAGAAGGAAAGTAGTCTGAAGAAGAGACAGGTTCGGACAGGGTTATGCTTAGAAGAAGAAAAGTAGTCTGAACCTGAGCCAAGTTCGGACTTGATAAGGCTTAGAAGAAGAAAAGTAGTCTGAACTTGAGCCGAGTTCGGACCTGATTAGGCCTAGAAGAAGGAAAGTAGTCTGAAGCAGAGCCAGGTTCGGACAGGGTTATGCTCAGAAGAAGAAAAGTAGTCCGAACCTGAGCCGAGTTCGAACCTGATAAGGCTTAGAAAAAGGAAAGTAGTCTTAAGTAGAGCCAGGTTCAGACATGAGCGCTTTTCGAATATGATAAGCAGCTTTTTTATAGTATTTGATTCTTGTCTGATTATCAAGACAGTCTTTATAAAGGTGATAATTATAGACGTATAAACAGCGATGATAGGTCCTTTTTGTTTTTTTGATCAAACTTTTTGAAAAAAAAGAACATTCTGAAGACCTCCTCTTGTTGAGCGTTTTCCTAGTGAGTCAAGGTAATCAATAGCCAACAACATAAATGGATGTTTGGTTAACGTACTTTTTCCTTAATTTCTATTTATGCATTTGGCTTTGGGATTATCCTTGCCAACTCAAAATAACTGAAAAGAAAAAAGTGATTGCTCTATAAAAGAAGCAACCACTTTATATTTTCTGTTATTGGTTTTATGTATTTGTAAGCACTGAGACGATTTTTTACTTTCCTAATATCTTTTGTGCATCAAGAGGAACTCCATTATTTCATCCGTACTAATTCCAATCACCATCGCCTCTTTGATTAATTCTACCCATTCCTGATCCAAGTTTTCAAATGAAATGTGCTCCAAGCAAAGTTCCCTCCTAAAATACTTTCCGTACCCCAAGCAGTCCAGCCGTCATGGTTGAAACCAACTTTAGACCTGTGACTTTGCGTCCCTATCTTTCAATAGATTTGCCTTTTATTGAAAATTTAGAAAAATTAGTGTATTTTTTATTATTCTTTCATCTACTATTGTAGTATAAGGCTCGAACTAGTTTTTTTGTGTAGAATCGTGGAAGAATTTTCAAATTTCATATGACAAAATAAGGTAAAAAAATCCTGTTTCAATAGGTCTTTACACCTAGTTATCGACAATTGTTAACTCCTATTTTATTGAATGTTCTGAAAATAGATATATCGCCAATATCGTATGTTTAAAAAAATGAAAAATAACAAATTTATTGTCGAAAACTTCTTATAGGAAATGGATCGATTGTAAAATTTTATAAACATATTTTAGGACAAAGGACTCAATAATAGAAGAGCGAAAGAAAACACCTAACATTACATTATAATTAGTGCGAAAAATTTAAGATTTTTAGAACTTTGTAGAAAAAATCTAATTATTATTAACTAACTTTTTTAATTGTTTTTTGTTATTCTAGTAAAAGCTGTTTTATTGAATGAAAGGGGAAGATGGAAATTTTATTTAGTAGTCAATTTTTAAAAGTTAGAGCTAAATTGATGATAGTTTCATTTGTTCTTTGTATTGTTTTAGTAGGTTGTAGTGATCTTCCAGAAAATGTAACTTTGACGAATGAAACTACTGTTTCGGGTGAAGCGACGATTCATTTTATCGATGTTGGCCAAGGGGATGCGACGCTTTTACAAGGACCTAATTTTACGGTGTTAATTGATGCAGGGCGGCATGACCGAAATGATGTTGTTCCTTATTTAACATCTGTTGGTGTGAAAGAATTGGATTTGCTTATTGGAACACACCCGCATGCTGATCACATTGGACAAATGGATAAAGTGATGCAAGCTTTTCCTGTGAAGGAGGTCTGGATGAGTGGCGACTCTCATACTTCAAAAATTTTTGAACGTGTCCTTAATGCGATTTTTGAGCACGAGGTTGAATACTATGAGCCAAGAGCTGGTGAGCAATTTGACATTGGTTCATTACATATACGTGTAGTTAATCCAGTCGAGCTAACAGGAGACCTTCATGATGGTAGCATTAGTTTAGTTGCCACTTACGGTGACATTTCGATATTGTTGACTGGAGACGCTGAAAAGCAAACAGAAGCCGCGATGCTAGACAGAAAAGAAGCGATCAATGCCCATATCTTTCAGTTAGGACATCATGGCTCGAGCACTTCTAGTACAGAAAAGTTTGTGAAGGAAGTGAATCCTGAAATTGTCATTTATTCAGCAGGTGCTGATAATTCCTACGGACATCCACATCAAGAAGTAATTGAACTGTTTAGTACCTTGCACATTCCAATGTATGGAACGATCAAAAATGGAACAATTGTCATTTCAACTGATGGTCTTGCCTATACAATAAATGCTGATCAATTGACGAGTAAGGAGCGAAAAACTGAACTAGATCAGTCACAACAAAAGCCTGAGATAGCAACATCTTCGTGTTTAGATATAAACAACGCTTCTATTGAAGAGTTATTAAAAATTACTCATATTGGCAAGGAACGTGCCGAGCAATTAATAAATTTACGTCCATTTAAATCAATTGATGAACTTAGTCGGATTAATGGAATTGGAGAAGGAAGATTGAAGGATATTAAGGCTGAGGGGTTGGCGTGTGTTCGTTGATCACGTTGTGAAATCAAAGAGCACTGATTTGCTCGTTGATTTCTACATTAAATTTAAAAGTAGGTGCATCCTAATTGTATTGAAGAATACGTTAGGAGGTCGTTAATATGCGTCGTTTAGCAACGATGTTTAGTATTGTTATGATAGGTGTAATTGCAATTTGGTATGCCAATGATCATGAAACTGAGGAGTATCATGGGCAAAGTCAGATGGTAATGATGCAGCAAAAAGCGCTCGATCAAGTAATGGCAAAGGATTTATCGTTAACTACATCAATGTTTATTGATCAGCTGAAAAATCAGCTACTTCGCTGGGGGGAACAGGATTTCTCTAATGAAGAACTTTACGAAAAGTTCCAAGAAGAAATGATTAATCATCATCATTTTGAGGCGTTTGCGATTATGAATGATGGCCAAATTGAACATATGGCTGGAGAACTTCATGAGCAAGATTTACAAAACCTTAGTCATACAAACAAGGGCTTAGAGAGCTCAGATCCTTATACAAAAAACGGAAATGAATATATGCTCGTTGGCTGCACTGCTGCTAACGGTAAAAAAGTGGTAGGAGAAGTGAATTTATCATTCGTAAAAAAATATGTTCGAGATTTAGCGCATGTCGTTGACGCTAATGGGAATTTTTTTATCGGTGGGGAACAAACCGAGCTTGAATTTGAAGGCGAGGGCATCCGTCCAACCGTAGCAACAGAGAGAGTTCCAGAACTAGGGTGGCAAATTAGCATTCAGTCTTTACCACAAGCGCTAGATGATAATGAACACTATGTTGAGCATGAGGTTATTATTAGTTTTGCCGAGGGAGTAAACGGAGAAGAGTGGATAAGATCATCACCATTAACGTTAGTTAAAAATGGTGGTCCATACTATGTTGTTCGTGATGAAACAAGATTAACTGAGCAACTTGTCTCGGAATTAAGCTTGTTAGAAGAGATTGAAACCGTTGAGCCTAATTATTTTTATACGAAACAAACACAAGAACCGTTTATAAGACGTCAAGGTGAGCAAATTCCAAATGATGAATTTTACGAACCGTATCAATGGAATTTATCACAAATCTTCGCGGAAATTGGTTGGAACATCACAAGTGGTACAGAAGATGTCCCAATCGCTATTTTAGATAGTGGTGTCGATCCGGACCATGAAGATTTAAAAGATCGTATTTTATATGGATACAATGCCTTTAAAGACGATGGTGAATTTTTTGATGAACATGGTCATGGGACTCACGTTGCCGGAATAACAGCTGCGACGACAAACAATGTTACAGGTATCGCAGGTGTCTCCTGGTCTAATCCGCTCTTACCAGTCAAAGTGTTAAATGAAGACGCCGAAGGAACAGCTTTTGAGGTGGCAAATGGCATTCGTTGGGCGACAGATCATGGAGCGAAAGTGATCAACATGAGTTTAGGTGATACATTTAATTCAAGAATTATGTATGATGCAATTCGCTATGCCTATAAAAATGATGTTGTCTTAATTGCTGCAGCAGGGAATGATAATGTTGAAACTCCAATGTATCCAGCAGCGTATGATGAGGTCATCGCTGTATCTGCTGTCGATAGTCAAAGACATAAAGCAATCTTCTCAAATTATGGAAATCACATCGACGTTACAGCACCAGGTGAGCATATTCCAAGTACGTTTCTAGACAATGCTTATGTGATGATGTCTGGAACTTCGATGGCAGCCCCTCATGTTGCGGGTCTAGCAGGTTTAATTAGATCGATTAATCCAGAACTGACAAATGTAGAAGTAGCTGAGATTATTCGTACAACCGCTAATGATATTGGTCCATTAGGGTATGACCCATTCTATGGTTATGGCGAAATTAATGTAGTCAAAGCTTTACAACAATTAAAAAAATAGTAAAAGGCTGTCCGCTGAGTGTCAGTCACCTCGAAGTGTTACTGTAAATAGGAGTGTCGCTTTGTACACACTATCTACATACGAGGTGGCTGGCACTTTCCAGTTAGGACAGCCTCTTACTTTGCCGTTTGTTCTTTTAAGACGTTTCTTGCGCTTTATGTTTAAATCATTTCTTGTATTGATCATCGTGATCTTCAAACAATGTAGATCTTTACAAGAAAAGATTTGTCGTGTTTTCGGAAACTGGCTGGCATATTGAGATGTCAATGTAGCCCCTTTAGCTTTGCGTCGCCACTTTTCAATGGTTTTGCCTGTTCGTACCATGATGCTTCCCTAAGCATTCATCTCGAAATGAACTATAGATAGAAGTTGCTTTGTGTTAACAACTTTTTAGAGTAGCCGAGGTGATTGGACTTTTGTCAGCACCAAATGTAAAGCTTGAAGAAGAGAACGTTTAAACACAGCAAATTAAGATTATTGGGGGATCGTTTGAACTAAGTTAAGTAGCTCGTCCAGCTCTTGACTGCATTTGATCGTCTTTTTTGACGTCATCCCTGTAATACTAGCTAAATAAATCATTTGCATTCGTTTTTTTTCAATTACTTGCGCTAACATTTTGACAAGTCACTCCTTAAATCTGCTGTGTTTGATAGTTACCATTATTCAACAAATTCCATTAAAATTAAACAGTTTCGCTAAAACTAGTCATCAGTCTCGTGAATTTCTAAAAAAATGTCACTTTATCTGACATTTCGACAGATTTCTGTATTTAACAAAAGCTTATGAACAATTTTTTCATAGAAAACCGAAATGTCTGCAAGAACTACTCCACTATTTCTACATTTTAAAAGTCGCTGAATTCCCTTTCTCTTCGCTGTAAAACTCTAACGATTTTTAGAGGCTTGTTCAAGGAAATCCAGCGACATTTATTTAATGAAAAAAAGCACCTAAGAAAGATGCTATTTAAGGATCAAAAGGATTATTAATTTTTCTAAACGGGCTTTTTTAGTACTCAATTTCATCGTAAGCTTTAGGCTGGGGATCGCGTTCCTCTGGCGTTATTATGTCATATTTAATTTTAACTTCAGAGTTATTTTTGTTTTTATTATGTTTCTCGCTACGATCATTCATTTTTTTTGTTTGTTTCAAGATATTTACACCTCTTTATGTTATGATATTCCATATTATTCCCTTTTCTTCAAATTTCATGTTACAGTAAAATTTCCATAGAAAACCGACTTGTCTGCAAGCACCATACTTAGAAAAGTCGATCATTGTAATTGATAGGAGAGATCACCACTTGAATACGAAAGACAATGAAGTTGCCAAACAATGGGCAATGAAGCATAAACAATTTTTGTACATGCTAGGTTATACGTTTATAGAGGACGAAATCGTGATTGAAGAACTATTGCGACAAACGATAAAAGCTTTTAAAGACGGGGAAGAATTCAATAAAGAACAGTTTAAGTTAACTTATGTTAAGAAATGCCTTAGCAAAAAGCTGTCCAGCAGTCATACCGATGTCCTTGCAAAAATGCCTGCACCATATCGTCATTGCCTATTTTTAAAATATGTTCTTCAAATGGGTCCTAAAGAAATTGCGCTGTATTTATCAATCTCTGAAAAGCATGTCGAAGAGTATTTGCTTTTAGGGTTAGAAGCTCTAGTTGCTGAGGAAATAGAACTGAAAGGAAGTCAGTTATCCGTTCAAACTTTATTAAATTATCATCAAGGGCTCGTAAGTTTTGCCGAATATAAAGAGATTAATAATTTACTAGTAGAAAACAAGGTTTGTAGTCAAATTCTAGAGAAACTCATCGATGTATTCACAGAACTGCAAAACCTTCGGGATAACTTGAAACCATCCCCCTATTTTTTAGAGGGGAACCGTCCGCTTACAGAGAAACAGATCAAACGAAAGAAATATCGACAACGCTCGTTAACCGCTGTTATGAGTTTCATTTTGGTAATTTCAGTCCTGATTGGATCGATAGGGGTTGATGCTATTCAACATAAATGGAAAGTTTGGACCGCAGAAGCAGTGGGGTATGGTGAACCGGTTTTTATGAGTGCGATTGATCAGGATATAGAAATTATCATTACCCATGTTGCTGCAGATGATAGTCAAACGATTCTTTATTACGAAATACATGATTTAAATACTGAAGCTGTTGATGAAGAAGATGATTATCAGTTTACGATGATGGATAATAAGTTTGAACTTATCGACAAGGAGATATGGGAAGGGCACCACCGTGATTCATACAGCGCGCCAAGACATTTCCAATGGGGACGAATAACTGAATATCCAAATCAAGGACGCCTTATTTTACCGGCACTTAAAAACCAGAGTGAAATTGTGACGGTACGCTTTTATTCTCTTGAACAAGTCAAAAAAGGAATTGATATGTTTTATGGTGGCTATGATTCTGGTGCTATTAAGCACGTTAGAGGTGAATGGGTGATTGAGGTACCGGTTACGAAATATGAACCGATTACGGTTGATATTGATCAAACGGTAGAGGTTATGGGGGAGAATATTTACTTTTCTCATCTAGAACTAGCGCCTACAGGAAGTCTTTTACTTTATAATATTGATGAAAGTACGGAACGGGGAGACTATGATTTATATTCCTCGCATAAAACAGTAGGTTATGAGTATCATGAATTACATTTCTCGCATATTGAGGACAATGAAAAGATTTATTATCCTGATTATTATCTGCACCGGTTTATAGAGGAAGATCAATTAGGAAAATGGAACAGGATGTTTCCATTTGAGTCACTCTATTATGCACAACCAAGCGAGTTAGAAGTTATTTTTGATCGATTGGTAAGTAACTATAGTACTGAGTTGGAGGTTTCGATTAACTACGAGCAATTGCCGATGGAGTTTTCGTTTTTGGATACGATCATTACAATTAAAGAGGTAGAAAAAACGCCGTATGGTGCGATACTTATAAAAATGGAAGAAGAAGTGGATCTCAATCGTAGTTATGACCAATTTCACCTTAGTGTACATCAAAATGAGGACGATTATTATGGAGGCTATGGGCACTCTACAAAAGGGATTTGGATTGATAAACAAGGAAACCAATATCATAGTTATGAAGAAATGATGGACACGGTTGCGCCATATGAACTAAAGTATTTATCTACAGAATTGGATCTCGAAATCTATATTAATGAACAAGAGTGGAATGAGTCGATGTTACCTGAAAAGTTTATTATCCATGGATATTCGAAGACGGAATTTCTTAATGAACGTTTAAAGATTAACCTTAAATAAATGATATGGCTTAAGCTAAAGAAGAGAGGCTTAAGCCTTATTTTTATTTAATAAGTGTGCAAAATTAGGGGATATTGTTACAGAAAAGAAAAACTTGTTCTAAACCGCTTTCTTTTTCTGATTTTGTAGAGTAAAATGAAGTTGTTTGAGATATATAATGTAAAGGGGGATCACTATGACTCCAATAAAGGCGTGTATATTTGATTTAGATGGTGTAATTGTTGACACTGCAAAGTTTCATTACTTAGCATGGCGACGACTTGCCCAAGAATTAGGCTTTGATTTTTCTGAAGAGGATAATGAGAGGTTAAAAGGTGTTAGTCGCATGGACTCACTGAATATCTTGTTAGAGATCGGTGGAGTTGAGTTAGACGATGCTAAGAAAGAAGAATTAGCACAGAAGAAGAATGACTGGTATGTTGAGTTAATCTCAGATATGGATGAAAGTGAAATTTTACCAGGAACGACAGAGTTTTTAACGATGCTTAGAGAAGCAGGGATTAAGATCTCTCTTGGTTCAGCTAGTAAAAATGCGAGAACAATCTTAACAAAGATTGGCTTAATTGAAATGTTTGATGCGATCGTTGATGGAACGCACATTTCAAAAGCAAAGCCAGACCCTGAAGTGTTTCTACTGGGTGCAAAAGAATTGGGTGTTGAACCAAATGAATGTGTTGTTTTTGAAGATGCTTTCGCTGGAGTAGAAGCAGCAATTAATGCAGGAATGTATGTGATTGGGATTGGCTCAAAAGAAACTCTACATAGAGCAAATGATGTTGTCGCTTCCTTAGCAGAAATGACGTTAGACAGGTTAGTCAAATAACTAGCCTTTATTTTAACGGAAAATGCGCAAACGGTTGCCTTAAAAGCAGATTAATAGAAGGGGTAGGAAGAAACTATGAAACAGTATTTAAAACTTGATGAATGGTCAATTATTGAAGAAGGTTTTGATCCAGAAAACCACGAAGTCTCTGAAAGTATTTTTAGTATCGGGAATGGTCATATGGGCCAAAGAGCGAATTTCGAAGAGGATTACACAGGGAAAACTCTTCAAGGAAGCTACATGGCTGGGGTTTACTACCCAGATAAGACTCGTGTTGGTTGGTGGAAAAATGGCTATCCGGAATATTTCGCAAAAGTACTTAATTCAACGAATTGGATTGGTCTAAAGCTAGAAATCGATGGTGAGAACCTTGATTTAGCAACTGTTCCAGTAAGGGAATTTGTTCGTACGTTAAACATGAAAGAAGGCTATTTAGAGAGAGCTTTCGTTGCTACCTTAAATGGTGGGAAAGAAGTAAAAATCAATGCTAAACGTTTTGTGAGTATCGTTGATAAAGAAATCGGTGCAATCCGTTATTCCATTACGCCTATAAACTTCAATGGTGAACTAAAAGTTACCTCGTACCTAGATGCAGACGTGAAGAATAAGGATGCTAACTACGATGAGAAGTTCTGGGATGAAGTATCCAAAGAAGTAACGACTAATCATGCGTCAGTTACAGTTATCACGAAGAAAACTGAATATGTGCTTTGTACTACAATGAAGACAGAGCTAGTTCATGATGGTTTAAAGGTAGCTTTTAACCCTGAAGTGAGTGAGAAAGAAAAGTATGTTGCACATACGTTTGCACATGCCCTAGTTGAAGGAAAAGAAACAGTGATCTACAAGTATGCTGCAAATGTAACGTCAAGAGATCATGATGCTTCTGTTTTATCTAAGGTTGCTATGGATCAACTTCAAGTTGCATTAAGCAAAGGGTTTGAAACAATGTTGGCCCAACAAGCTACAGCTTGGGCAGATAAGTGGAAAGAAAGTGACATTGTCATTGAAGGCGATGTTGCTGCTCAGCAAGGAATTCGTTTTAATATTTTCCAGCTTAACCAAACTTACACTGGTGAAGATGATCGCTTAAATATTGGTCCTAAAGGATTTACAGGTGAAAAGTATGGCGGAAGTACGTATTGGGATACAGAAGCTTATTGCTTACCGTTTTATTTAAGTACGGCTGATCCGAAAATTTCAAGAAACTTACTTGTATACCGTTACAAGCACTTAGAAAAGGCGATTGAAAATGCTGAAAAACTAGGCTTTACTGATGGTGCTGCACTTTACCCAATGGTAACGATGAACGGTGAAGAGTCACACAATGAGTGGGAAATTACTTTCGAAGAAATTCACCGTAATGGTGCGATTGCTTATGGAATTTACAATTATGTAAATTACACTGCAGATAAAGATTATTTAGGTGAGTATGGTTTAGATGTGTTAGTCGGAATTTCAAGATTCTGGGCACAACGTGTCAATTATGTTCCAGCAAAAGATCAATACATGATGTTAGGTGTTACTGGCCCAAATGAGTATGAAAACAACGTTAATAACAACTGGTACACAAACCGTATTGCAGCTTGGACACTTGAGTATACATTATCAGTCATGGATTACCTTCAAGAAACTGATAAAGCACGCTTTGAAGAATTACAAGGTAAACTAAATATCACTTCTGAAGAAACAACTAAATGGGTTGATATTATTGAGAAGATGTACTATCCATATGATGAAGAAATGGGTATCTTCCTACAACAAGATGGGTTCTTAGACAAAGAATTAATAGCAGTGAAGGATTTGGATCAAAAGCATTTACCTTTGAATCAGAATTGGTCTTGGGATCGTATCCTTCGTTCATGCTTTATTAAACAAGCAGATGTTCTTCAAGGAATTTATTTCTTAAATGATGAATTCGATATGGAGACAAAGAAAAAGAATTTTGATTTCTATGAGCCAATGACAGTTCATGAATCGTCGTTATCTCCTTGTGTTCACTCGATTTTAGCTTGTGAATTAGGTTATAAGGACAAAGCTTATGAAATGTATTTAAGAACGGCTCGACTTGATTTAGATAACTACAATAATGACACTGAAGATGGTTGTCATACTACTAGTATGGCTGGAACGTGGATGAGTGTTGTTCAAGGATTTGGCGGCTTCAAGGTAAAGAACGACCAATTAATCCTGAACCCATTTATCCCAGGTGAATGGAAGTCTTTCGCATTTAAAATTGTATTCAGAGGGGCTTTATTAAATATCAAAGTTTCTGCAGATCAAATTACAATTACAAATGAGACAGAAGTAGCGACACCTGTCATTATCCATGGAACAAAATATACAGTGGATGGCAATGATACGTTAGCAATTCAGTACTAAGTAAACATTAGGCAAAGTATACTCTTGCAAAACATAAAAAGAAGCAGTTGACAATCGTCGACTGCTTCTTTTAAATGAAAGAACGTTTTTGAGCAAAAAAACTTTCTAGAAGATGTCGCTGGTTTTCCTTGAACGAGCCTCTGAAATTCGTTAGAGTGTTACAGCGAAGAGAAGGGGAAGACAGCGACCTTTCATTGAATTTGGTGGGGGCATGGTTTTCGCCCACATGTCGGTTTTAATGAAATATAGTTTTTGTTGTTGATGAAAAAACGGTATTAAGTAGTTAAGAGAACATTAGAAGGAAAGCTTAACTAATTAACTCAGGAGTCTCTTCTTCTAAGTAATAATCTGGTTTTGTTGCGCCTCTTAGCATAAGTTCGTGCAATAGAAGCTTATACTCATAAATTGTAATGTGATTATTTAAGTAAGATAAAGTGGCGAAATCTAGCAGCTGGTTGACATTTACCGGCTTAACATTTTTAACTGAAATATACCTTTCAATAAGCATTTTTACGATCATAGCCGTTCCCCCTAACAATACTCTTATATTTAGATTTATCTTAGCATGGAAACAACGGTTTTGATTTGTTTAGAATTTTTTAACTTCAGACATTTATTTACAAAAAATGATCAGTTATTACAAATACAAACTGTAGTTACTGTTAGGGATTCGGGGATCTACACAAAATATGAAAGGTTTATGAGAATTTTGAAGTTTTTTCTTTATAAATTATATTCTATTAATACAATGTAAATGTACTTAGTTACGAGAGATATGAGATATTGCTACCTAACAACAGGTTTGTTAACGATACCTCGTTTTTCCAATTCTTTCATCTCTATTTCTGTTACATCCTTAAATGATCTAAATGTATAGCCGTTTTTTTTATAATAGTCGATGACATCAGGGAGAATTTTTACAGTTGCTTTGTTTTGAGCAATATCGTGAAATAACGCAACGACGAACTTGTTATTTTCAGAGCCACTAATTACTTGTTTTAGCATTTGGTCGGGAGATTTCGAAATTGGGCTAGCGTCTCCTGAGATTACATTCCAATCAACATAACTATAGCCACGTCCTCTTAGGTCTGCACTTATGTTTGGCATATAGTCCTTACCTCCGTACTTTATAGAGGTTTGATTTGAAGATCCACCTGGAAATCTAACGATCGAGGGTGCTTGAAAACCTAAAATTGATTTATAAACTTCTTCTACTTTATTGAGATCTTCATAAAACGAATCAAAAGTGGAATAAATCGAATATTTATGAGAATATGAATGTGGTAATATCATATGTCCACTATCATATGTTCGCTTTACGATGTCGGGATATTGCTCCATCATGTTTCCAATCGTAAAAAAAGTGGCAGGTACTTCTTTTTTCTTTAAAATGTCTAAAATTTCATTCGTAAGGGGGGAAGGGCCATCATCAAACGTTAAAAAAACCTTTTTTTCAGGTTCTTTGTTGGAACTGGACTTGCTTAGTTCTGCTTTCAGTTTGCGAATTTTTTCTTTTAATTGTTTGATTTCTTGATTTTCGTTGTTATCTTCGGTTAGCTCAGGAGTTAATTGTTCGACATTTTCCACTTCGTTCATGGATTGAATTTTGAGTTGTTCCTCAAGTGAAGCTAACCTTTCGTTCGCTTGTTTTAGTTGTAATGCGGATTGATTTACTCCGATGGAATAAGCCGTGAATATGAAAATGGCTGATAAGAATAGGAAGCTGATATACGATTTTTTTCCCATGCGTTCACGCCCCCTTCAAATTTGTGTTTGTTTTTCCTAGTTGACTTTCTTTATTGTGGACGTTTTTTTGGAATAAATGTTTTAAATTTGATAGCAAAAATTGGAGGTTTTTTATATGGAATGGCCGATGATTTTACTAATAATTATTGGAATATTTTTATTTATTAAAGTGATAAGTAAGCTTGTTAGAATTATTATTGGAGTTGCGATATTGGCAATGATCGCTTACTTCTTTTTATCGATGGACTTAGGGATGATTTTGCTTAACTAATTTGGCATTATGATTGATTATATTGGAGGGATACATATGTCTTTACAGCAATTTTTAGAAGAACAAAATCATACTATCGCAAAATTATACCGAGAGTATGCAGAAGCTAGCTGGAATACGTCCACAACGGGCGATGAAAAGTGGCAACAAACGACTGTTGAGCGTGGTGTAGCGATAAAATCTTATTTCAGTAATAGTGAACTATATACGACTGTTAAAGAGTACTTAGCCTTGGAAAATTTAGACCCATTACATAAGCGTCAGCTTCAGTTACTATTGTCGAACTTAGTAGAAAACCAACTTCCTGAAGATGTGTTACGAAGGATGGTCGAGCTTTCCACTGAACTGAATAGTACGTTTAATTTGTTTCGTGCAGAAATAAACGGTGAAAAGGTATCAGAAAATGAAATTCGCCAAATTTTAATCAGTAGCAATGATCTTGAGAAAAGAAAAGAAGCATGGGAAGCGAGTAAGCAAATTGGCAGCGTTGTTGCTAAAAAGGTAGTAGCCCTTGTAAAAATGCGGAATGAAGCTGCTAAGCAGTTTGGTTTTGATAATCATCATGATATGGCGTTTCAATTAAACGAATTAGATCGTGATCAAATCTTTTCAATGTTTAAGTCTTTAAAGGAACAATCAGATTCTGCTTTCAAAAAAGTAAAAGCAGAAATGGATGAAGAGCTTGCTGAACGGTTTGGTATCGCAGTTGCTGAACTTCGTCCGTGGCATTACGGTGATCCTTTCTTCCAAGAAGCTCCTCCGTCAAAAGACCTTAATTTGGATCAGTATTTTGAAGGGAGGGATATTGAAGCAATTACCGTTCGCACGTTTGAAGCAATGGGACTAGAGATAACAGATCTCCTTGAAAAGAGTGATTTATATCCACGCGATAAAAAAAATCAGCATGCATTTATGTCGAATATTAATCGTGAAGGCGATATCCGAGTGTTATGTAACATCAATGATTCGGAATATTGGATGACGACAATGCTCCATGAGTATGGTCATGCTGTTTATGACAAATATGTAGATCCCAATCTCCCTTTCATGCTTAGAAACTACGCTCATATTTTGAGCACAGAAGGAATTGCGATGTTTTTTGGGCGGATGTCTAAATATCCAGAATGGCTACAAAAATTCGTTGGGATTGAAGAAAAGGAAATTGCAGAATTAACTCCGAAACTTGCGAAAATGCTTCAAAGACAAATGCTAATTTCTGCTCGTTGGATTATGACTTTTGTATTTTTTGAGAGGGAACTTTATGAAAATCCTGACCAGGATCTGAACTCTCTTTGGTGGAAGATCGTTCAAGAGGTTCAGTTCGTAAATCCTCCAGAAAATCGAAACGAGCCGGATTGGGCAGCAAAAATACATTTTACAATTGCGCCTGTGTATTATCAGAACTATTTGCTAGGAGAACTTACAGCGTCTCAGTTACAACAATTTATCGAAACAAATGTCTCAGAACAATTGTATACACCTGAAGTAGGGAGTTTTCTAAAGGAACAGTTCTTCTTTCATGGTGCTCGTTTTCATTGGAATGATAAAATTGAGAAAGTAACTGGTGAAAAATTAAATCCTAAGCATTTTGTTAAGCAATTTATGTAATTAATCCAATAGTTTCTAACGACGGGGGAGTGGAAAAAATGAAAATTATTGATACACATTGTGACGCCTTATTAAAGCTTTGGGAAGATAGAAGTCGTTCTTTTACGAATAGTAGCGACATTGAAACAAATTTTGAGCGCTTATCACAAGGTGGTGTAGCTGCACAGCTATTTGCAATTTTTATTGAACCCGAGCTTCCTTCTGATGAGAAGTATCAAGTTGCTTTGGAGCAAATTGATCTTTTTCATACTGAGGTTATTGGTCGTCATGAGCGCATGAAGAAAATTGAGAATTGGTCTGATTTTCGATTGTTAAACGAGGACGAGATTGGCGCTATGTTAACATTAGAAGGTGCAGATGCTTTTGGAAATGATTTAAACAAACTCAAAAATCTCTATAACTTAGGTGTAAAATCGATCGGGTTAACGTGGAACAACGCTAATTTAGTAGCTGATGGTGTTGGTGAAAGTCGTGGTGCCGGATTATCAGACTTTGGAATAGAAGTTGTTAAACTAAATAATGAACATCAAGTTCTAACTGACGTTTCGCATTTAAGTGTAAAAGGATTTTGGGATGTCATGGATTTAGCAGACTATCCTATCGCCACACATTCAAATTCGATTACCTTATGTGGACACCGAAGAAATCTGTCCGACGATCAAGCGAGGGCGATGTTTAAGAAAAATGGATTAGTCGGGATCGTTTTTAACCCACCGTTTCTTACTGAAACAGGTACTGCTTCGATTAAGGACATCGTCCGTCATATTGAACATTTTTGTGCCCTTGGTGGCGAGAAGCATATTTGCTTAGGCTCTGATTTCGATGGGATTGCACAGTTTGTAAAGGATTTAGAAGATGCTTCTAAATACCAACTACTGATTAATGAACTCCTAAAGTATTATACTGAAGAACAAGTAGCGGGATTTGCTTATAACAACTTCTTAAATTTTATTCCAAAAGACTAGTTGCCACTCTGTGAATTTATCGCAAATACACATTTCCATTGCTATTAACTATGCTATAATAATTTTAAAAGAAAGTTATATGCAAGGTGGTGTGTGTGATGTCTTTACGTTTTGAAAACTGGTTTAAAGCAATCAAACTTCGTCGTTCGAGAAGAACTTATGTTTCTAAACAAATTGAATTAGAAGTTAGTAGTTCATTACAAAATGTGATTAGCGAGTTAAATGAACGTTATGAAGAAGTGAGATTAGTTTATATAGAGAAATCACCAGAAGAAGTTTTCGTAGGCGCTGTTGGGCCTTATGGCAAAATTACAGGGGCTGTCGCCTATTTTGCTTTAGTACTAAATGAAGATAGCAATTTCAGCTTTGAAAAGGCTGGTTTTATCGGTCAGGCAATCGTTTTAGAAGCTGCTACGCACGGTCTTTCTACCTGTTGGGTTGGTGGCCATTTTAATAAGGGAATTGCATGCAAACAAGTTAACTTGGACAACAATGAAAAGGTCGTAGCGGTTATTCCGGTTGGTTATGCAAGAAAAAATCTTAGCTTAACCGAAAAGATGATGAACCAAGTCGGAGACTACCATAAACGTAAGTCGGTTACGGAAATTGTCGATGGGTTACCAGAAGAACAGTGGCCCGAGTGGCTTCGTTCAGTTATATCTGCAGCAAGCCTTTCACCTTCGGCCTACAATCGTCAATCTGTACAATTTATTATTGGGGAAGATGAGTCGATTACTATAAAAATAGCTAATCCAAATGAAGAGACGAATGTTCCAAAAGGGATAGACAGAGGAATTGCCATGTTACATATTGAAGTTGCTACAAAACACCATAACATTAATGGGAATTGGCAATTTAATCATGAGGATAACGTAGTAATCTTTCGAAAATTGGGCCAATAAATTCCTTTTTACTCATATTATGGTAAAATTAGCTAGGATATATTTAGAGATAGGCTGTAGACATGATAATCTACAGTCTTTTTTGTAGAAAAAACTAGGATAGGATTTTTAATCAACTTCCTTACCGAGAGTCGCTGATTGCCTTAAATAAACAGAAAAAGGAGTGAGTTTGATGGAAAACAAAATTGCCCGGTTATTATTTGTGATTGGGATAATAACCATCTTTTGCGGAGGGATGTTCGGCCTTGTACTCATGATCGACGATATTTCAGGGCTAATGTTCTTTATCAGTGCGGTTGTTAGTGGTGTGTTTGTCATAGGTTTTTCTGAAGTTATTAAACTATTAGATGAAATTAATAGAAAGCTCGATCGCTAGTATCATGAGAACAATAAGTTTTAAGTCTATATACTTTTATAAAATGAAGCGGTGATAAGATACACTTCTTTTTTTAACTGAACTTCATTCCATAGCAGCTGTGGGAATAAAAAATTCGAATTTAATAAGTAAGTTTCTTCGTATTTTTCTGCTAATAGGACAATCAAGGTCATTACTTTTTCAACCTGGCTTGGCATAGAAATGAACGATGTAAGGGGAGATTCTTTAAGGTCTTCTAATAGTTGAAAGAATAATTGTTTTTCTTCTTTAGAAGCTTTCTTTTTGAAGTACCCCCAAGTATGCTCTAGCGTATTAACAATCGCTTTTTTTGTATATGGTAATTTCCGCATCAAAACGAGTTTTTCGTAGATGGCATAGTAATCATCACTATTGTCTGCGTTCTTAAACATCTTTTTTATACAGCTGTAGTTTTCGTAGCCCTTGGCCATAATATCATATTTGTTTCTTGACCAAAGCTTCTCGGTTGCTATTTTAATCTTTTTCATATAATTGACTCCTAAGGGAAATAATGATGGAGACTTTCCTTATATATTATAACGCAATATTAAAGTGAATAGTATTTTTACATAGGCAATGGAGGCTAAGATGGCAGAGTTCGTTAAACCGAAAGTAGTTGTGAGCAAGTGTTTAGAGTTTCAGGAATGTCGCTATGATGGAGAAATTATTCGTGACCAAACGGTACATAATTTAATGCCTTATGTTCAGTTTATTCCTGTATGTCCAGAAGTGGAAATCGGATTAGGGGTTCCAAGAGATGTCATTCGGATTATTGACAATAGTGGAAGTGACCAGCTTTATCAACCGGCCAAAAAGTTAGATTTAACAAAGCAAATGAATGAATTCTCTGAACAGTTTTTAGCCGAGGTTGGTGAAATTGATGGCTTCATTTTAAAAAATCGTTCGCCAAGCTGTGGAATAAATGACGTCAAGGTGTATGGAGGAGCAGAAAAATCACCTGTCGTTCGCTCGAGTAGTGGTTTATTTGGTTCGAAAGTCCAGCAACGTTTTGCTCAATTAGCAATCGAAGATGAGGGGCGTTTAAAGAATTTTACGATTCGTGAGCACTTCTTTACGAAATTGTTTACGATCGCTTCTTTTCGAAAGTTAAAAAAAGAAGGGCTACTTGCTGATCTTGTTGAATTTCATGCTAGAAATAAATACTTGTTTATGGCGTATCAACCAACAATCTTAAAAAAATTAGGGAACATTGTTGGCAATCATGAGAAAAAAACGCTACAAGAGATCTTTGAATGCTATGAAAAAGAGCTTTATAAATTATTGAGTAAGCTTCCGAAATACACTTCAAATATTAGTGTTAGTCAGCATTTGTTTGGCTTTTTCTCGAAAGATTTGTCGGTGAAGGAAAAAGATTTTTTTATTTCGATGATCGACAAATACAAAAAAAAGAAAGTGCCGTTAAGTAGTGTTGCTAGTCTTTTGAAATCTTGGGCGCTTCGCTTTGACAACGAATATTTACTAAAACAAACCTACTTTGAACCCTACCCAGAACGACTAATTGAAATTAGCGATTCAGGGAAAGGCCGAGATTATCGATAAATGGGTTGAATGTCAGTTCACCACAACTTTACTAAAGTTAATCGGGAATACCGATCTCTTTATAGTAAAGTTGTGACAGCTGACATTTTTTTGTTTATGTAAGGTTATCGTTCTGAATAGATTCCTCAGCTTTTTCTCATGCTCATAACAGACTATATGTTCCTCTTCGTGGTAAAATAAAATTATCATTGATAATTATTTAAGGGGGCTTACAATTTGAAGTTTATACATACAGCTGACTGGCATTTAGGCAAGCTAGTTCATGGGATTCACATGACAGAAGATCAAAAGCACATGTTGCAGCAGTTTATTAAAGTAGTAGCCGAAGAAAAACCAGACGCAGTCATTATAGCTGGTGATTTATACGACCGCTCTGTCCCTCCTACAGCGGCAGTTGAAGTTCTCCATGACGTTTTGTATACGATTACAACAGAGCTTAATATACCGGTATTAGCTATTTCCGGAAATCACGATAGTGCTGAAAGAATTCATTTTGGCAATCAGCTATTTCGAAAAAGTAACCTATACATTGAAGGGAAACCTATAAATACAACGACACCAGTTCACATCAATGGGGTTAATTTTTATTTAATGCCCTATGCAGAACCTGGAACAATCCGTTATTTATTAGATGACCATACGATTTTTACTCATGAAGATGCGATGAGAAGAATGGTCGATAAAATTGAACAATCGCTAAATACGAATGAAGCAAATGTCATGATTGGACATGCTTTTGTCGCGGGTGGCATGCAATCTGATTCAGAGCGCAGTTTGTCTGTAGGTGGCTCTGAGATCGTTAGTGCTGATGTTTTCTCACCATTTAACTATACGGCACTGGGGCATCTTCATAGTCCCAATGCGATCACACATCCTACTGTATACTACTCAGGATCATTAATGAAATATTCATTTTCAGAAGCAAAGCAAAAGAAATCGGTTTCTATCGTGGAAATAGATGAGAAAGGCACTGCAACTGTTACATATAAGAGTCTAACTCCGAAATTTGACATGCGCATCATTGAAGGCCATTTAGAGGAATTGTTAGATATAAACTATTATCAATCTCAACAAGTTGAAGACTACTTGAAAATCTCGCTCCATGATGAAGGGGCGCTTATTGATCCAATTGGAAAGCTTCGTGCAGTCTATCCAAACGTTCTCCATCTAGAACGATTAGTAGAACAACGAGATGCAAAGAAAAATAAATTGTTTCAAATTGAAGCAAGCAATCAAAAAGGGAGCTTGGAGTTATTCACCGATTTTTATCAAGAAATGACAACAAATAACTTCACAGATGAAAAACAAGAAGTTCTGACTAAGATTATTGAAACAGTTGAGGGAAATAAGGGGGTGGCCTGCAAATGAAGCCTTTAAAATTAACAATGCAAGCTTTCGGTCCTTATGCGACAAAGCAGGAAGTTGATTTTACAAAATTAGGAGAAAAAGCAATGTTTGTTGTTTCAGGACCAACAGGTGCTGGTAAAACGACAATCTTCGATGGCATCAGCTTTGCAATCTATGGTAAAGCAAGTGGCGACGATCGAAGTGGCTTTGACCTACGCAGCCAATTTACACAAGATGATACGATCACAGAAGTTTCTCTTACCTTTGAATTAAGGGGGAAACGTTACTTGATAACAAGAAGCCCGCAGCAAGAAAAGAAAAAAGCACGTGGCGAAGGAACGACAACAATTGGAGCGAAGGCTGAACTGTATGAACTCGGAGAAAATGAATGCCTTCTTGCAGCTAATGTGAGAGAAGTTGATGAAAAAATTCAAGAAATCATGAAGATTGATTGTCATCAATTTCGCCAAATTATGATGATCCCCCAAGGGGAGTTTCGTAAACTATTAGTTTCTGATAGTAAGGACAAAGAAAAAATCTTACAAAAGCTGTTTCATACTGAACACTATAAAAGCATTGAAGAAAAGCTAAAAGAGAAGGCGGCAAACTTAAGAAAGGAAGTTGAACGAAGTATTCTTGAGCGCAGTAACTTTATTAGCCGGATTCAAACTGATGGAAATGAGAGGCTAGAAACACTATTAGCCGAGGATTATGTTAACGTAATAGAACTTTTAAAAGAATTAAAAAATGTCGTGAAAGAGGATGAAGTGACATTAAAGAACTTTGCAACGACCATTGAAACAAAAGGCGAACAACGGCAACAGATTGAAAAAGAAATCCATCATGGAAATGCTATATTAGCGCAACTGGATACAAAGGAAAAATTAGCTGCGCAAAAAGAGCAGCTAGAAGCACAGCAACCAATGATTGAGCAACTCATCAAAGCGATTGATCTAGCTCAAAAAGCAAACACCGCTCACCAGTACGAAGAACGTAGTAGTGAAGTAGCTAAAGAAGTTGTAACAAAGGCTCAAGAGTTAACTAATGCTAAGGCGCTTATCGCTAAGTTAACAACTGTTTTGAAAGAGCAACAAGTACGTCTCCTAGCGGAGGAAGGAAGAACAACTGAAAGAGAAGCGGTACAAAAAGAAATTAGTCGCTTACAGCTTATGGAAAAGGATGTTCTTTCATTCTCTAATCTCGAAAAAGTAGTAAATCAGCTAAGTACAGCATTAGACAACATTAAATTAACAAAAACAAATCTTGAAAAGCAGTACGCTGCTATTGAAGTTAATCTCGAACGATTAGCTAAAGAAAAAGAAGTGATAAACGAAGCAAAGCTTAATAAAGCTGAAGCGGTAGTAAAGCTTTCTACAGAAGAGCGAATGTTAGAGCGGGTTACGGAGTTACTGAAAAATAAAAAGCAATTAATCTCCTTTGAAAAACAATTTTCTGCAACAGAAGATGACAGGGAAGATATAGAAGATGCTTTAAATGAAAAAAATGAACAGTTAGAACTGTTATTAGAGTCATGGAATAAAGGGCAAGCTGGTTTGTTAGCACAAAATTTATTAAATAATTGCTCATGTCCGGTTTGCGGATCTTTAGATCATCCAAACAAAGCTGTTATCCATGAAAATATGCCAACAGATGAGCAGCTAAAAGCTACCCAAAAAGAAGTAAAAACATTAGAAAAAGAAAAAGCTAAAGTTGATGCGCTTTATTTTGAAGCAAAATCGAAATTTGAAACACAAATGGATCAAGTGATCAAATTAGCAGATGATGTAGGACTGAATATCCCACATCAACTACGATCATTTGCGTTAGAAGATTTAGAGGAACATTATCAGCTTCGTTGTAAAGAACTAAAAGCCGAGCTAAATGAACTTCAAGAAAAAACAGAAAAAGCAACAGGAATAGAAAGCGAAATTAGTGATTGTACGAAGGAACTTCATAACGTAAAACATCGTCTAGAAACGTGTAAGGATGAACACGAAAAACTTTATACTAACTTCATCGAAAAACGCCGAGATCTTGCTCGCTTAACTGAATCATTACCAGTGGACTTACGGAGTGAACAGGCATTTCGTAAACAAATGTTCAATGTACAAGAACAGTTCAAACAGTTAGAAAGAGCGTTACAAGATGCTCAAAAAGCTGTAACAAACACAAACCAAGAGATTGCTGTTATAGAAGGCTCGATGTCATCACTCCAAAAGGTTGTTACCGAATTAACAGAACGGCAAAAAGAGTTACGACAACTATTTTTAGATAAATTACAGGAACTTGGGTTTGCCTCTGTTGAAGAATATAGTAAAGTAAAATTACCCGAGATGGAAATTCGCAAAAAAGAAGCGAATGTTCAAGCTTACCGCGAAGAACTTAGATCGATTACTGATCGTTATCTCGATTTAGAGTCAAGCTTAAAAGATATTGAGAAACCAGATCTAGAAAGTCTAAATGAAAAGTTAACAGAAATAAATGCTGAAATTGCTGGATTGCAAGAACGGCGAAATATCCTTTACCATAAGGCACAAACAAATAGGAATATCGCCGAAACAATCGAAACAATTAATAAACAAATGGCCTCAGTCGAAGCTGAGTATAAAACCGTAGGCGAATTAGCAGATATCGCATCTGGGAAAAATACGTACAGAGTAACGTTTGAGCGCTTTGTTTTAGCTGCATTTTTAGATGATATTTTATTAGCAGCTAATGCTAGACTCAATAAAATGACAAATGGTCGTTATCAGCTACAAAGAAAAACAGAACGTTCGAAAGGAAATGCGCAAAGTGGTTTAGAATTGCTAGCTTTCGATCAATATACTGGCGGCTCACGTCATGTAAAAACATTATCAGGAGGTGAGAGCTTTAAAGCCTCGCTTTCATTAGCACTAGGCCTTGCTGATATTGTTCAAAGTTTTTCTGGCGGTGTCTCAATGGAAACGATGTTCATTGATGAAGGTTTCGGTACATTAGATCCAGAATCTCTAGAAAATGCCATTGATACATTAATTGACATTCAAAGTACGGGAAGACTAGTGGGAATTATTTCTCACGTGCCTGAACTAAAAGAACGAATTGATGCCCGCTTCGAAGTAGCGGCGACACAAGCTGGAAGTGTTGTTTCCTATTTTGGCGATACGGCTTCGGTTTAACATGGAAAAGAAAGGCTTGTGAGTAAGGCACAAGCCTTTCTAGATTCTTAAACCTAGATGAGATGAAAATCCTATAAATTTATTGAATGATAATGGAAAGTGACTGGAGTCAGAATAAATCTGGAGTCTCTGAGCATTGTTTGAGATTATGAAGGGAACAATTGCTATAATAAACTAACTAAAACGAATGAAAGGATGGTAATATGCCTATTGAGAAAGCAACGTTTGCAGGTGGCTGTTTTTGGTGTATGGTGAAACCGTTTCACGAGCAGGAAGGGATTATTGATGTCGTTGTCGGTTACACAGGCGGACATACAGTGAATCCAACATATAAAGAAGTTTGTCAGGAAAATACTGGTCATTATGAGGCAGTAGAAATTACCTTTAATTCTGATGTCTATCCATATGAAAAGTTACTACAGCTGTTTTGGCAACAAATTGACCCTACTGACCCTGGTGGACAGTTTGGCGACAGAGGCCAATCCTATCAAACAGCTATTTTTTACCATAGTGAAGAGCAAAAAGAACAAGCTGAACGATCAAAGCAAGAACTAGCTGAAAGCGGTCGTTTTTCAAAGCCAATCGTCACACCAATTATTCCAGCCAGTACTTTTTACATCGGTGAAGAATACCACCAAGACTACTATAAGAAAAATCCAACTCATTATTCGTTATATAGTGTTGGATCTGGGCGTGTTGGATTTATAAATACACATTGGAAGAAGGGTGAAAACGATGAGTGAAGATCTAAAAAAAAGATTAACGTCGATCCAGTATGAGGTAACCCAACGGAATGGTACAGAACCACCTTTTAAAAATGAATACTGGGATAAAAAAGACGACGGGATTTATGTAGACATCATCTCTGGAGAACCTTTGTTTTCCTCAACAGACAAGTTCGATTCTGGATGTGGCTGGCCGAGTTTCACTAAAGCAATTGCTGACGACCTAATTGTCGAAAAAGCAGACGTAAGTCATTTTATGATTCGTACAGAAGTACGAACGAAGAAATCAGATTCCCATTTAGGTCATGTATTCAATGATGGTCCGCCACCAACGCACTTGCGTTATTGTATTAATTCCGCAAGCCTACAGTTTATCCCTAAAGAAAAATTAGTTGAAGCGGGTTATGGAGAATATTTAGACTTATTTACCAACTAAAATTAATTAAAAACGGGTTAGGTTTTCGAGTGCATTTATAAACTAGACAAACTTTATTGTGCTTACGAAAGCTTATGTTGAATAAGAAATACTAAAAACCACCAAACTCACTTTCTGCACTGTACGATACCGCCAATTGAATAACCACCTAAGAGGGACGATCATTCAGTGATCGTCCCTCTTAGGTGACCAATACTGCGTAAGCAAACACTTTTATTTATGAGTTTATAAAAGAGGTATTAAGGCAGTAAAACTATAAGTTAAAAATATTTTGTTTATAGAAGAGGGAATTGACAAATGATAACCGTATTCCAATATCCAAATTGAAATCCATTTAAATATTCTTATTTGCAGTGATTTCACAGGTCAACGGCAGATATAACCTTAGCTCAAATATATTTAGCACAAATAAGGAGTTGGACAGATGGAGTTTTTATTTGATTTTTTGATGCGAATTCTCGTGCAGTTTCAATCCCCGACACTTGGGTTTCTTATAGGCGGTATGGTGATTGCGGCCCTTGGCAGCAATCTGAAAATACCTAATGCGATTTACCAATTTATTGTTTTCATGCTTTTGATGAAAATTGGGATCCAGGGCGGTATCGAAATTCGTGGTGCCGACCTGAGCGCCATGTTCCTACCCGCTGTATCAACTGTTATCATTGGTATAATAATCGTACTATTAGGAAGTTTTGTTTTTTCTTTTTTGCCAAGTATTAAACGAGAAGACGGTATTGCTACTGCCGGAATATTTGGCGCGGTGAGCGCCTCGACACTGGCAGCGGCTATGGTCCTTCTTGAAGAAGATGCAATTGTTTATGAAGCCTGGGTTCCGGCGCTTTATCCGTTTATGGACATTCCAGCTCTCATTTTAGCTATTGTTCTAGCCAACATTCATCTAAAAAAACAAAATGAAGGTAAAGACAGTAAAGTTGATGTGTGGGGAATTGTCAAAGAAAGTCTGCGCGGCTCTGCTTTATCCGCCCTTATTCTTGGTTTGGTCCTTGGCTTGCTCACTAAATCGGAAAGTGTACTGGAAAGTTTTTATGAGCCGCTTTTCCGCGGGTTTTTGTCCGTGTTGTTGCTAGTCATGGGAATGGAGGCTTATTCACGTCTCAATGAGCTACGAAGAGTTGCGTACTTGTTTGCAGTTTATGCTTTTATTGCGCCCATTTTACATGGATTAATGGCGTTCGGCCTGGGATATATTGCTCATGCGACTGTCGGTTTTAGCCCAGGTGGTGTAATCCTGCTATCGGTGATCTCGGCTTCAAGCTCTGATATATCTGGCCCACCAACATTGAGAGCAGCCATTCCTTCCGCCAATCCGTCGGCTTATATTGGTGCCTCTACTAGCGTGGGAACGCCCGTTTCAATAGCAGTTTGCATCCCACTCTTTATTGCTCTTGCAAAAGTGGTTTTTAATCTATAGGAAAGGAGAATACTAGTTATGACTCTTTATAAGGCAGAAAAAGTGGTGATTATCACAGAGAAATTAATTTTAAAAGGTGTATGCGAAATTATTGAAGCTTGCGGCGGGAGCGGATATACCATTGTCGCGGCAGGAGGTAAAGGCAGCCGTAATGTGCGCTCGACCTCAGACCGTGCCTTGGTGATTGAAGATTTTGCGAATGTTAAAATTGAGGTCATTGTGAAAGACAAAACAATGGCTGAAACCATCATGGTTCAGGTTGCAGGGAAATATTTTGAAAATTATTCTGGTATAACCTATGTCGAGGATGTCGAAATCCTCCGCCCTAAGAAGTTTAACAATAATTAAGTTTACAATATTTTACAAATGGTTACTGATTATGGATAACCACCATTTGATCGATTGTCGTAACAAAATACCTTTTGTAATGGTGTCCTTGCTAACCTACGGAATAAGCTTAGAGCTTTTTAATCATTTTATAGAATCCGCTCAACGGAATAATTGTAACTACTGCTCGGCAGTTGAAAGCTCCGAGCTTTTTTGCGTGAAAACACAGGCGTCATTGCTCCTTGGATTCCTTAGCTTGGTAAATGGCTTTCTTTCTTCGGTTAATTGGTTTAATTATTCAGCGTTTTTCTTTATGTAAAACAGCTTCGTTTTATTATCTTTTACAAAAACTAATCAAACTTTGGAATTTCTAAATAAATATTAAGATAGACCAAAGCCAAAAGACTAAATCCCATAAAAAAAAGAAATATGAAACCAGCTATAACCTCATGCTTTCCTAACCAATTTAACATTTTTTTCATCGTAATCACCCAATAGTTATCATCCTTCTCAATCGATAATCTTATTCACCCTCAACAATAATTTTGGGGAAACCTTTCAGAAACATAGTTACATTGCTATTACTTTATCGATGATTTTCGCTGGATTTCCTTGAACAAGCCTCTAAAATTCGTTAGAATTTTACAGCGAAGAGAAAGGAAATCCAACGACTGTTTATGAGAGTCGTGTGTTGTTACTAGAATTGTTATGTTGTATCGCTAACTTAAACTATTGTGAAACACAACCGTTGGCGCTATGATCTATTATAGAAGGGAAGGGATCGCTTTTGATAGTAATAGAACCATTAGGAGATTGTGGCTTGCTAGTTCAATTCGGTGAAAAGGTTAATGAAGATGTTCAGATGAAAGTTACAGCATTTTCAAAACGATTAGCTATGACACAAATTGCAGGATTTGTTGATTATATTCCAGCATATACAACCGTCACTATAATTTATAATCCGCTCTATTTCTCGAAAAGTAGAGAAATGTCCCCTTTTGATAGTTGTAAAGAAACTGTAGACAAGCTACTGAAAACAACGGTGTTTAAAAATATAGAAAAGAAAAATTCTCTAATTACTATTCCGATTTGTTACGGAGGTCAGTATGGGCCAGACTTAATAACAGTCGCAAAGGAGCATTCCTTGAGTGAAGAAGCAGTAATTAAGATACATAGCGAAGCAGAATATACTGTGTCAATGATCGGCTTTGCCCCTGGTTTTCCCTACTTAAATGGCTTAAATGAGCAAATTGCAACACCGAGGCTTGCTACACCTAGAAAAGAGGTAGCAAAAGGATCTGTAGGAATTGCAGGAACTCAAACGGGTATCTATTCTATTTCTTCACCAGGTGGTTGGCAAATCATTGGTAGGACGCCTGTCAGTCTTTTCGATCATCAAAAGACTGAACCGAGCTTGTTACAGCAAGGCGATCGTGTTCGTTTTAATTGTATATCAGAAGCGCAATTTGATTTATGGGAAGTGAAAGAAGATGAGTATCGTCGTTAATCAGGGTGGTGTAATGACAACAATTCAAGATTTAGGTCGATATTCCTATCAACGATATGGAGTCGTTGTAGGTGGAGCAATGGATAGTTTCTCCCATAAACTTGCTAACCTAATCGTTGGTAATAATTTAAACGAGGCAACGTTAGAAATTACGTTAGTAGGTCCAGAGCTCTATATCATCGAAGACACACTTTTTTCGATTTGTGGTGCTTCTTTTCAAGCAAAGATTAATGATGTACGCGTGCCAATGGGAAGACCGATCTTTGTAAAACGAGGAACAACATTAAAGATTGGTCGTTGTCTAAATGGTTGTCGCGCTTATATTGCTTTTCAAGGTGGAATTGATACTCCATTTGTACTAAACAGTCGTTCAACTTATGAGCGTGGAAAGTTTGGTGGGCTTTGCGGGGAGCGCCTTAAAAAAGGAGATATTATTCCGTTGAAAGAGCAAGTGCAGAAAAAAAACTTTCTTAATGTTCATCATGATTTTTATTCTACGACTCGTTGGTTTGTAAATCCCTATCGAACTAGTAAGGAGATTAGAGTTACTGAGGGGAGGCAACGATGTCTTTTTACTGAAGAAGCAATACAAAGCTTTTTTACGACAAAATATCAAATCACCGTAAATTCAGATCGAATGGGCTATCGTTTAAAAGGGGAAGCTTTGCAATTAAAGCAAAAGGTAGAATTAATCTCAGAGGCAACAGTCTTTGGGACTGTGCAAGTTCCCCCAGATGGGCAACCGATCGTTTTGATGGCTGACCGACAAACGACTGGTGGTTATCCGAAAATAGCGAATGTGATCAGCGTAGATTTACCTATGTTAGCTCAGTTGAAGCCAGGAGACGAAGTCCATTTTAAAGAGGTTTCTTTAAAAGAAGCACAAAAACTATATGTAGAACAAGAATTGGATTTAAAAAAGCTTGCTTTTATATTAAAAGATAAGGAGAGAAGCGATGAGAAAGATAGATTTAAACTGTGATTTAGGTGAAAGCTTTGGGATTTATCAAATCGGGCGTGACAACGAAATTTTAAACTACATTACCTCAGCAAATATTGCTTGTGGCTTTCACGCGGGGGACCCAAATGTAATGCAACGAACAGTAGCTGTTGCCATGGAGAAAAATGTCCAGATCGGTGCTCACCCGGGCTTTCAAGATATCGCAGGTTTTGGGAGGCGGCAAATTGAGATAAGTCCTAATGAAGCTTATAATCTTGTCATTTATCAAATTGGTGCACTAAAAGCTTTTGTAGAGGTTGAAGGTGGTAAATTGCATCATGTTAAGCCGCATGGAGCCTTGTATAATATGGCTGCTAGTAATTCAATCCTCGCCGAAGCGATTGCGAAAGCGGTCAGGGACGTTGATCAAAGCTTGATTTTATATGGGCTAGCCGATAGTGAGCTCACAAAGGCTGGGGAAACCTACGGACTTCAAGTATTTCATGAAGTGTTTGCGGACCGGACGTATCAAGCAGATGGGATGCTGACACCTAGATCAGCTAGCCATGCAATAATCACTGATGAAAATGAAGCTCTGAACCAGATATTAATGATGATCAACGAGGGAACTGTTAAGTCGGTCGAAGGGACCCATGTGCCAATAAAAGCTGATACTGTTTGTATTCACGGAGATAATGACCATGCCTTAGCTTTTGCGGTGAAATTACACAAGGCTCTAGGCTTGTAGCTGAAAGCTGTTGATAAAATAACGAAGAATGTTGAGGTTCCCTAATTACTAAACAACAATGTGCCGATTAAAGAGTGATAACGACTTTATTTATTACTTGTCACAATTGAGTTTCTAATGTCCCATTGTCATAATCAATATTTAAAGTACATAAGATTTTCTATACTATCCTTTGCAGGGAGTAGATAATTCTAATTCACATGAAGACAAATCTAACGAAAATGGAGTGTTGTTATTCATGGCAAAAAGGAAGCGTATTAGAAAAACAATTCGTATGGTTTTAAGAGAAGCAAAAAAAGAAAGAGACTTAAAAGAACATATGCAACATTTAAGAACAGATAGGCAAAAAGACAATATCGAGTAAATATAAACGCTAAATACCACAAAAGCCTGCGTCCCAAGGGGATGCAGGCTTTAACTTACTATGTAATGAATTCCCGCTCTGACGTAGCTCCTCGTGTCTCAAAACCCGCTAATAGCAGGTGGGTACTCTCAGTCAATTTTTCAACGTCCAATTCGCTTACTTGGCTTGTTGTCCAATTGGCAATTTGAATTCCCGTAAACAATGCATCGGTTTGAGACATCTTAAGCCCACGTTCATCGCAGGATGTGTTTGTTTTTCTTATATTTGTATAATAATATATTCTGTTTAATGAAGCAATAGTAGTTTTTTACCAGTGACAAAGCAGGAATTGTTTACTGGAGTGTCAAATATACTTATAGCATTCTAGTTTAGTTAGAACAATCAATTGGAGCTATACAGCCTTAGTTGGAAGGAGGGGGAATTATGTGTTTCTTTGAGACAAATCGGTTATTTTTAAGACCATTTGAGCCAGAAGATGCCGAGATCGTGCAAACCTTAACAAGTGATATAGATTTAGCTCGAACAACTTTGCATATTCCTTATCCTTATCCAGATGGTTATGCGATACATTGGATCACAAGTTGTACTGAAAAATTCAAAAAAGGGAGCAGCTATTCTTTTGCTATTATCTTAAAAGAAACGTTGGAACTAGTTGGTTGTATGACTTTGACATTAGCTTTAAATCATAAACGTGGCGAATTAGCCTATTGGATTGGTAAACCGTATTGGGATAATGGCTTTGCTACTGAGGCCTCGAATAGATTAATAGAGTTTGCTTTTTACGAACTCAATTTAAACCGCGTTTGGGCGTGTGTGATGAAAAAAAATAAAGCCTCGATTGAAGTGATGAAAAAGTCTGGACTTTTATATGAGGGAACGCTGTCGCAACACGTGTTTAAATGGGGGCAGTACGAAGATGTTGCTTACTACGGAATAGTTAAAGAGCAATATGAGAAGACAAACACAGAAAATGCTCTAGTCGAAACCTAAACAAGTAGTCCTAGCTAAATTAAGGGCTTCTTTTTTGTATAAAAAAATGTTTGAGCATTAACATTAGATGTCGCTGGATTTTCATGAACGAGCCTCTAAAATTAGTTAAAGTTTTACAGCGAAGAGAAAGGAAATCCAGCGACTTTTAAATTGTAGCTCAAGGTACCAAAGAGAGCGGCTGATCTTCATTCAGGGTTAAAATAGGAATCATGCATGTTTAGTTTATAAAGACGAGAAGATGTCGCTGGATTTTCATGAACGAGCCTCTAAAATTCGTTAGAGTTTTACAGCGAAGAGAAAGGAAATCCAGCGACTTTTAAAATTGTTGATCAAGGTACCGAAGAAGTCGGCCTTATTTTCATTTAGGGTTAATATCGAAAATCATGATTGTTTTATATGATATAAATTAGGATGAGTTGTAAAAGTAAGTACTTTAAGAAAAGATATGTTAAAATGCAAGAAAGTAATTGCAGGAGGTTTTTTGATGAAGCCAATTGATGCCAAACAGGTTGAAGAAGTGATCAATCAGTTTAAAAATAAACCAATTTTTCTTCACTTAGAAACGACAAACGGGGCGTATGCTGCACACCGCAATGAAGGGATGTTGGCAGTAAGTGCGTTTATTCGAAATGGGAAAATTGAATTCTCAAATGGGAAAATAACAGGGGACCATCCCTATCGTGTAGGGTTAAAGCTAGAGGATGGCTGGGTCTATGCTCAAGGGTTAACTGATTGGGAATTTAATGAAGAAGGACAATTACTGTTAGCTGGTCACGATAGCGAAGGGAAGATTGCGATTTCCTTACAGCTAAGTGAAACTGCTTTTAAGTAAATGGAAAGGAAGATCAAGAATGAAAGAAAAACACGTTTTAGTAGTTTTTCCACATCCAGATGATGAATCTTTTGGCCCAGGTGGCACAATAGCGGAATATTCACATTTAGGGATCCCGGTAACCTATGCATGTTTAACTTTAGGTGAGATGGGGCGGAACATGGGAACACCGCCATTTGCAAATCGAGAAACTCTGCCATATTTGCGCAAAGTAGAGCTTAATGAGGCATGTACGATTTTAGGAATTAATGATGTAAGAATGTTAGGCTATCGAGATAAGACAGTTGAGTTTGAAGACGAAACTAAGCTAATCGAGTCGATAAAAGCAATTATTGATGAAGTTAAACCATCCTTAATAATCACTCATTATCCGGGGCATGGAGTTCATCCTGATCATGATGCAACTGGGCATGCCACAGTTGAAGCGGTTAGGCTTTTATCAGAAGAAGATCGTCCTAAGGTTTACTGTATGGCGATAACGAATAATCGTGAAAAGGAATTAGGAAAACCGGATGTTATCCATGATGTTTCTCATTTTTTTGATGTAAAAGTCGCAGCCATTAAAGCCCATCGATCACAAACTGAAGCTATTTTCAAAGAGAACAAAGATCAAAAGGCTAGGTTAAAAAAATGGCTAACAGAAGAACAGTTTTGGATTTATCGATTTTAAAAAGGTAGTACTTTTCATAATGGTGACCATTATGATGAAGTACTACCTTTTTTCTTAACGAAGTTGTTGCTGGATTTTCTAAAACGAGCCACTAGAGTCAAAATCACCTTTAATCATGTCAAGCAGTTCAGAATAAGCATCTTCGTCCTCAAAGAGAAGAGGGTTCCATTCGGTTTCAATCCATTGGATGAGCTGGTTTTTATCTTGAAAAACTTCACCACTAGTATCAGCTTTTCGCAACATGTATCGACCGTTATCTTCGTCAATTGTTACTAAACAGGGGATTGCACCATCTTTTGCTTTTATCGCAAACTCCATTCTTTTCATCCTCCTTCATTTCTCTCTTTTTAGTTTTTGTTATAAACCAAAATTTCATGAGAGGAGAACTAGGCCGAGCTATGAGAGTATTTCCCAGTTACGCTCAGTTGCTACTTGTAAGAGACGCGGTTCAGGCTTTACAGCAACAGGATTTCCAACTAATTCAAGGACATTTAAGTCAGAATAACTATCTCCATAGGCGTAACTATTTTCCCAATCAATCTCATCATTTGCTAGCTGAGCATGGATATTGGCTGTTTTTCGTTCGCCATGGATGTGAATGACCGGTGTATGTTTATCAATTTCTTTGTTTTTAAAAGGGATACTTGTCCCAATGATACAATTGAAATTTATATCCTTCGTGACTGCGTGAAGTAACGGTTCAAACGCTCCTGAAACAAGCATAATATAGTAGCCATCTTTACTATGTTGCTCTAACCTCTGCAAAACAGGCGAACTTAATTTTTGACTCATTTGCTGACCAATTTGTGAAAAAAACTGTTGAATTTCAACTTCTGGTGTTTTTCGAAACGCAGATATGTAGGATCTCATTGAATATTCTTTCATCTTTTGCTCGGGATATAGCTTTAGTTTATACGCGACATATACGGGAAGAATCTTTGTAATGAAGCGACGATATTTATGATTATGAACTGGATGAGTTTTCAAATGTTTCATCATTAGAGAAAATGTTTCTTCAGGGTATAGTGTTCCATCAAAATCAAAGATTGCTACCTTCAAATTAAGCTTCCTTTCCAAATTGGATTTCTTAAAACCAATTGTATGATTTTGTTAATTACAAATGCAAGTTAATTTTTTCGGTAATCAATACAACGATGGGTACGAGGCCATACTAAAAATAAAGGGGGTGTTAGTATGGCTAAGAGGGATGAAAACAACAGCAGCAATGAAATAGCAGAAAAATCATTTGACCCTTCGGATTATTGTAGTAAAAATGAAGTGGAAAAAGGACTTGCCATCACTCATGAACAAGTAAGCGACACATACACAGAAGGTACAATTGAAGGTGAAATCGATAACATTGAGAAGAAATTGAAGGAGTATCCGCATCGTATTAGTAAGTGAAAATAATCAAAAAAATGGGGAGTTTCCTCATCGTTCATTTAAATACGAAAGTTAAACTTGACGCAATGAAAACGAGCTTGAAAACAAGCTCGTTTTTCTAATACCGTATTTTGATGGACACTTGTAAATTTTCTTAAAACGCCCAATTTCCATTTCTAAATAAAGGCTCACGGTTGCCATCCTTTGTAATCCCATCAATGTTCATTTCACTAGATCCAATCATGAAGTCTTCGTGAGTAATACTTGAGTTTGCACCGTTTGCTTGCAACTCTTCTTTTGACATTGTTTTACCGCCCTCAAGGTTGAACGAGTAAGCATTCCCTATGGCTAAATGGCTTGAAGCATTTTCATCAAATAACGTGTTATAAAAAATCGTGTTTGAATTAGAGATCGGTGAATCATGAGGGACAAGAGCCACTTCACCAAGAAAATGAGAGCCCTCATCTGTTTCAATTAAACGTTTTAGCATTTCTTGCCCAACTTCTGCCGAGAAATTAACAATTTTTCCGTTTTCGAATGTAAGACTAAAGTTGTCAATAACATTTCCGCTATAATTTAACGGCTTCGTACTAGCGACAACACCGTTAACTCCGTCTTTTTGAGGTACGGTAAATACTTCTTCAGTTGGCATGTTCGCAACAAAGCTCACTCCAGCTTCATTTTGACCACCGCCACCAACCCAAACGTGCTTTTCTGGAAGCGCAATTGTTAAATCTGTTCCTGGTGCTTGATAATGAAGTTTTGCATATTTTTTGCTATTTAAATAATCTACTTTGCTTAATAGTTTACTGTTATGCTCTCGCCACGCTGTTACAGGATCTTCTAAATCGGCACGAGTAGCCATGAAAATTGCATCCCATAACCTTTCAATACTTTCTTGTTCAGAGGCTTCAGGGAAAACCTTCTGTGCCCATTCTTTGGATGGAGCAGCAATTACACACCAACTTACCTTATCGGCTTGAACGTAATTACGATATTTTTCAAGAGCTTTACCTCTAGCTTTATTAAAATTCCCAATACGCTCTGGATTAACATCTTTTAATAAATCAGGATTAGAGGCAACAATACTCATGAAAGCAGCACCATTTTCAGCCATTTCCTCAAAGCCTTTCGCTTTCCACATAGGAAATTCGGTAAAAGCCTCATCAGGAGCTAGTGTGTATTTTAATAAAGTAAGTTCTTCGTCGTTCCATTCGATATGAACTTCTTTTGCTCCTGCTTCATACGCCTTTTTTGCAACAAGACGAACGAATTCGATATTGCTTGTCGGTGCATTGATAACTAACGTTTGACCTTTTTGAATATTAATCCCAACTTTAACTGATATTTCAGCATATTTCGCTAAATTTTGTTCGAATGTATTCACTTTTGTAACTCCCTCACATATGTATTTTTCCTGCCAACTTATATTTTAACAAAATACAGTAAGATAGGAAAAGATTTTCGATAAAACACCTCGTGTTTAATAGGCGCATATACATAAGTTATAGAAAGGAGTGCAAGAGCCGTGACACATAATGAAAATTGTCCACCGTTAATTGGTGATCGCTTTCCTGAAGTTGAAGTTAGGACTACATTAGGAAAGAAGAAACTCCCTAATGATTATGAAGGGAAATGGTTTGTGTTATTTTCACATCCTGGCGACTTTACGCCTGTCTGTACTACTGAGTTCATCTCAATCCAAAGAAAGAGTGAACAATTTAGAGCTCTTAATACGGAACTCATTGGCTTATCCATAGATGGTGTGTTTTCCCATATTAAATGGGTGGAATGGATAAGAGATCATTTTCAGGTTTCGATAAGTTTTCCGATCATTGCCGATGAGTTGGGGGTTTTAGCCAAAAAGTTAGGAATGCTATCTCCACAAGTCGGACCCTTAACAGTTCGAACCGTTTATATCGTTGATCCTAAAGGGAAAATTCGCTTAATGATGAATTATCCGCCTGAGGTAGGGAGAAATAGTGAGGAGCTTTTACGAGTCTTGAAGGCCTTACAAACAGCTTCAGCTCATAAAGTAGCTACTCCAGCAAATTGGCCACACAATGAATATCTTGGTAACCAAGTGATGCTGCCACCACCTAGTAATTTTTATAGTATTCAAAAAAGACTTGAAGATGCAAACCTCGGGAAGGTAAACTGCTTAGACTGGTGGTTTTGTTATAAATCTTTGGAAAAATCGTAGAACGAGGTTGAATAACTAGACTTGTACGCTAAATACTAATTGAGTCGTCTCCTTCAGATCATTAAGGCGGAGATGACTTTTCTAGTTTCTTTAGAAATGATAACGGGAATATAAAAAACGTAACTAAAATGAGTTTGAATTTGGGAAGCTATAAGAAAAGGAGGCGTCTATTTTGAAGGTTCTAAAAAGAATTCTTGCGTATTTGGCAGCTTTGTTTCTAATCTGCACAAGCTACGTAATTTTGTCCGTCCATTATTGGTCGATTACCGATGAGGGGCGCCTACCACCAAAAACTGCGGTAATCCTACATGCTGTAAACAATAATATTATTACATCAGATATGAAGCCGCCCAAATTTTTAATCCAACCAAGACCAGCGACAATTGCGAGAGAAGATATTCAGATTACAGTTGCAGACGGCGTACAAATTCCTGGAAGAGTGTATTATCCCAAAAAAGAAGGTCCTAATCCGATCATTATGTATTATCATGGTGGTGCCTTTCAAGAAGGGTACGGAAACATCGAAACACATGACAATATTGTTAGGGTCCTTTCCGCTAGAACTCAGAGTGTTGTTATTGCAGTAGGATATCGAGTAGCTCCACAATATGTGTTTCCAACGGCAGTTGAAGATAGTTATGATGCACTACTTTGGGCTTATGAAAATGCAACGGAGTTCAATGGTGATCCGAGCCGGATTGCTGTAGCAGGAGATAGTGCTGGTGGGAACTTAGCTACGGCTGTTACCTTAATGTCACGTGATTTTGGAGGTCCGGCTATTGTTGGTCAAGCCTTACTTTATCCATTAACAACCTTCCAAGATATGCCTCTCCAATCGCGAATTATTTATGATAGTGGTTATTATTTATTATCTAGAAGTGTCATGTATCGCACACGAGAATTGTATACCCCGAAGGAAGAAATGTGGCTTAGCCCATATACGTCACCACTAAATGCTGAAAACCTAGAGGATCTTCCTGCTACGTTAATCATTACTGCTGAGTTTGACCCATTAAGAGATGAAGGTGAGCAATACGGAGTACGGCTAGCAGAATCAGGAGTGCCTGTCACTCATTTGCATTATGAAGGTGTCATGCACGGCTTCATTTCGTTTTATGAAGTCATGAATTTAGGTAATCATGGCTTAGGTGAGACTGTTTCATTTTTAAAAAGTGTCTTTGCAAACGAACATATAGCTCAAACAGCCCTCGAAAAAACAATTGTTAGAAACCCTCGCGGCAAAGAGGGGATAAGGGAATATCTCGAGGCTTATGCGATGGCAGCTTTTTTATTATATCAAGAAGTAAGGAGATAAAAAGCTAAGGAACTTTTGCGTCATATGAAGACAAAACACAAAAAAACTTGGCCAGCTAAGGCCAAGTTAAGATGGAATTTTAATGGATAATTGTGTTAAGGACGCTATATGTTTTCTTTGTACATACTGCAAACGAATAAATAAGAAAACCGCACCAGTAGCAAGCCCGGTAATTAATCCAATCCAATATCCGAAAGCTCCAAACTCTGTAAAGGTTGCCAGTAGATAGCCTAATGGTAAGCCAATGATCCAAAAAGAAAGTACGGCCAACAGAAAGGTGACATTTACATCCTTATAGCCTCTTAGTGCTCCTTGGAGTGGTGCACCAACTGCATCTGACATTTGGAAGAAGATCGCGAAGATAAGAAATTGAGATATTAACTGCAATACTTCGGGTTCGTTTGTATAAAGCATGCCAACTTGTTCATTAAAAACTAGTAGAATGATCGAGCAAACAATTCCAAACATTAACCCAAGACCAATACCTAAATAACTATAGTTTTTAGCATCTTTGAAACGTTTCGCGCCAACTTCAAACCCTACAGTAATCGTTAACGCCATTGAGATGCTTAATGGTAGCATATATAAAAACGATGCAAAGTTAATCGCAGCTTGGTGGGCGGCAATCGTAATCGTGCTATATTGACTCATGAGCAGAGTAACGGCAGCAAAGATACTTGTCTCACAAAAGATCGCGAGTCCACTTGGAACGCCGATTTTTAATATTTCCTTCCAAGATTGAAGCGAAACGCTGGCCCAACTTCGAAAAATGTTATATTCTGCAAATGGTGTAACGCGGTGGATAAAATAAAGGGATATCAGAAAAATACACCAATATGTGATTGATGAAGCAATACCAGCACCAATTCCGCCTAATTGTGGGAAGCCTAATTTACCAAAGATTAAAATGTAGTTAAAGAAAATGTTAATGGGTAATGATAACAGTGTGATAATCATTGTTACGCGAGTATGTCCTAAAGCATCAATAAAGGAACGTAAAATGGTGTAGCAAAATAATGGGAAGATACCAAATGCTAACGCAAGTAAATATTTTTTGGCGATCGCTGCCACAATCGGATCTAAGCTCATTAAATTTAAAATCGGGTTTATGAACAAAATGCCGATAATTATCACGACTATAGCCAAAACTATAGATAAGTAGATTCCTTGTACAACTGCAAAAGGAACATCTTTTTTATTTTTAGCACCAATATGATGAGCAACAATCGGAGTCATCGCCATTAATATCCCTGAAAGTCCCGTAAAGATTGGTACCCAAAGACTTGAACCAATAGCGACACCAGCCAAGTCATTTGAACTTACATTTCCACTCATCGTTGTATCAAAGAAATTCATCGAAAAAAGTGCAAACTGAGTCACTAAAATCGGGACGACAATATATAAAAATTGCGCAATCTTTTCTTTAATTGTAAGGGTCTGTTTCATAACATCCCTTCTTTCTAAATTTAGTCATATGAACGGAATTATAACAGATAAGTGCTTGCTCGAATAGCACTTTTATTTTCCTTTATTTTAAAAAACGAAGGTTCGCTATTCTTTATGGCTGATCTACTAAAATTTGAAGGTGATAAAATGAAACTTGGTTACGCCTGCTTAAATGTGACATTAGGCTTGAAAATGAGGACATGCCGATTAAAAACGGTTGAACTTGAGGGAATGGCAAAAGTTAAAGAGCTAACTCTAGCTAATTTAGAGTCAGTGCAAAGCATACTGAAATGGAATCAGGAGAATAATATTGATTTTTTTCGGGTCAGTAGCGACATCGTTCCTTTTGGAAGTCATGAGATTTTAACGTGGAATTGGTGGGAAGATGAAGATGTTTTAGCGATTACTAAGGAAATAAACGCGTATCAAAAAAAATATCAGATGAGATTAACTGTTCACCCAGGGCAATTTACGATTATTAATTCACCTAATGAAAAGGTTGTAACGAATGCGTTTCGGGAGCTACAGTATCATTATAAGTTAATGGAGCTAATGGGCGGGACTGATATGGTTATTCATGTTGGTGGTGTTTATGGAGAGAAAGAAGAAGCGAAAAAGCGTTTTAGTGAGAATTATAAAAAACTAAGCCCTGAAATTAAATCGATCTTAATCTTAGAAAATGATGATAAGTCTTTTCATGTTAAAGATGTTCTAGATATTCACGATGAGATTGGTGTACCTGTTTGTTTTGATATTCACCATCATCATTGTAACCCGTATGAGGATTTAGTGATCGCCTTTTTGCTAGACCGTGTTATTGCTTCTTGGGAGCATAAGAGGTTACCCAAAATGCATATTAGTTCAGGGCGGAATTCGAAAACAGATACATCACATCATGATTATATTTTACGAGAAGATTATGAATTATTGCTCCAACTACTAGGGCCGCGCAGGACGGATTTAATGTTTGAAGCGAAAAAGAAAGAATTAGCGGTTTTAAAAATAAGAGAAGCTTTAAAATAAAGGTAATAAAAGATTCCTGTTTCTGATTTTTTTTGCTAAAATACTGATAATACATAAGTGAATTATTAGCGACAAAAAGCTAGATGTAGTTCTTAGTAGCGTCGACTGATGCTTATGAAACTAAAAAACATTTTAGTATTGTCAGGAAAGGAAGTCCCAAATGGAACATTTAGTTAACAATCAAGTGAAAAACATACAAATTTCAGGGATTAGACAGTTTTTCAATATGGTGGCCCATTATCCTGATGCCATTCAACTAACAATTGGCCAGCCAGATTTTCCGACACCCGCACACATAAAAGTAGCCGGTAAAAAAGCCATTGATGAAAATAAGACAGGTTATACGAAAAATGCTGGTTTAGACGAGCTTTGTTTAGCAGCTTCACAATTTGTAGAAACGAAATATGGTCTCTCATATAACCCTAAACAAGAGGTCATTACGACAATCGGAGCAAGCCAAGGTATTGATATTGCTTTTCGAACAATTTTAGAAGCGGGTTCGGAAGTAATTCTTCCTGGACCAGTTTATCCTGCGTATGAGCCAATCATTAAAATGTGTGGTGCTATTCCAGTTTATGCCGATACTAGAAATACTGAATTTAAAATGACCCCAAAGCAAATTGAACGCCTGATTACGAGTAAAACAAGATGCGTAATGTTACCATACCCGTCTAATCCAACTGGCTGTATTTTAACAAAAGCTGAGTTAGCAGAAATTGCAGAAGTATTAAGCAAACGCGATATATTCGTTATTTCTGATGAAATCTACAGTGAATTAGTTTACGGCACGGAGCATTGTTCGATCGCTTCTTTTCCTGGTATGAAGGAAAAAACGATTATTATTAATGGCTTGTCTAAATCTCATTCAATGACAGGATGGCGGGTTGGTTTTGTCTTTGCCCCGGAAAATATAACAAAGCATATGTTAAAAGTCCATCAATATAATGTAAGTTGCGCTAGTGCAATTTCTCAGTGGGCTGCTGTTCAAGCATTAACTGAAGGTATTGATGATGCAGCTGGGATGCGTGTCGAATACGAAAAACGCCGTGATTATGTTTACGATCGACTAGTATCCATGGGTATTGACGTTGTAAAACCAGAAGGAGCGTTTTATTTATTTCCATCGATTGAGAAGTTTGGTATGAGTGCAAATGAGTTTGCGACTCGTCTCTTACAAGAAGGGAAAGTTGCTTGTGTACCAGGCTCAGCGTTTTCAAGCTTTGGTGAAGGATATCTCCGTTTATCTTACGCATATAGTATGGAAATTCTCGAAGAAGGCTGCAATCGCCTAGAAAAGTTTTTAGCGAGTTTAGATGTGGCTGCTGCAAGGTAACGAGTTAGATCTACTGTATTAAGGGGAGATTTTAGAGTGCGATTATTTCGCACTCGTTTTTTTATAAGCTTAAAGTAGAGTTTGGCAGCATAGTTTCACTACTTACGCCATCTTTTTAGTTGACTTTCGTACGCGACAGTCTTAAAATATCAATTAATCATATAAAATAACTAGGGATTAAATGAGCGGCTAAGTAAAAGGAGGACTTGGGGTGAAGAACAACGAAAATTCTGAGCTAGAACATGTATTTTTGAAAGTACAAGAAATGTTAAAAGATATGAAATTCGGATCAATTTCATTAATTGTTCAAGACGGTAAGGTCATTCAAATTGAAAAGAATGAGAAACATCGTTTGAAATAATTGATTAGTAGAAAAGTAGGTTACAAGCTTAGGAGGCTATTATGGCATACGAGAAAATTTGGGCAAATGACGAAAGTAAGCTGAGTAAAGAGGAAATTCACAAGTTGAAAAAAGATGGTTTAGATATCTTAAATGATATTGATCGTTATGCAAAAGAAGGTTTTGCTTCGATCCCTCAAGAAGATTGGGGACATTTTAAATGGGCTGGGCTTTATTTACAAAAGCCTAAAGAAGCTGGCTATTTCATGATGAGGGTTAATATTCCAACAGGAATTATTACTAACGAGCAAGCCATTACATTAGCTAACATTGGAAAAGATTATGGTCGTGGAGTTATCGATATTACTACTCGCCAAGCGATTCAATTTCATTGGTTGACAATTGAACAGCTTCCTGACATTTATAAGCGTCTAGGAGAAGTAGGCTTGTCTTCGATCGGTGCCTGTGGTGATATTCCGAGAACGATTGTAGGAAATCCTTTAGCGGGGATTGACCGTAATGAATTAATGGATACGAGAGCAATTGTAAACGAGGTGTATGATTTTTTCCAAAGAAACGAAGATTTTTCTAATTTACCGCGTAAATTTAAAATGTCAATTTCTGCAAACGTTCAAAATGCTGGACATGATCTAATTAACTGTTTGGCGTTTACGCCGGCTACCAAGGAGATCAATGGTGTAGAACAAATCGGCTTCCACGTCAAAGTGGGTGGTGGGCTTTCTTCAAAGCCTTATTTAGCTGAAGAGTTAGATGTATTCGTACTTCCAGATCAAGTCAAGGATGTAGCAATCGCGATTACAACGATTTATCGTGACTACGGTTACCGTCAAAAACGTCACCGTGCTCGTCTAAAGTTTTTAATGGCTGATTGGGGTCCAGAAAAATTCCGTGAAAAGCTTATTGAAGTGTACGGTCATGAACTTCCTTCAAAAGGTGTGGATAAACTTGAAAAGTGGAATGCCGGATATTTTTACGGTGTTCACGAACAGAAACAAGCAGGGTTGAATTACGCCGGCTTTAACGTTCCGGTTGGACGAATGAATTCAGAGGAGTTAATAACGCTCGCCGAAGTGGCTAAAAAATATGGAAATGGTGAAATTAGAACTTGTAATTCACAAAACATCGTTATTCCAAATGTTCCAGATGAAAAAATTGCGGCTTTAATCGCTGAACCGATTTTTGAGAAAATCACGTTACAACCGAAAAGCTTCATAGGTTACTCAGTTTCTTGTACTGGAATAGAGTACTGTAATTTAGCGTTAGTCGAAACGAAGGAGACGACGCGCAAGCTAGCTGAGTATTTAGATGATCACATTCAGTTAGATGTACCGGTAAGAATTCATATGGTTGGGTGCCCTAACTCGTGTGGTCAACGTCAAATTGCTGATATTGGTTTACAAGGTGTTTTGATGAAAACAAAAGAAGCAGGGATGGTCGAAGCATTTGAAATTTATGTTGGTGGTACGTTAGAAAAAGAACATGCTCAATTTAATGAAAAGTTAAAAGGGCGAGTCATGTCAGAAAAGCTACCTACTGTATTAAAAGATCTTTTTAAGTTCTTTAAAGCGGAAAAAATCGCTGGAGAAACCTTCTATGATTTTGTCCAAAGAGTAGGAGTAGCAACTCTTCAAGGGCAGTTAGACAACATTCTAGCGGAGGCTTAAATCATGAACTTATACCATTTTAAGGTGTTAATTAATAGCGATGAGGTTACCGTTATTGTTGTCGCTGAAAATGATAAGCAGGCATTTAAAAGAGCGGAAATTGAAGTTGAAGCAAGCTTCTTAAAGCTACCAGACATAAAAGAAATTGTATTATTAGAACGGAAAAAAGTAGCGAGTAAAGGTACTGCGTTCGTAGTTAAATAAAGATATAATATTGTAACTTTACACGAGGAGGTGACATGCCATGACCGCAAAAGGATTTGTTTATCTTGTTGGAGCAGGACCAGGAGATCAAAAGCTTATTACTGTCAAAGGGTTAGAAGTATTAAAAAAAGCAGAAGTGGTTCTTTATGATCGTTTGGTTAATCCTCTGCTTTTACAAGAAGTAGATGCAAATGCGGAGTTGATTTATTGTGGCAAGTTACCAGATCGCCATATTTTAAGACAAGAAGCTATTAATGACCTGTTAGTTGAAAAAGCAAAAGCGGGAAGGTTAGTTGTCCGTCTTAAAGGTGGCGATCCTGGTGTTTTTGGTAGAGTTGGCGAAGAAGCTGACGCTCTAAAACGAGAGGGAATTCGTTATGAAATCGTCCCTGGAATTACTTCGGGTATTGCCGCTGCAGCTTATGCGGGCATACCAGTTACCCATCGTGAGTATGGAACAAGCTTTACCGTTGTTACAGGCCATGATAAGTCGGTAGATGGCAAACCACTAATAAACTGGCAAGCTCTTGCTCAAGGGATTGATACAATAGCTTTTTACATGGGTGTGAAAAACTTATCATATATTTGTGAGCAATTGATAGGCAATGGCAAGCCTGCTTCTACAAAAGTCGCTGTAATCCAATGGGGGACGACAGGTAGGCAGCGAGTTGTCGAAGGTACGTTATGTTCAATCGTTAGCGAAGTTGAGAAACATGCGATAAGTAACCCGGCCATTACTCTTGTCGGTAATATTGTCGCTCTTAGAAAACAATTACAATGGTTTGAAGAGAAACTATTGCTAGGTAAAAAAGTGATTTTTCCTAATGGCGAAGAAGCTCAAATAAGCTCTTTAATTAATAATGGTGCAGAGGTACTCACTTATCCACGGCAGCATTGTGAAGTGCTAACGAATGAATTAGCATTTGTTAGTAAGCTAGAGGAAATTAATAGTTATGAGGATATTTTATTTACAGCAAAAGAGAGTGTTTCCTTATTTTTTGAGAGTCTGATTAATCATAAGGTCGATATTCGTTGTTTAAAGGCAAAATTTTATTATACTGATGACGAGACAAGGGGAGCATTACTTCAGCGAGGAATAATTGCTGACCAATCTACTACATTAAACCATAGCGTCATAATTGGTGCAGAGGAAATGAAGCGAGGATCTAAAGGTGACTATTTAGGAACACACCGCCTACAAAATCATCTTCCTGTTTCGGTTGCATTTAGGCGAGTCGTTGAGGAGGATGGATTTAATACGATTATATTCGCAAGTGCTAGTTCGGTCGAATTATTTATGGAACAAGCAAAAATAGATGGCTATCAACCACATGAAGTTATTCGTCACTCTCAAGTCATTTGTATTAATGAAGGAGCCTACTTAACAGCAAAACGCCACAATATTCAAGTTAACATCTACCAAAACAATACACCAGTAGAAAGTCTCCCACAGCTACTCTTAAATTCAATTGAACAGGTAGTCTTGTAAAGAAGGGGGATAGGACATTTTGAAAGCAGTACTATTCGTTGGACATGGCAGTCGAAGAAACAAATCAAATGAACAATTTATTCAATTTGCAAAGGCGGTAGGGAACGATTGCCAAGCAGGCCTATTTCGATATGCGTTTCTTGAATTAGCAACACCGTCGATAGTGGATGAAATTAAGGTTTGCGTAGAACAAGGCGCAACAGAGATTGTTGTCTTTCCGTTACTACTGTTGACAGCAGGGCATGCAAAAGTCGATATCCCAAATGAAGTGGCAAAAGGGAAGGAAATGTTTCCTGCTGTTTCATTTCGAATTGAGAAGCCTTTAGGAATTCAAGAAGTGCTTATCTCAATTTTAGAAAAACGACTGCTCGAAAAACAATTTCTTCGGAGTGAGAAGACGCTAGTTATTTTAGTAGGTAGAGGAAGTAATGATCAAGGTGCGATAAATGATTTTGAAATGGTTGGTCAACTGTTAAGAGAAAAGCTACAGTTTAGCCAAGTCGAAACGGCGTACTTAGTAGGTGGTCATATTTCTTTTAAGGATTGTGTGCAAAATGCCAAACAATTGAACTTCAATCAAATTTTTGTGTTGCCTTATTTATTATTTACAGGTCTCTTACTAAAGGAAATGGAGGAGTTTGTAACTGAACTAGAAGATGAGCGGATTATCATGTGTCAGCCAATCGGCGCAGATAAAACGGTCGTTAACCTAGTGAGTTCGTTGATTAATGAAATCGTTTAATATAATTAGTGGCTGTCCCATAAGTAAAGGTCGTCATCTCGATGCTAGAAATAGATTTGTACTAACATACACTTCTACCTATCCTATCATTTTGAGGTGAACTGATCCTTATGGGGCAGCTTTTTTTTGATTGCTTGTAATAGCCAACAGAAACCAAAAAATTAATATTGTAATTTAACAGTGTTAAAAATTTTGGTGCCTATGATATATTTACTTTATTGATGTAAAGTATTAAAAAACAAAATAATAGAAGTGGACAAACGACATAAGATAAAATAAAGTGTATATTATCATCAACTATTCAGTGGAGGAAGTATGGAACAATTTTTCGTTGCCAGTGTATTATCTGCTCTAGCCACAGGGGTTGGAGCGTTACCTGTTTTATTTTTTCAAAAGGCTACGCATCGTTGGCGCGATATTTTATTAGCATTTACAGCAGGTGTAATGGTTGCAGCAGCAACGTTTGAGCTAATTCCTGAGGCAATTGAAATGTCTAATATTCTAATTATGTCGGTAGGTGTGTTGGCAGGGGTTGTCGTTTTAACAATGCTTGAACGAACGATACCTCATATTGATTTAAGTCATAATAAGAAGAGAATAGATTTCGATCAAAAATCTTTATTAATTATTGCAGCAATAACTCTACATAACTTACCTGAAGGTTTATCGGTTGGAGTCAGTTACGGTAGTGAAATTGAAGGATTAGGTCCAGTGATCGCCATTGCGATTGGCTTACAAAATGCCCCGGAAGGTCTTTTGATTGCTTTGTTTCTAGTACAACAACAAGTCAGCAAATGGAAGGCGTTTATTTTAGCAACACTAACTGGTGCTGTGGAAATTGTTACAGCTGTTATTGGTTTCTTTTTAACATCCTACGTCGCAGGTCTTGTTCCTCTAGGACTGGCATTTGCAGCGGGTTCGATGCTTTATATCGTATACAAAGAAATTATCCCTGAAAGTCACGGTGACGGACATGCTTTGAGCGCTACATATGCCTTTGTTGTTGGGTTATTGGCAATGATTTTTTTAACGAGTGTATTCTAAAAATTGTAATAGCAAATTAGTTTTTAATAAACATAAGTCTCCTAGAAAGAACGGGTTTAGTCAGCTAAGTAATCAATAACCGAAAGAAGGTATAAAAAATTTGAGAATTGACATTCCAAAAATAGCGCATGAGTTAACTGAGAGGAATTTTAGTGATATTTATTATGAAGAAGACCCAATACATGAAATTTGTAAAATCACCGACTCTGATTTTACAAATGAAGCTATAGATAGAGTCCGACTTTATAATACAGTGTTAAAAAATTGCAAGTTCACGAATACAGATTTTAGTAATATTGATATGACAGATGTTCGATTTGAAAACTGTGATTTATCGAATGTTAATATGAGTAATTCTTCCATTCATAGAGTTGAATTTATTAACAGTAAGTTACTCGGTACAAACTTTCCAGAATCCTACATAGGTAATGTTAAATTTGAGAATTCAATATTAAACATGGCTACATTCGGAAATTCAAAACTTGAAAAAGTTATATTTAAAGATGTTTCATTACAAAGTACTGATTTTTATGACTGTAAACTAAAAAAAGTGGAATTCGAATTATGTAACCTTAATGGTGCAAACTTTGAACAAACATCACTAAAAGGAATAGATATTAGTACATCTAATTTTGATTCACTTACAGTTTCACTAGATAATTTAAAAGGATGTAAAGTATCTACATATCAGGCCATTCAATTTGCATCCCTAATAGGATTGGTTATTAAAGATTGATAGAAATGAAAAGAAAAGAAAAGAAGAGGCTGGGACAAAAGTGTCTTCCACCACGCCGATCGCTACTAAATAGAGACGTACAGGTTGATCATATGTCTATATTAGTGCCTGGCGGTGTCTGACACTTTGGTTATGTCCCAGCCTCTTTAGTTCGCGAATAGCTTGTTTCTACCTCTGAAGTAAACCCGTTATTTCTAGAAAGCTTGTTTGGTGTGGTAAAATTAGCCGATATTTAAAAAGATATGGAATGGTGAAAGTTATGTCAATCTCATTTGAAACAATTACTGAAGAAACGTTATATATTGCCCTAGAAATCATTAATTCAAATCCAGAATATAATCTTCGCGGATATAACAAAGAACTGAGGAGCTCAGAAGAGTTAAGGCTAGAATTACTAAACGATAATACGATCAGTGCTTTCATTAAGCTTGATGATACATATATTGGGATTATTGATTATTTAACAAACAACCCAAAAGATAATTACCCATGGTTGGGGTTAATATTAATCCACAGAGATTATCAAGGATATGGTTTCGGTAGTCTTGCTTATACACTTTTTGAGACGGAATATTTAAAGTCAGATGTTATTCGGATTGGCGTTTTAAAAGAAAATGTGAATGCCCGAAGCTTTTGGGAGGGAAAAGAGTTTATTTATTATCAAACAGTGGTAAATGATAGAGGCAAGGAAGTTGATTGTTTTGAGAAAAAATTGAGTAGAGATGAATAATAGTTTTATAAATAAACAAGGCTACAGCAAAGTTTTAGACACCGACCACCGACGGACGATGTCGTGATCTAAACTTATGTTGCAGCCTTTGACTTATTGCCAACGGTTTATTTGTGATTTTACGTCTTCAAAGGATATTACCATTTTCTGCATTGGAGCAGGGCAAATCGAATTGTATTTTCTAATGAGGAGATTAATAGAACTAATTTCTTCTTCAACTTTATTACGAGATGAAATGTCTTCAAGTAATGGTAGGATTTTATGGAGTCGGTCACGGACCTCATGTTGCAATGCAACCCATTGCGGTAAGTATCCGGCATTTTTTACAGTGCGATCTAGTACATTGCCTTCCAAAATTTCTCTCGATAATGGTTTACCCATTCCTTTTAACTTACCCTCATTTTTGTCGTCTTTATTGATGATGTCTCCAAGCCAATCTCTAGTCATATTAACGCCCCTTTAAGAAGATAGAGTGGTATAAACTTTCTTAAACCCTATATCTGTTATATCAAAAGCTACGGATAGTTTCCAGAACTTAAACTCAGCTAAGCTTTAGTGGGAAAAGAGGCTGTCCCATAAGTGTCAAAGTACCTCGAAGTCATACTATAGATAGAAGTGTATGTTTGTACAAAATCTATTTATAGTAGACGAGGTGACTGATACTTTGCTTTTGGGACAGCCTCGAAAACCGGGCAATACTACTTTCTTGAAGTAACCTCATAAATAGCGAACTTCAAATAATTACCTTCATCTGCACCTAAAATTTGAGGGTGGTCATATCCAGCACCACTCCAATGGATTTCTCGTAAAACTTTCTGGGCATCGAAAGCCGCATCTTGAACCATTTGCTCGAACATGCCAGGATCAACATGATAAGAGCAACTTGCCGTTACAAAGTAGCCACCTTCTTTGACAAGTTTTAAGCCATGTAAATTAACATCCTTGTAGCCACTGTATGCTTTATCTACGGCGTGTCGTGTTTTTGCAAAGGCAGGGGGATCTACGATAACTACATCCCATTGTTTCCCTTGTTGCACAGCTTCTCGTAAATAATCAAAAGCATTTGCTACGACAAAGTCAATATTTTCGGTGAATCCATTTAACTCGGCATTTCGTTTCGCTGTTTCAATGGCATGCTCTGAAATATCAACTGCTGTTACATGCTTTGCGCCGTATGAATAAGCATTCAACATGAATGATCCAGTATGTGTAAAGCAATCTAATACGGTCGCTTCAGGTGTAATTAGGGGCTTGATAGCCGCACGATTTTCACGTTGATCAAAGAAGAAGCCTGTTTTTTGACCACCTTCAATATCAACAATATACTTTACTCCGTTTTCTTCAATTTCAATTTCGGTAGGCGATTCGCCATACCAAAAGCCTTTTCCTTGTTCCAAACCTTCTAATTCACGTACATATACGTCATTACGTAAGTAGACAGCTTTCGGGTTAAATACTTCAAGCAGTCCTTTAAGAATCATATCTTTACGAACTTCCATTCCTAATGAAACGATTTGGACAACGAGGACGTCTTCGTATTTATCGACAACAAGTCCAGGTAAGAAATCAGCTTCTCCGTATATCGCTCGACAAGAACGTACTCCAGGAATAAAGCGTTGGCGATATTGCCAAGCTTTTTGAATTCTATCGATAAAAAACTGTTCATTGAGTTCCTCGTCGCGATACGTTAAAATACGCACAATCATTTGTGATTGTGGATTTATGTAACCTTTTCCTAGTAAATGATCTTGGTGGTTATATACTTCTACAGTGTCTCCTGGCTCGTAATCACCTTTAATTTTTGCTACTTCACTTTTATATACCCAGGGATGACCTTCTTCTAGACGCTTTTTTCGCTGTCTGTTTAAAATAACTTTTGCCACATTCTCAACTCCGTTTTTTCTTAGTATAACCTTCTCATCATACAGAAATAAGTATTTGTTGGCAATGTTCGTTGCTATGTAAATTGTCGTTCTTTTATGTTAAGATAAATAATTATATTATAGGAGTGAAAACAAATGATCCATACGAAGTGGCAAAATAGCCCAACGCTTAAAACGGTGAAATGTGTACATACAAATGCAGAGAAATATACAGTGAGTTCAGCTTTAACAGCAGGGAAAATGTATGAAGTGAAAAATGAAACAGAGGAATTTATTTTCGTGATTGATAACACAGGGAAAGTTGGCGCGTATTACAAAGACTATTTCGAGTTGTAAGGTGGTTTTTTACCGCCTTTTTTTATAGTAGGAGGTATATTATGAAGACTGCATTATTAATAGGAGCTTCAGGTTTAGTAGGGAACGAACTATTACATCGCTTATTAGAGAGTGAGCAGTATCGAAAAGTAGTAACACTAACACGAAAACAGCTAGACGTAGTTAACAAAAAGTTGGAGCAACATGTTATTAATTTTAATGAATTAGATAAGTATGAAGATTTATTTTCGGTTGATGTTGTTTTTTGTACGTTAGGAACGACGATGAAAAAAGCGAAATCGAAAGAGAATTTTGTCAAAGTCGATTTTGATTACCCGGTTAGCGCTGCTAAAATCGCTAAACGACAAGGTGTTATGCAGTTTTTCATCGTTACGGCTATGGGAGCAAATCAACATTCATCGATTTTTTATAATCAAGTAAAGGGAAATGTCGAGGCGGCAATAAGACAGTTAAATTTCCCTTCTCTTTATATTATTAGGCCTTCTTTACTGTTAGGAAAACGAAATGAGAGCAGATTTGGTGAAGATATAGGTCAAGCTCTAACGAAAACAATTCCATTCATGTTTAAAGGACCATTAGAAAAATATAAACCTAATCAAGCTAGTGATGTAGCAAATGCGATCTATAAGCTTTCATTGAAAGTTGAAAGTGTTACCCTTATCATCGAATCAAAGCAAATTGAGGAAAATAAATAGGTTAAATTTTGAAGAAATAGCGACAATGCTATTTCTTTTTTTTTGTGTTGACAATTTTGTAAATAGTAGGTAGAATAACTCTGTATTAAGTGTACTACCTTAAATAATACAGATAATACAAAAAACGTTGTTGAGAGGGGTAAAAAAGTTGATTACTATAGAAAATTTAAATCACTCTTTTTTCATAGGTAAGAAAAATGAAGAAAATGAAATTACCGTATTAAAAGATGTTTCATTGACGATTAAACAGGGGGAGATAGCTACTGTTGTGGGAAGAAGTGGGTCTGGGAAATCGACACTGCTTAATATCATTTCGGGCTTTTTAACGTCTACATCAGGGAGAATTATTGTCAAGGATATCGATGTAACAAATTTTAATGAAAAAAGATGGGCAAAGTTTCGGTTAGAGCATTTAGGATTTATTTTCCAAAGCTTTCAATTAATCCCGAGTTTGACGACATTTGAAAACATCGAGCTTCCATTAACGCTTAAAGGGATCCATCCAAAAGAGCGAGTATCATTAGTAAACGCCATGCTAGAAGAAGTAGGCTTACAAAACCACGGGAGCCATTACCCTAATGAATTATCTGGGGGGCAACAACAGCGGGTAAGTATCGCACGCGCGTTAATTACAAACCCTTCGATTATTTTAGCCGATGAGCCAACAGGTAGTTTAGATTCAGAGACAGAAAAAGAAATTCTCCGCTTAATCAAAAAATTAAATCGTGAAAAAGGAATTACCTTTTTTATTATTACTCATGATGATAATGTTGCATCGATTTCAAGTAGGACGTTCCAACTTCATGACGGTGTGTTAAGTGAAACTGGAGGTGTTTTATATGAGGCTAAATGATCAATTCAAATTTATCCGTAAGAATATGAAGAAAAATAGAATGCGAGTGTTTATGACGATTTTGGCAACGACGATGGGTTGCGCCTTTTTAATCGTATTAGCTTCAGTTGGTTTTGGGGTTCATAAAAGCATTACGAAAGAAATGACCGACTATCAAATCTTAACTGAACTTCGTGTCCATGGAAAAGAAGTAGACGGTGAATTTTCAGGGATACAAGAAGAAGACATTGAAAAACTGAAAGAATTAGATGAAGTAAGTGCGGTTGTTAGTAGGGTTCACGTTTATGGGGATTTAAGCGCGGAAGTTGATGGCATATCTACTCAAACGAATACAATATTGACGAATATGGAAGAAGAAATGAAAGCTAATTTTGAACTCTCAGAAGGGCGAGTTCCGCAATCGAAAAATGAAATTATTGTGGGCTCCCATTTTGCAAAAGTGTTGTTAACTGAAGAGCAAATCAAGCAACAACAACTTTTTTATGAAAAGGGTGAAGGTGAACTCCCTTCAGGCTATACTGGAGATCTTCTTGGGCAAGAGCTAACATTTACGATGACGAAAGAGGAAGAAGGTAATATCACAACTGAGCAGCTTCAATTTACGATTGTAGGGATCTCAAAACTTCCATCAAGGGACTGGATGGAGGATAGAGCCTTGTATATTAGCAATGAATATAATCAACAAATCCTTATGAATACTACTGTAATGGAAGAAGAGTTAGAGCATAGAAAACGCCATCCGTTTGATGAAGTAAAGGTGTATGCTGCGAGTGTGAATGAAATTGAGGATTTAAGTAAATCGTTAAAGGAAGACGGCTATCACGTTTACTCGATCTCTGATGAATTAAAAGGAATTAACTTATTTTTTACGGCACTTAAAGCAGGGTTAATCTTTGTTGGAACGATTACAGTGATCATTGCATCGATTGGGATCTTTAATACGATGACGATGGCGGTGACAGAGCGAACACAAGATATTGGGATTATGAAAGCGATTGGTGGTTGTCCATCGTTTATCCGTAAAATGTTCTTAATGGAATGTGCCTTTATTGGGATTGTTGGCTCAGTCATTGGTGTGATCATTTCGTATGTGATTAGTTTTGCTGCGAATTTCATTATTCCGATGATACTAGAAGCAGTGACAGACACAAATGGTCCTATTGAGTTTACGTTTTCACATATTCCTCTAAGCCTTGTCTTAATTGCTGCTTCGATTAGTATTGGTGTCGCAATACTATCAGGATTACGCCCGGCGGTTAAGGCAACGAATATTAATGTGTTGTCAGCATTAAGAAGAGAAATGTAAATAACCACTTATACTAATCCAGATTTTTAAAATCTGGATTTTTTTTTGTTGATAAGATTTTATGAGCATTTAATAATATATTTTTTAAACAATTTAAAAGGACCAAAAATAACTTCTATTAGATTTCGCTGAATTTCCTTGAACGAGCCTCTAACATTCGTTGGTTTTACAGGTTATTGAAGTAGGGCAGCTTTGATGAAACGATTTTCATCTTCTACAAGTCCACAGCTTGCGCATTGAACTCGTTTGTCAGGGCCGTTGTATCTTAAGTGATAAGGCTCTAGATTATTAAGGGCAGTGTAAGTGCCTGTGTTTGTATCCATTTTCACGGCAGTTACGACTTGGTCAATGATGTTAAAGCGACTTTTGGCTTTGCATGAAGGGCAACGATAGGTAGTCATGATGAAACTCCTTTCAATTAAAAGTTAATTTTAGTATATCTAACGATATTTACATTATTCAGGGGGGACTGAAATATGGGGATAGCTTTTTCAAAAGCCCTGATGGAAATAGAATGTAAACTTCTTCGTCGATATGTGGTTAAGAAAAGAGCTAGTAGTTTTTAAATTGGACAAAAATGATTGGAAATTAGTAAAGTATAGATAGAAATCATATGGAAGGGGCCGGATGGATGAAAAGAGCACTTGTTTTAGGTGGGACGAAGTTTTTTGGTAAAAAATTAGTCAGAAATTTACTAGAAGAAGGGGTAGAAGTAACAATCGCTACTCGTGGCAAAACCGAAGATGGATTTGGCGACCGAGTCAACCGGATTCCGATTGAACGGGGAGATCGAGCTACACTTGAAAATTTAGCGTTTCAAAGTTGGGATGTTGTCTATGATCAAACTTGTTACTCTCCACAAGAAGCACTTGATGTATGTGAAGTTTTAGAAGGGAAAATTGGTCGATTAGTTTTCACGTCTACTGCTGCAGTATACGAAGGTGGATCTTTCTTAAAAGAGGATGAATTTGATCCTTATCATTTTGAAATAGGAGAGTTACAATCTCGTCAACATTACAAAGGTGTTGCTGGCTATCAGCAAGCAAAGCGACAAGCGGAAGCAGTTTATTTTCAAAAAGCTGACTTTCCAGTAGTAGCCGTTAGGTTGCCTTTTGTTGTTGGGAAAGATGATTACTCAGAACGGTTAAAGTTTTACGTTCAAAAAGTGAAGCGTGCTGAAGAGATGTATATACCAAAGCTAAACGATGTGCTAGATTTTATCACATCTGATGAAGCTGGACGATTTTTAAAATGGCTTGGGAAGAGTGAGTTTGTTGGTCCAATTAATGGTGGCGCTAAAGATGAGGTTACCTTTAAACAGTTTATTGGAATGATAGAGGACATTGTAGGCAAAAAGGCAGTTTTAACTGATAATGAAAAAGCTGCAACACCGTATGTCTTGTTTACTGCTTTTGCGCTAAGTGTAGAAAAAGCGGAACATTTAGGTTATAAGTTTCCTACGATTGAGGAGTTTTTACCAGCATTGATTAATTATTATGCGTAAGACTTTCATGTTATAGTTAATACTTAAACGGTTTTATTCCCTAAAATTAAAAGCTGTCTACTCTGAGTAGGCAGCTTTTAAATTGCCGCTAGCACATTTCTAAGTAAGTTTCCAATGCAAAAGTAGTATAAATAGTTTACAATAGGTTAGGTTGATTGATAGAGATAACGGAAGGGAAGAGTTGAAGCAGATGACGAAAAATACAGTCGAATTATTAGCGCCAGTAGGGAACTGGGAGTGCCTTCGCGCAGCAGTTGCAAACGGGGCAGATGCTATTTTTTTCGGTGTTGATAAATTTAATGCCCGTGTTCGTGCGAAAAACTTTCAAATGGATGAATTACCAACGATTATGGCTTATTTGCATAAGTACAATGTAAGGGGCTATGTGACGTTTAATATATTAGTTTTTGAAAATGAATTAGAAGAAGCAAGAACGTTAGTCAATGCCTGTATTGATGCAGGGGTCGATGCCTTGATCGTTCAGGATATGGGCTTAGTTGAGATGATCCGCGAGATTTCACCTAATTTTCCAATTCACGGTTCCACGCAAATGACGGTTACTTCAGCAGAGGCTGTTGAATTTTTAAAGCCTTTTGATATTGAAGTAGTTGTGTTAGGACGTGAAAACAACTTAAAGCAAATTAAAACGATTTCCGATAAGACGAATGTACCTTTAGAAGTATTCGTTCATGGTGCACTTTGTGTTTCTTACTCTGGTCAATGCTTAACATCGGAAATGTGGGGTGGACGTTCAGCAAACCGTGGCGAATGTGCACAAGCATGTCGTCTTCCATATGATTTAATTGTTGATGGCGAGCGCAAAGAAATGGGCAATATTGCTTACGTCTTATCACCGAAGGATTTAGCGGCAATTGAGCTTGTTCCAGAATTAATTGAAGCTGGTGTTTCTTCGTTAAAAATTGAAGGACGAATGAAGTCTCCAGAATATGTTGCAAACGTCGTAAGTAAATACCGTAAAGCGATTGATGAATATGTGGCAGGGAGAAATTATCAACCTTCAAAGGCTGAGTTACGTGAACTTGAGCAAAGTTTTAGCCGTGGTTTTACGTACGGCTTTTTAAAAGGGACAAATCACAAAACACTTTTAGATGGTTCGTTTCCGAAAAGCCGCGGTGTGCTATTAGGGAAAGTGAAAAAGGTCTTAAAAGATGGTGTATTATGTGAGATCCAAGCTCCATTAAAGCGAGGCGATGGGATCGTCTTTGATGCGGGGCGCCCAGATCAAAAAGAAGAAGGTGGGCGTGTTTATGATATTCGTAAACAAGGCACGAAAATTGAGGGCGAAGCTCAACATGGATTAATTGAAATCGTCCCAGGTCGTCACGATGTGAACTTAACGAAAGTCCGTGTTGGTGATAAAATCTGGAAAACAAGTGACCAAGAGTTAGAACGTCGCCTCCAGAAGACGTTTGAAAATGAACAAGCTTATCGAGTTTTCCCAGTAAAGGTGAGAGCGACAGGAAAAGCTGGCCAACCGTTAGTGACACAATGGCTAGATGAAGAAACTGGCATTTCCGTCACTGTTCAATCAAGTGTAGACCTAGAAGAAGCTCAAAAACGTCCGTTAACGAAAGAGTTCTTACAAGAACAATTTGGACGTCTTGGTGGTACGATTTTTGAGTTAGCTGAAATTCAGTTGCAAGTAAATGGAGACGTTATTGTCCCTATGAAAGAATTAAATAAAATCCGCCGTGAAGCAGTCGAGTTACTTGTGAGTAAACGTCAAGAACCACGCGTTTATGTGAAAAATAATGAGGTAAAAGCGTCTAGGAAAAGAGCTGCAAAAGCTAAGGTGCCTACAAAGCTTATCTCCTTATGTCGCTCACTTGAACAAATTGAGGCTTCGTGTAAAACGGATGTTGATTATATTTATGCTGACTTTGAATTTACAAAGGATTACCCACAAGCAGTGGAAGTTGCCCGTCAATACGGCAAGCCTATTGCCCTTGCGACTCCAAGAGTACACATGCCAGGTGAACAAGGAGTTTTAAACCAAATTTTAAGAGCGGAACCAGATGCCATCTTAGTCCGGAACCTAGGTTCTGTCCAATATTACCTCGAGCAAAAAGTTGAACTGCCGCTAATTGGAGATTTTTCTTTAAATGTTGCCAACCATAAGGCAGCTGAAATGTTTTTAAATCGTGGCTTAGAAAGGGTTACCCCTTCATATGATTTAAACATTCAACAAATGGTCGACTTACTTGGAGAAGCACCTGCACATGAAATGGAAGTTGTTATTCATCAGCATTTACCGATGTACCATACCGAGCATTGTGTTTATTGTACGTTTTTAAGTGAAGGAACAGATTATACAAACTGCGGTCGCCCTTGTGAAGATCATCGAATTTCATTGGAGGATCGAGTTGGCTTTTCACATCCAGTTCGAGTGGACGTCGGCTGCCGAAATACAGTCTTTAACGCAATTGAACAATCGGGTGCCGAGTATATATCCCATTTCAAAGATTTAGGGGTCGGTTATTACCGAGTAGAGTTTCTAGAAGAAGACGCTGCGAAGGTGACTGAAGTCCTTTCATTGTACCGTCAAGCTTTAGAAGGCAAACGTACAGGTACGAGCGTCTGGAAATCACTAAAGGCAACGAATCAATTAGGAGTAACAAGAGGTCAATTAGTTAAATAAGATGTCCGGGGAGAGTCGTTTCGACTCAACTTCTAGAAGAAATAAGAAAAGACCAAAAGAAGATAATAGAAAAACTAGAGCTAGAGGACAAATGATCCTCTAGCTTTTTCAGTTTATGAGGAACTTTCCGTCGACAAAATGTCCACCTGACACGGACTTTTTGCTGGAAATGTCTTTTTGATGTGCCAGGCACCTTATTATGGGAAACAAGCGGATGCCTAGCACCAATGATCTAATTTCACATAAGCTAATAGTGACTTGTACGTAATTAGAGATGAAGGGAAGTTGTACTATTATGGATAATGGAGAAAGCCAACAAAAGCTCATGGAATTAGTTGTTGATAAAGTGTTACAAAAGCACGGCGTGATCGACCAAAAGCCTCAGTTAGATCAAGCTGAAAAAGAAAGAATTGCCGAGATTGTGCAAAATATTAAAGCTGATGTTGAAACGTTTTTAGAAAATGCGAATAAAACAAAGACTGAAAATGACTTTCCACAAAATAATGTTGAAAATGTAAACGTCGCTAGAGATGAAGTTGTAGAACAGGTGATCAAAAAGGCGCCAATATTTTCAAGTAATAATGATGTAAAAGCTGTTAAGACATTTTTTAATAGACCCAAAAAGTAAGGCCTCGTGATGAGGTCTTTTTTTTTAGTTGTTACCAATACCTAAAATTGTGCGTTTGACTTGATGACATTGTCCATTCGCTAACCATCTACCCAACATATAGTAACAGTGTAAACCTAAAAGGAGGTATAACTATGAATCAAGAAGAATTTCGTTCAACTAGTAAGAAAAAAAAATGGTCAGCATTAGATTGTAAACCACATCCTCACTGTCCGCCAAAGCAAGAGGACGAAACTCAAGCTGCAGAGCAAGTAAATAAAACATTACAATTATCTGAAGAGTATATTTTAATTAAAGACTCTTGTGATGTCACAGTAAGTACAACAGATACGAAAGCAGCTGTATCGTTACAAGCTTCATTACAAGCGATCATTGCGATTATCATTTCAATCTCAATCGCAGATAGCAGTAAAGCAGAAAAAATCACGCAGGAACTTTTACAGACTGCGAAAGTTAAGCAAGTAACGTACCAAAAAACAATCATTGAAAATTCTAAAAATGTTGATGTAACGACAACAGACACTCAAGTAACAGTTAACATTCAACTATTAATTCAGTTATTGTTAGCGTTAATTGTTCGTTTAGATATCCTATAATGAAAAAGTCCATTTGGGGTGTGAACTCACCCCATTTTTTTTATTGTTAAGGAAATAAAAGGTTTTTCACATGTGAATTAGTTTAATTTATAGTGATAGTCTTGCTCCACCGCCCAGCCCCTCGAGGTCAAATAACCTTTCAGAGAAAAAGTGAAATGCGCACTTTTTTCTGAAAGAACATTTGCTTGTCGGGGCTAACAGGACGCTGGCGCTTTCTTATTTCCACTGATAACCAAGGATGTTTTAGACTAAGCAAACCTATCCTAAATTTGTAGTTGTATTTTTAGATACACTACAATCCAGCAAAAAAATGGGGGCTCTAAAATGAACTGGTTATTAGGTCGAATAATGAGACAAATATTTCAGATGATCGTGATGAAAAAACGACGCAATAACCGAAGTTTGTTGTTATCAATGGTTGGTCTAGGTCTTAGTGCTGCTGTGCTAAGATTGCTGAAGGGTCGGAATGCTAATACGCCGATGGATCCAATTAATCAAGCAGTTGGAGAAATGGGTATAAGAAATCCATTAGGGTAACAAGAGTTTTTGAGGGACTGAGTAGAACAGTCCCTCTCCCTTTTTATAAGCGTTAATTTAGATTTAAGCTTTTTGGTGAGTATGCAGGCCTCCCCTAGTTTTTTAGTTACTCTTAATTATTTTGGTAGAAATACAAGCAGAGTTAAAGATGTCAGTGATCCATGTGTGTTCTCAATGAAAATATAAGTTATAATAGACTATATAAATTTTCTATTTTTGGAGGAAAATAATGAGGGACGATAAAGATGATTTAGATGAGCTAGTAGATCCTGATTGGGAGCCTTCTCCTGAAGATTTTTTAATTGAGAAAGTTGTTGATGAAACAGAACAGAAACACAAAAAAAATCATCAAAGAAAATGGATTAAGATCATCTCGATCGGTATTGCTTGTATGTTAGTTTTTCAAGTCGTAGCTGTCTTTTTTAGTACATTTAGTATTGATGCCATTCATTTTTTAAAAACTTCGTATCGCCTCTCACAGCAAGAAGATGTGAAAGAGTATAAGAAGGCTGTTGTTACGATTCAGGGTGATCGTTCAAGAGGGACGGGCTTTGCGGTTTCAGCAGATGGATTAATCGTAACGAACCACCACGTCATAGAAGATCAACAAAAAATTATGGTTGGCTTTTATCAAGGTGAGCTCTATGAAGGTGAAGTGATAAGTAGTTATCCGGAATTAGATATTGCTTTTTTGAAGGTGGGTGGTGATAAACTCCCATTTTTGCCATTAAGTAAAAGTGATGGTCTAGCAAACGAGCAAATTTATGTAATCGGTAATCCGTTATCATGGACTCAAATTGCTAATGAGGGTGCTATTCTTGATACGAGGGATTTAACCATTATTTCAGCACCTATTTATCGTGGCAATAGCGGTAGCCCAGTCATTAATATGGCTGGTGAGGTCGTTGCTGTTGTTTTTGCGAAAAGAAGAACGAATGAATATGGTGGTAAATCAGTAGGGCTTGCAGTCCCCATCGAAAAGGTACTAGAGCTTAAGCCATAATAGGTGCCAGGCACCTATGTATCCATTGAGGTGCCTGGCACCTCATTATGAGGCACCGCTTTTAAAATCCTAGTTGACAGGCTTTAGTGATTCCGATACGATAAAAACACTGTTGAATTTATTAGAAAGGAGGAAATTAGAATGAGTGAAAAACTTCTTACAGTTAATAAGGTTCTTAATAATAATGTTGTCATTGCCCAAGATGATGAAAAAAAAGAAACCGTCATCATCCACAAGGGGATTGGGTTTGGCAAAAAGCAAGGAGATCAAATTCCTTTAAATCATGTTGAAAAGGTCTTCATCCTAAAAGATCAAAAAGAACAAGAGCAATATAAAAAGCTCGTGCCGCACTTAGAAGAAAGCTTTATTGGACTTATGAATGATATTATCCATTTTATTCAAACCTCTGTTGATGAAAATTTAAATGAACATATTCATATTGCTTTAACGGATCATATTGCGTTTACAATTTCAAGAATTAGACAAGGTCTTGCCTTGAAAAATCCTTTTTTACAAGAAACGAAAACACTTTATCCAAAAGAATTTGAAATTGCCAATGAAGTAGTGGCGATGATTAACAACTACAGTGATGTAGAGATACCTGTAGAAGAAGTAGGTTTTATCGCGCTGCACATTCACAGTGCAGTTACATTGAAAAGTATTTCTGAAATTAATCGTCATTCACAACTAATTCATCAACTTATTGGTCTAATTGAGAATGCTCTAGAAGTTCAGATTGATCGTGATAGTCTTAATTATCTAAGATTAGTTCGTCATCTTCGTTTTACCATTGAGCGTGTAAAAACAGGCGAAAAAGTGGAAGATCCAGTTAAATTAAGAGAGGTATTGCAAAAAGAATATCCAGTATGCTATAATCTTGCTTGGAAAGTGATTAAAGTAATGCAGCAGTCATTAAAGGAACAAGTCTTTGATGCAGAAGCCGTATACTTAGCAATTCACTTACAAAGGCTTTCTAGTAAAAGTGAATAAACACAGTTCTTTACGTGTAACTGACTCGATCAGGCATGAGTGGAGAAAGGGACGGATATCAAGCTAACCATAATGCTTGACGGTTCGGGTTACTCTTTTTTTACTATGTCTTTTTTGTGTGTCGAAAGAAAGCGTTTACTAAAAGCCGAATAAAAAAAAGATTATCTTTACGTGTAACTGATTCGATCAGGCATAAGTGAAGAAAGCTGCAATTGGTGCATTGGAACCTTGCGTTCATTATGCTTCCATCTTGTACTTTTTTCCCTTATGCCTGTTTTTATGTTCTCGGAAAGATAAGAAAACTGAGGAGGAAATCATCATGTTTAAGAACTTTTTTGGAACACTCCAAAAAGTAGGGAAGGCGTTAATGCTTCCTGTAGCACTACTTCCTGCGGCGGGGATCTTACTTGCTTTTGGTAATGCCTTGCAAAACCCGCAATTAACCGTTAGGATGCCGTTTTTAGAATCGGAATTGATTGTCCTAATTGCACAAGTAATGGAGCAAGCAGGCGGAATTATTTTTGGTAACTTAGCTTTATTATTTGCTGTTGGGGTAGCTGTAGGTTTAGCAGGTGGAGACGGAGTTGCTGGACTTGCGGCGATTATCGGATATTTAATTATGAATGTCACTATGGGAACCTACTTAGGAATTACTCCAGAAATGGTAGGTGCAGACCCAGCTTATGCAAACGTACTAGGGATCGCAACACTGCAAACAGGAGTTTTTGGAGGAATAATCGTTGGTATTATCGCATCTATTCTTTATAAAAAATATTACAATATTGAATTGCCATCATATTTAGGTTTTTTTGCAGGAAAGCGTTTCGTACCAATTATAACTGCGGCGGTAGCTGTTGTATTAGGTGTTGCAATGGTTTATATTTGGGGCCCGATCCAAAGTGGTCTTAATACATTCTCACATAGTATGATCGATTCAAACTTAACAGTTGCAGCGTTTATATTTGGAGTCATTGAAAGAGCGTTAATTCCATTTGGTTTACACCACATTTTCTACTCGCCATTCTGGTTTGAGTTTGGGCAATACGTTGATCAAGCTGGAAACGTAGCTCGTGGTGACCAACAAATTTTCTTTGCGCAAATGCGTGATGGTGTTGACTTTACAGCTGGAACATTCATGACGGGTAAATTTCCGTTTATGATGTTTGGTTTACCAGCAGCAGCACTTGCAATTTATCATTGTGCAAAGCCTGAGAATAAAAAATATGTTGCTGGGATTATGGGTTCAGCAGCGTTAACATCGTTTTTAACTGGTATTACAGAACCGATTGAATTCGCGTTTCTTTTCGTAGCACCATTATTATTCGTAATTCACACAATTTTTGCGGGTCTTTCATTTATGATTATGCATATTTTAAACGTAAAAATTGGCATGACTTTCTCTGGTGGTATTATTGACTTCTTATTATTTGGTGTATTACCAAACCGAACTGATTGGTGGTTAGTAATTCCGGTCGGGTTAGTCTTCTCGGTTATTTATTACTTCGGTTTCCGCTTTGCGATCCAGAAATTCAACTTGAAAACGCCTGGACGAGAAGATGAAAAAGTCGATGCAAGCAGTAAAAATGGCAAAGTTGACGATCTTCCGTTTAACGTATTAGCAGCAATGGGTGGAAAAGAGAATTTGGATCATTTAGATGCTTGTATTACTCGTCTACGTGTATCTGTTAAGGATATTAACAAAGTAAATAAAGCTGAACTAAAGAACCTAGGAGCTGCAGGTGTACTTGAAGTAGGAAATAACATTCAAGCAATCTTCGGTCCTAGATCAGAGAATATCAAAGGGCAAATCGAGGATATTATTTCTGGTAAAACACCAGTAAAAGCAGTTGAACAAGAGAGTGCAGTTGTAAATGAAAAGGCAGTTAATGAAGCATATATTTCACCAATGGAAGGGGAACTTTTACCTCTTTCAGAAGTACCTGATCAAATCTTCTCGCAAAAGATGATGGGTGACGGCTTTGCAGTTTTACCGAAAAGTGGTGAAGTAGTAGCCCCAGTCGCTGGTAAAGTGCTTAATGTATTTCCAACGAAACACGCGATTGGATTAGTAAGCGATGGCGGCAGAGAAATCATCATCCATATGGGAATTGATACAGTGAAGCTTAAAGGTGAAGGTTTTGAGGTATTTGTAAAAGAAGGTGACATTGTTCATCAAGGTCAAACGTTAATGAAAGTTGATCTTAAATATATTGAAAAGAACGCTACCTCTATCATTACCCCAATTGTGTTTACTAACCTTGCTGATGGTGAAAAGGTTAATGTTTCATCAGGTAAAATAACAATCTCGAAATAAGATTAAATTTCTGGTACCGCTAGTCGGTACCAGTTTTTTTATGGAAACTATTTTTGAGCATTTGCTAAATGTCGCTAGATTTCCTTGAACAAACCTTTAAATTCGTTAGAGTTTTACAGCTCAGAGAAAGGGAATTCAGCAACTTTTAAAATGGAGATGGTGGTGGTGTGGTTCGAACGCTTTATTAGTTAAAAAAACTTACTTGAATGAGAGCTTTTAGTATGAAGTCGCAAAGAGTGAAATAAGTTAGTAGAAAAGAGGTTGGGCTTAAAATAAATGAAAAGGGGGAGACATATGAGGAAAAATAAAATAACAGTTGTACCAAAAAAGCGGCAATATAAAAGGGTTCAGTCCGCAACGATCATAAGTGAAGAAAAACTAACCTTATTGGACGGAAGGGCAGTTCGCAGTCAAGTGTGGGAAGAGGGGAATCGGACATTTACAACTTATTTTTTCCCCAATGAGGGTATTGAGGAATTGTCAAAGGAAGAACTATATCATTATTTAGTTAATCAAGGAATTCGAATAAACGGACCATTTTCGAAAGGGAAAGTAGCACTTCAAAAATTTCTAGATGAAAATAAACAACAATGCTGGGGACTTACAGTGATAAATGCAAATAAATGATAATGAAAAACCCCTCTAGCTTCTGCTAAAGGGGTTTATCACTCTAGGCGACTCAACCATGCCGTCCATCATATCTTATTCGAAAACACAAATCATTTTTCACTGCTATATTATTAAGCAAGATTATGATGTTTGTTGTTTCCTTAGGTTAGGGTACAGCTTGTTACTGTTCAGTAAAGCAATTCTTCAGTGTTTTAGCTATTCCTTTCGTTAGTATTAGGCTAGCATTTTAGCTTACTGACAGTCTTCAGTTAAAAACATTGGAACTTAGTGGTTAAGTCCTTTATTTACAAAACCTCAGACAAACTAGCGTAACTTTTTACTACCAATAAGTGAAGCTGTTTCCTTTTCAGTGTTTTTCAGGTTTACAAAAGTTAAATGGTTACTTCGTTTTTTGCAAAACTTTCGGACACTTTTGGGATTAACTTTGGAACTTGCTTTTCTTTTAACTACAATTCATTCCATTCCATAGAACATGTTTCTATTCAGTTTTTCGGTAAGCGGTTTCAAGGAAACCAACGTTGGAATGATTGAGTCACCTAGAGTGATAAGTTTTTCTGTTTGACCTCCTTTCTTTAGTTATAGTATACCATGTTTACCAAGAAAAAATAATGAACGATTTGTGAAATTTTTACAGTAATACAATAAGAAAAACCGAGCTAAATGCTCGGTTCATGTATATTTTTTAAACTAGTTTTGTTGTCCAAGATTCGCAGTTCCATGTTTCAGTAACTACGTCTTGATAAAATTCTGGTTCATGACTAATAAGGAGTATGCTTCCTTTATATTCTTTTAATGCTGCTTTTAATTCAGCTTTTGCATCGACATCTAAATGGTTGGTTGGCTCGTCGAGAACGAGGATATTTGTTTCTCTATTAATTAACTTACAAAGACGAACTTTCGCTTTTTCGCCACCACTTAGAACAACAATTTTACTTTCGATATGCTTAGTTGTTAATCCACATTTTGCAAGGGCAGAGCGAACTTCATACTGGGTTAGAGAAGGGAATTCACTCCATACTTCTTCAATACAAGTATTGTTGTTGCCAGATTTTACTTCCTGTTCAAAGTAGCCGATATGTTGATATTCACCAAGTTCTACACTACCAGCAAGAGGTTGGATTTCACCCATGATACTGCGGAGTAATGTTGTTTTACCAATTCCATTAGCTCCGACTAGAGCGATTTTTTGGCCGCGTTCCATTCGTAAGTTAAGTGGCTTTGAAAGAGGACTGTCATAACCGATGACAAGATCCTTCGTTTCAAAGATAAGCTTACTCGTTGTTCGCGCAGGTTTAAAACGGAACTCTGGTTTTGGCTTTTCTTTTGATAATTCGATGACGTCCATTTTATCTAATTTTTTCTGACGAGACATTGCCATATTACGAGTAGAGACTCGTGCTTTATTACGTGCAACGAAGTCTTTTAGTTCAGAAATTTCCTGTTGCTGCCGCTTGTAAGCAGATTCTAACTGCGACTTTTTCATTTCATAAACACTCATGAAATGGTCATAATCACCAACATAGCGGTTAAGTTCTTGATTTTCCATATGGTAGATCAAGTTAATCACACTATTTAAAAACGGGATATCATGGGAAATTAAAATAAACGCATTTTCATAATCTAAAAGATAGCGTTTTAACCATTCGATATGCTGCTCATCTAAATAGTTTGTCGGCTCATCTAATAGTAAAATATCTGGTTTTTCAAGTAAAAGTTTCGCAAGTAAAACCTTTGTTCTTTGGCCACCGCTTAGATCTTCAACATCTTTTTCCAATCCAATGTCATCTAAGCCAAGTCCACGAGCAATTTCCTCAATCTTAGCATCAATAATGTAGAAGTCATTGTTTGTTAGCATATCTTGGATTGTGCCCATGTCATCTAAAAGTTTTTCTAACTCTTCAGGCGTGGCTTCGGCCATCTTATCACAGATTTCATTCATTTGAGTTTCAAGGTCAAATAAATATTTAAACGCCGTTTTTAAGACATCACGCATCGTCATCCCACGCTCTAACACTGTGTGCTGATCAAGGTATCCTACGCGAACATTTCTTGACCATTCGACTTTACCTTCATCTGGCTGCAATTTACCAGTGATAATGTTCATAAACGTCGACTTACCTTCACCGTTCGCACCGATTAAGCCGATATGTTCACCTTTTAGCAGGCGGAAAGAGACATCATTGAAAATGGCTCGATCACCAAAGCCGTGACTTAAATTTTTAACTGTTAATACACTCATGAGCTACACCTCTATAAATTGGGAAGATCCCAGTAATTTAGTAATTGGATAGAATTTTTGCATACTTAATAGATTATAAACGAGATGAGCACTGTTGACAAAGGAAAAATGCAACACTTTAGACAATTCGTTAATAACTCTGTGATTTAAAGCAATAAAATAGAGGTTGTCCGAAGCTAAGTAACAGCCATCCGAGGGACGATTGTAGAGTTTTACTTAAAAAACAATACTACAAATCATGCCTATACGGTGAGCTATCGCTTAACGGACAACCTCAACTAATTATTTTTTAACTGTTTCTAAATACTCATCATATGTCATTTGCTTATCAACTAAACCATTTGGCGTAAAGTCCATAATTCGGTTAGCAATTGTTTGAATGAACTGATGATCATGTGAAGCGAAGATCATTGATCCTTTAAATGCAGTTAAACCGTTGTTTACTGCCGTAATTGACTCTAAGTCCAAGTGGTTAGTTGGCTCATCTAAAACTAATACGTTAGCGCCACTTAACATCATTTTTGAAAGCATACAACGTACTTTCTCGCCTCCAGATAGAACGCTCGCTTTTTTCAGTACTTCTTCACCAGAGAAGAGCATTCTTCCTAGGAAGCCACGTAAAAAGCTTTCACTATCATCTTGAGGAGAAAATTGACGTAACCAATCAACTAAGTTTAGGTCGCAGCCTTCAAAGAATTTCGAGTTATCTTTTGGGAAATAGGCTTGCGAAGTCGTTACTCCCCATTTGAAAGAACCACTGTCAGCTTCCATTTCGCCCATTAAAATTTTAAAGAGCGTTGTTTTAGCTACTTCATTTGCACCAACAAGGGCAATTTTGTCACCTTTATTCATGATAAAAGAAACATTGTCTAAGATTTTCTCGCCATCGATTGTTTTCGATATTCCATCAACACGTAGAAGATCATTCCCAATTTCACGGTCTGGTGTAAAGCCTACGAATGGATAGCGACGCGATGATGGGCGAATATCATCTAGTGAAATCTTATCTAATAGTTTTTTACGAGATGTTGCCTGCTTTGATTTTGATGCATTCGCACTAAAGCGAGCAATAAAGCTTTGTAATTCTTTAATTTTTTCTTCCTTTTTCTTGTTTGTATCCTGTGCCATTCTAGTTGCTAGCTGGCTTGATTCGTACCAGAAGTCATAGTTTCCAACATAAAGCTGGATTTTTCCGAAGTCTAAATCAGCAATATGCGTACAAACTTTGTTTAAGAAGTGACGGTCATGGGAAACGACGATAACCGTATTTTCAAAGTTAATCAGAAACTCTTCAAGCCATTGAATTGCTTTAATGTCTAAATGGTTCGTCGGCTCATCTAGTAAAAGAACGTCAGGCTTACCAAATAGAGCTTGTGCAAGTAATACTTTAACCTTTTCTCCACCTGATAAATCAGCCATTTTTTTATTGTGTAAGTCATCGCCAATACCAAGACCTTTTAAAAGGATCGCAGCCTCAGACTCAGCTTCCCAACCGTTCATCTCTGCAAATTCACCTTCAAGCTCAGCAGCTTTCATACCGTCCTCATCAGTAAAATCAGCCTTCATGTAGATCGCGTCTTTTTCTTGCATGACTTCGTAAAGGCGAGCATGTCCCATAATAACGACTGTCATTACTTCAACATCTTCGAACTCATAGTGGTTCTGTTTTAGTACTGCAAGACGTTCGCCAGGACCCATATGAACATCGCCAGTTTGCGATTCAATTTCTCCTGATAAAATCTTTAAAAAAGTAGATTTACCAGCACCATTAGCACCGATTAATCCGTAGCAATTTCCTGGGTTAAACTTAATGTTTACATCTTCGAATAATTTTCTATCTCCGTAACGTAAGCTAACATTTGAAACAGTAATCATGTAATTATATTCCTCCATCAAGTCAATATCCTTAAAATTATAACAGAAAAATGGGTAGAGGACAAAGATGTTTACGAAAAACAGTATACATTCTAAACATCGGTAGTCATAACATGACTGTTGTCGATGCTGAAAAAGAGGAGATTGTCAATCACTTCCCGGTAGGACGTGGGATTGAAGGGGGAGCAGTTCATCCAAATGGAAAGCAATTATATGTGGCAAATCAGGAAGACGATACACTGTTTGTCATCAATGTTGAAACGTTAGATGTAGAGCACAAGCGTTGTACTGGTTTCGTACCGATCCGAATCGTTTTCTCACCAGATTTTTTATTGAGTTTCTACCATTTTTGTCGTTTGGCGAATAATCTAGCTAGTTTGGCTAATAAAATTAATTTTTCGCTAGTAAACTACACATTTTGGATAGTAAATTGGACAATTTGGCTAATAACTCTTATTCGCAGTAAAGGTGAACTAAACTTTTATCTATAAAAGAGTTGTGAAATCATGGATTTTCATTCTTATTAAACAACAAACTTGAATTTTTAAGAGAAAAAGAATGGGTTTTGAAGAAAAGAGGGTGGGAAACTCTAAAAAAGCTGCTGATTTACTTTCTTCTCTTCAAACCATTCCCAGCTAAACAGCCTCTATTAGTTCTTCCTCCCGCGGGCATGCTCATTTGTCGCCTTAACGGCAGCACCAATAAGATCAGAGAAATCCGCTTCTGCCAAAACCTTTAACCCTGCAGCCGTTGAACCACCAGGGGTTGTCACTTGTTCACGTAGAACGCTTGCTGGAGTTCCGGCTTCAAGCATTTTAGCTGAACCTACAACCATTTTTGTCACTAGCTTACGAGCTTGGTCAGGAGTCACTCCATAACGAACAGCAGCTTCTTCTAGCGCTTCACAAAATAAGTATAGAAAAGCAGGGGCGCTACCAGTGACGGCAGTTAAGTCATGAACTTGTTCCTCTGTTAACTCCTCATAATCGCCGATTGCCGCAAGAATCATTTCGATCGTTTGACGTTGCTCACTTGTTACATAGTGACCGCAAACAAACGTAGATATGGAAGCTTGTAATTGCGCTGCAGTGTTAGGCATGATCCAGCATACTGGAGTTCCTTTAGGAAGGTTTGCTTCCATAAAGGTCGTGTCAATTCCAGCAGCAACGGTAATGACAAGTTGTCCACTGATTAGAGGGGAAAGGTCTTGAAATAACCTTTCATGACTACTCGGGGGAGCTGCTGAAATGATTACATCAGCTTCTCCTACGACTGTACGCCAATCTTGAGCCTCATTAATTTCATACTTGGCAGCTAACTGGAGCCGCTTTGCTTCATCTGTATGATTTGTAACTGTAATTGTAATGTTTTTGTCTTTTTGTTCGATAAGTCCGGAGATAATTGCTTCAGCCATTCTCCCAGCGCCGATCATTAGTATATTCATCTGTCCACGTCCTTTCCATCATCTACAATAGCAAATCGTAGCAGGGAAAGAAAGGGAAATGGCTATTCCTTGATCATCTCAAGAGCTGAGCTAGCAGCGATCATTTTGTTTACATCTTGACAATATTGTCTTGAAATATCGAATGGTGTTGGTGTGTGAACTTCTTGAAAGTAATGAAGAATATCGACCTTTTTATCGAACCAATCATGTGTATCAGTAAATGTATGACTGACATCAGACCAAGCGTTTTTTAATGTCGGACTATATACCGTAGGGTTTGACGGGCGACAAGAGGCACTAAAGGTATGGACTGCCTTCCCTTCAACACTAGTAAACATTTCTGGCCAGTAGTCGCTTCTTGAGCCTGTGTGAGGAACTGAAGAGGCGAATTGATAAATATCATCGTACAAACGTTCAAAGCCAAATAAGAGACAATAAAGCTTTTTACCAATCTCTACACGATGTCGTACATTTGTGAAATCTGCTACAGTCAAGCCTGCTAGGCGGTTTTTCCCCTTAATCGAATAAGGAAATAAAACATACGTAAATTGAAGCCATTCTTGAAGTTTAAAAAGAATATTTTCGAGGACTTTTTCTTTATAGATTGGATGTTGCACGACTCTTTTTTCAATGTAGTTTTGTTCATTAATAATCAGGGCGACAGTAAGTAGCTGACTATCTTTGTTTTTGAAAAAGTAGTCCCAAAATGGGCGCATAAATTGTGAGACAGAGAACTTTGGTAGTAAATAAAATAAATTTTTGTTTCTTTGTTTACTAGCCTCATATAGTAACAGTTGCGGGTAAACATCATGAAAAATTAACACATTTGCCCGTTCCAAAAAAGAGAAAAAGTCGTTGCGAGATTTTGTTGGTAGTATTTTTGCTAAGATGCTACCTCGTAGATCGGTCATGTTCCAGCCACCATTTCTAGAAACGAGATGGGCTATAAGGGCCCAATGAATTTCTGGGTGCTTACGGTAAAAATCAAGGTAGGCTTTTGTTCTAGTGACATTGTTTTGATTGAACTTACTAGTTTTTGTTTCAATTTCTTTTACAATCGTCCGATCAAATTGAGTGAAGGCGGTAGGAAATGGAGTAGAATACTTAAGTTGAGTTTCCATACTTTTTAATAAATCTTTATTAAAAGCAAGCTTGTTCCACCTTATAGGGGTGTTCTTTTCGTATTTATTTAATTCGTGAGAATCAATGAGTAGATCATATCCGTACTTTGGAAGTTCAATAGCTTTTTGGACGATAGTCTTCATTTTATCAATCATTAAAATCCCTCCATTATTCAAAATATGATTAGGGGGATTTAATGGTTCTTCTAAGGTGATTAATACCTAATTCGCCGCTAAGACTTATCTTTCCACAGCTTATGAAAGGGGCACTTTGAAAGGCTTGTGTCATCGTCACGTAAAAAATATTGTTTCCATTCATAATTATCTTCTTCACCATACTTTTTTAGCTCTGGATGGGCAGGTGCTGTATCATAATCAGCTAATCGTTGGCGAATTTTCTTCTTTAGCTTCTCGTTTGAAATAGGAGAGGAGTTCAATTCATCTAATACCCAGCGAGGTGTAATCGCCAATGTGAAAACCTCTCCATGCCGGCTTTGGCGGTTAAGATGGGCTGGAGTACCGCAATAAACAAAATATTGCTCTTCGTGAAAACAAAACTCCCAAGCATTTTCGCTAGGGTCAACAGGAATATGATCTGGCCAATTTTTTTCATCCTTATCACTAAGCTGATTGAGTAATGACCAAAATAGCTCTTCATAATCAGTTACTGAAAAGGAATTTCGGAGAGCTTCTGGTGTCTCGAATAGAACAACAAGCGATGAAAGGTTTCCAGTGCTTCTTGATGTTTCACTGTATTTCTTTAGTATAACTGCTAATTCAGTAACAGCTGCATCTTTGCGTGGATCAGAAACGAACCCATATCGGAAATGGTTGAGATGGAAACCTTGCGTTGCCGGAATACATGGAAATAAGTTTTCCTTGTCACTCATCTTTGAAGCGAATGCTTCGTAAGCTTGTAGTTGCCAAGTTTCTAACGAGGGTTGCCCAGAATTAATTTGCTTTGTGTTAAAAAGTTGCGTCATGGAAAAACTCCTCCTTACACCACAGAATATTGCCGTGTAAGGAGGAGGGTGACTGTCCGAAATGCCCAAGTTTAAAATAAGTTGTTATTTTTGGAGCACCTACAAATGTTAACTTGCTGGTTGTTTCTCTAGTGGTACATGTTGGAGGCGCTTAAAGAGCTTTGTTTTAGAAAAAGTGTAGATCGCTAACGCTACCCAGATAAACGAGAAAGCAAGAAAGTGGATGCCACTAAATTTTTCACCAAACAAGAAAATCCCGATGAGAAGTGAAATTGTAGGTGCTAAATATTGTAAAAAACCAATCGTTGCTAATGGAATTCTTCTAGCTCCAATCGCAAATAAAAGTAATGGGATGGCAGTTGCTGCTCCAGCACCTACAAGTAGTGTAAACGTTGATAACGAACTGAGATAGAAAGCATCTCCAATTGAAGAATAGACGATCGTTAAATAAATAAGAGCTACGGGCGTAACTAATACGGTTTCTACAGCAAGCCCTGTTAATGCGCCTACGTCTACCTTTTTCTTAATTACTCCGTAAAAGGCAAAACTAACTGCAAGCGTTAGTGATATAAACGGGATTCCTCCCGTATAAATAGCTAATATGAGAACACCAACAGCCGCTAATAAAAACGAAATCGTCTGCCATTTCGTTAATGTTTCCTTAAAGAAGATCATTCCAAAAATGACACTGACGAGGGGGTTAATATAATAGCCAAGACTAGCCTCTACTAAATGTCCATTGTTGACAGCCCAAATGTACGTGAACCAATTAAAGCTTATAAAACAAGCTGCTAATGTAATGAAAACTAGCTGTTTCTTATGTGTGAAAATTGATTTAACTTCTTGAAAGAAAGTCGGAATTTTTCGCATAACTAGTAAAATTCCAAACATAAAAACTAATGACCAAATAATTCGATGAGCAAGGACAACGCTAGCAGGTACGTGACTTACTAATTTCCAATACAATGGTAAAATTCCCCACAAAAAATAAGCACCTAATGCTGTTAACAATCCAATTCCGTGTTGATCGATTTTTTTCCCCATTGCATACCCTCACTTCTTTCGATTTCCTCTTACACATTTTATCTAGATAAAGCAATTTAGTAAATGAAAAATTTCGGCATTCGAAAAAAACATTTTCCTTTACGAAAACTAGTTTAGGTTATAAACTGTTTAGGGGGTAAACTACTTGATTGGAGCCAAACAATGAATCAACAAAAAATGAAAGAACTTATTGAGCAATATGCGAATGTTTATTTATTCGCCACAAAGAAATTAGAAACATTAATTTCCGATAAAGTTATACCTATGTCAATCGAGCAATTTGGGATGCTTCGTTTCCTTTATCTAGATGGCGAGCTGACACTGAAAGAAATCGCTGATAAATGTGGCGTACATAAAAGTGCGGTAACTGCAAAAGCAGTACGTCTTGAAGAGAAAGGCTTGATTGTACGTAAAGCGCACCCCGAGGATCGGCGTTCTGTTTACTTAGCACTAACTAAAGAGGGCAGAGCGGTTTATGTACATTCTGAAGAAGCGATGATTTCCTTTATTTCCAGTTTTTTTGAGCAGTTGGAACCGAATGAAGTAGCAGCTTTTTTAAATGTTTATGAAAAAATAAATAATATGATACGAGAGAAAGAGGAGATAGACAGATGATGCGTAATTACAGATGGGTTTTTATTTTGCCTCTTTTATGGATCGCGGTTGGAGCATGGCTTCATTTAAACGCACCGAATATGGAGCAACTCGTTCGTGAAAAAGGGCAAATTTCCGTTCCAGATGGTTTTCCATCCAAAATAAAGGCGGATATGTTGGAAGAGCATGGCGGAGCTACTGGTGAGGCGGTTCTTGTTGTCTATCATGATGATGCGGGCTTAGATCAAACTCAGTTAGAAAACATTGAAGCACAAATCGCACAAATTGGAACGCACTTAGGTAGTGCGAAGGTTGAGCAGATCATTACTCCTTTTGATAGTGATGAGCAAAGGGAAATGCTCATTAGTGAAGATGAGACAACAATGCTCGTCGTTTTAATGGTTAAGATGGGAGTTACAGAAGTTACCTATGTGCGACCTGAAATCGAAAAGGCTGTAAAAGTAGACGGTGTTTCATCATACTTAACAGGCTCAGCGATTATTGCTGAAGACGTTATTATTAGTTCGGAAGAAGGATTAGCAAAAACGGAAATTATTACGGTTGTTTTTGTTCTTGGAATACTCCTGTTTGTATTTCGTTCATTAGCAGCACCACTAGTTCCTTTAATTACAGTAGGGGCATCTTATATCGTTAGTGTCTCGATCGTCGGCTACATGATTGAATACTTAAATTTCCCAGTATCAAACTTCACGCAAATTTTCATCGTTGCTGTCCTGTTTGGGATTGGAACTGATTACTGTATTTTACTTTTGACGCGTTTTAAAGAGGAGCTAATTTTAGGGAAGAGTCGTGTCGAGGCAATGGTCGACACATATAAAGCTGAAGGTGCGACTGTTTTTTATAGTGCCTTAACAGGATTTATTGGCTTTTTCGCAATTGGGTTTGCCGACTTTGATCTTTACCGTTCAGCAGTCAGTGTTGCGGTAGGAATCCTTGTGCTCATCGTTGGTCTTTGGGTTTGGGTACCGACGGCAATGCTTTTATTAGGTGAAAAATTATTTTGGCCAGCCAGAGGCGAGTTAACTAGTAATAAAAGCTGGCTATGGGATAAATTAGGACGCTTTTCTGTTTATAAGCCAGGCTGGACGCTAATCGTCTTAGCACTATTAATAGTACCAGCGCTGTTGCTACACCGAGGCGCAACCTCAATGGATACTCTAAATGAAATTGGTAACGAATTTGATTCGGTCTATGCTTTTGAGCTTGTTTCAGAGAATTTTAGTGAAGGGCAAGCGTTCCCTGTCAATGTCGTCTTGGAAAACGATGAAGAATGGAGTCAGCAAAAGTGGATGCCTTATATTGAGCTCGTCACTCATGAACTTGCAAAAATAGACGGTGTTAAAGAAGTTCGCAGTGCGACTCGACCTAAAGGTGAAAAAGTAGAAGAGTTTACGATTCCTTACATTGTAGGGGAAGTCGATAACGGCTTAGAGGAAGTCTTAGATGGACTTAAGGAAGTTCGCGAAGCACTCCATGAAATTGGGCTTGAGTTAACGGATAGTCAAGTTGAGATGAGGACGGCCCAAGAAGAGGTAGATCAGCTTGTTTCTGGAACGAAGGATCTTCAAGATGGCACAAAACAGATCCAAACGGAGATGGGTAAATTAAGTGCTGGAACAAGGCAATCCGCTGTAGGACTATCGCAGCTTAATGAAAGTATTGGTGGCATTGCCGCGCAAATGAACCAGCTAACCGCTAGTGGAATGCTTCCTCCTGAGATTAGCTATGCGATTAATGAGTTAGCTGCAGGCTTAGGTCAAGTTAGTGGCGGGATAGCGGAAGTTCAGGGCGGCTTAAATGAAATCGGAACAGGTCAAGAACAAATCGCGACAGCTACTGGTGACGTAGCATCTGGTATTGGTAAAGTCCGTGAGGGGCAAAGTGAGATTGGTGGTGCTTTCGGAGATATTGAGAACGCATTTGCTGAACTTGCGGACGGGATGAATGAGCTTGCTGATGGTATTGAAGAAATCGAAGAAGGTCTAGGTGAGGTCCGCGAATTATTCCAAGAAATTGCAGCACAACCAGTAAATCCTCTGTCTGGATTTTTCATTCCTAAGGCCGTTTTTGAAGATGGTGACTTAGATCCGCTTTGGGATACATTTGCAACACCTGACCATAAAATAGCTAAGTTTGACGTTATTTTAGATGTTTACCCTTATAGTAATGAGGCGATTGATGTTGTGAATGATATCGAAGCAAGGATGCAGATTGCCTTAAAAGGAACTCCATTTGAGGATAATCGCTTTTCAATCGGTGGATTAGCAAGTGTGAATCGTGATTTAAAGACGATATCTGACGAAGACTTTAATCGAACAGCACTGATTATGCTCTCAGGTATTTTCATTGTTCTTGTCTTCTTATTACGCTCACTTGTGATGCCTTTATATATTATGGCTTCACTAATTATTACGTATATTGCTTCCATTACGTTTACGGAAATCGTTTTTATCGACATCCTTGGCCATGCCGGGATTAGTTGGGCTGTTCCATTCTTCGGGTTTGTGATGCTGATGGCCCTTGGGGTTGATTACTCAATCTTCTTAATGGGGCGTTTTGGTGAATTGGTGAGAGATCTGCCACTCAAAGAAGCGTTAGTGAAAGCAATGGGACAAATCGGAACAGTCATTTTGTCTGCGGCGATTATTCTCGCTGGAACATTTGGAGCGATGATGCCTTCAGGTGTGATGTCGTTGCTCCAAATAGCGACACTCGTTTTAACTGGTTTATTACTCTATGCGTTTGTCATGTTACCATTGTTTATTCCAGTCATGGTACAGATGTTTGGAAACAAAAACTGGTGGCCTTTTAAAAGTAAAATCTAAGTTATGGAACCAATTCTGCTAATGGTGGAGTTGGTTCTTTTTTAGATGTTTTAGCTTGGACGTCTTTGGGAATAGAAACATATACTCATTTCAAAGGAGATGAACATAATGAAACAAGAAAAAGAACAAATTGATGAAATGATCAATGAAGGTCTTGGTGGTGGCGTCATCGATGATGAGAAAGATAAAGAACAATTAGAAAATCCACTTTCCAAAAAGAAAACTGAACCTATAAAAGATAAAAGCTTAAATACAATGACGACGAATTTTGAGGAGGTTAAAAGGCTAGGGAAAGAAATGGAAAGTATGAAGACTAATAAAGAATTAAAAAAAGAAGGAATGACGTCAGATCCAATTCAAGAATAACATCCGCATTTGCGGGTGTTTTTTCTTTGGAATTAATGTTATTTTAGTAACGGCGCTCCACCTGAAAGTGCCTACAATTCAAACATATGATATAGTAATGGGTAGCGAAAGTTTGAAAGGATGTTTTTCATGAAAAAAGTAGTTTTATGTGAGAAGCCCTCAGTGGGTAGAGATATTGCCCGAGTGCTCAACTGTTCCAAAAAAGGTGACGGATACCTAGAAGGTCAAGAGTACATTGTTACGTGGGCATTAGGTCATCTAGTGACGTTAGCTGATCCAGAAACGTATGACGATAAATATAAAGCATGGAAATTAGAAGATTTACCGATGCTACCCAACGAGTTAAAGCTTGTCGTTATTAAAAAGACCGGAAAGCAATTCCAAGCTGTAAAAACGCAGCTACTGCGTAAAGACGTTGGCGAAGTCATTATTGCGACAGATGCGGGGCGTGAAGGAGAGCTAGTCGCTAGATGGATTATTGAAAAGGTAAATGTGAGAAAACCGTTGAAGCGACTTTGGATTTCATCGGTTACAGATAAAGCTATTAAAGATGGTTTTAAACAATTAAAAAGTGGGAAGCAATACGAAAATTTATATCATTCAGCAGTGGCAAGATCAGAGGCTGATTGGTTTGTTGGAATTAATGCGACTCGTGCATTAACGACAAAACATAATGCGCAATTATCTTGTGGGCGCGTGCAAACGCCGACAATTGCGATGATTGCAAAACGCGAAGAAGAAATTAAACAATTTAAGCCAAAAGATTTTTATGGAATTACTGCGCAAACAGACAAAGGACTTAAGCTTGTTTGGCAGGACCAAAAATCGAATGATCTAAAAACGTTTGATAAAGCTGCAAGTGACGAGCTTGTAAGGTTGTTAAAAAATACGAAATCAGCTCAAGTGATCGCTGTTGAAAAAACGGCTAAAAAAAGCTATGCACCACAGCTATATGATTTAACCGAATTGCAGCGTGACGCCAATAAAGCTTTTGGTTATTCAGCGAAAGAGACGCTCTCAATTATGCAAAAGCTCTATGAGCAGCATAAAATTTTAACGTACCCAAGGACTGATTCGAGGTACATTTCTTCGGATATTGTAGCAACGTTAAAGGATCGTGTGAAAGCCTGTGGCATCGGACCTTATTCAAAAGCAGCAGCAAAAGTATTGCAATCCTCTATTAAAGCAAATAAATCGTTTGTAGATGATAGCAAAGTATCAGATCACCATGCGATCCTACCTACAGAAGAGTTTGTTAATCTCGCAAAGCTATCGGATAAAGAGCGCAAAATCTATGATCTAGTCATCAAACGCTTTTTAGCCGTACTTTCGCCACCTTTTTTATACGAGCAAACAAAGCTAAAAGCCAAGATTGGTCAAGAAACTTTTGTTGCTAGTGGAAAGATTATTCAATCACATGGTTGGAAAGAAGTCTATGAAAACCGCTTTGATGATAGTGAGGAAGATGATCTGAAAGATCAACAGCTACCGAATATTTCAAAAGGTGAGCAGTTAAACGTTCTCTCAGTCACGCAAACAAAAGGGCAAACAAAGCCACCAGCACCGCTTAACGAAGCGACATTACTTTCGGCGATGGAAAACCCAGCTAAATATATGCCTTCTAATGATAAGGAACTGGCACGTATGTTAGGGAAAACAGGTGGTCTCGGCACCGTTGCAACAAGAGCGGATATTATTGAAAAGTTGTTTAATACGTTTTTGATTGAAAAAAGAGGCAAAGACATTTTTGTAACTTCAAAAGGGAAACAGCTTCTTGATCTTGCACCTGAAGACTTAAAATCACCAGCTTTAACTGCTGAGTGGGAAATGAAGTTAGAAGCAATCTCGAAGGGGCAACTTAACAAAGATACTTTTATTAACGAAATGAAAAGCTACGCAAAACTTGTAGTCAATGAAATAAAAAATAGTAAAGAAAAGTTTAAACATGATAATTTAACAGGTAGTAAATGTCCTGAGTGTGGCAAGCCGATGCTTGAGGTTAATGGGAAACGTGGAAAAATGCATGTTTGCCAGGATCGTGAGTGTGGCCATAAAAAAACGATTTCACAAACGACGAATGCAAGATGTCCAAATTGTAAGAAGAAGCTTGAACTTCGCGGTCAAGGCGAGGGACAAATTTTTGTTTGTAAGTGTGGTCATCGTGAGAAGCTATCGACGTTTACAGAACGACGAAACAAGGAGAAAAACACAAAAATCTCGAAAAAAGATGTTTCAAAGTATTTAAACCAGCAAAACAAAGGTAAGGAAGAACCGTTTAATAATCCGTTTGCAGAGGCACTAGCTAAACTGAAGAAGTAGAGAAGCGGGCATGTATTATTGTGTTCATAAATTAGGAGAAAATACGAATAGCCCCAAAAATGGAGTACTGAATTTACATTCGCACTCCATTTTTTGTTTCTATAACTTATTAAGCGAACATGGAAAGGTATTTTTTAATTCAAAAACCTCACATGAGTGATTAACCCATTTTCAATTTTGTATACTGCGACAACATGTCTTTCCTCTGTTGAGCCTCGAGAGCCTGTCACCCGTTCTTCATCAAGGACATAATTTTCAAGAACAATCCTTGACACTAAGCGGCAATGAAGGTCCGGGCTTTCTTCAAAAAGGAGTTCATATCGTTTTCGCATTGCTTCTTTATTTTCCATTAGTACGTTTCCTGTGCCATCCTCCACGAAACAGGCTTCTGAGTAACATTCCATAAATGCAATGATATCTCTGTTATTGTAAGCCTCTAATTGTTTTTGTGCTGGTAGTGAAATGTCAGTCATAAATGTACCCCCATCATATGTATTCAAATGTATTATACACTTCTCGAATGAGAATGTACTCCCATGTAAAAAATAGATAAAAACAAATAAGGAGTCTAATCTACATGGAAGAGAATGTAGCTGAGCTTAGAAACCAAGAATTAAGCGAAAAAATTAAGAAAGAACTCGCCGGAATGTATTTCACTAAAAATTTTCGCTCAACAACTGCCGAAGAGTGGTATGTATTTTTACCGAGTTACAATGATCCGAATTCTTCAGGCGCAGTTGGAAAAGCGATTATTCATTACGATCTTCAGGGCAATCGGGATATTTTTATTAATACTACGATTATTTTAGATGATCCTAAGCTCTATGAACCTACATTATATCCGCTCGTTTATGCAGTTAGTGATGAATTAATCAATCGCTTAGTAGGCTATGCGAATACCTTACTCTCTGTTCACGCTGGAGAAAATTCATTTCAAGCGGAATATGTTAGATAAGAAAGGAAAAGAGGCGGTCCAAAGTAAATAATCAGTTACCTAAGGTACTAAAAATAGATAGTGCATAAGGGTACACGTCTATGAATAGTAACACCTGGAGGTATACAGATACTTAGGGGACAGCCTCGTACTTATGAGTATATAGGGTTTAATGGGTTTTGTTTTTCACGCTTTCTCCTGTACATGTTTTCATCTGCGAGTTGGATCATCGCTTCAAAGTTCTTATCTTGTGAACAAGTAGCTATTCCCATAGAAACACCAATTGGGAAGCCGTATTGTCCTGAGATATCGACAAGTCTTTTGTTAATACGTTCATTTAATGATTTGAGGAATTCAGTATTAAGATTAGGTGCAATAATTAAAAACTCATCGCCACCCCAGCGCACTACCATGTCTGTTTTACGAGTTTCTGATGTTAAAATGTAAGCAATGCGTTTAATTACTTCATCACCAACATGATGGCCATAAGTATCGTTTATCGTTTTAAAAGCATCGATATCTACAATGCAAATTGCTAAATCTGATTTTTTCTTTAATAGCCTAGGTAGTCTATCAGAAATGAAAGCACGATTATAAAGGTTTGTTAACGGATCTCGTTCCGATTTTGTCTTCGTTTGGTCATACATAATTCCAACCGATAAAAAGAATATTTGGTTAATGATTAACAACATGAGAAATAAGTCTTTACTAAAATCGACATACACAAATGCGACGACTAAAACAATTAAACTTAAAATTAATGAAGTTCTTTTTCCGATATGTTTCATATTAGATCACCTACAGTTATTATCGTCTGATCTGTAGCCCGTTGTAATAGATAAAATAATGGTAATTGAGTTTACAACAGGTAAAAAATGAAGGGCTTTGATATTGTTCATGTTTTTAGAAATGAATATGTTCATCTATCTCGATATAATGCGCATACTAAATTTTATTAGTGCAGATTTTAAATATCGATAGTAGGAGTGAGTAGAGATGTACCGTTTATATACTCATAATGATTTAGACGGAGTTGGCTGTGGAATTATCGCAAAATTAGCCTTTGATGGCAATGTGGAAATTCGTTATAACTCAGTCATGGGGTTAGACTTTCAAGTGTCACGTTTTTTAGAGAAACCTAAAAAAGAAGACATCGTTTTTATTACTGATTTATCTGTTAATGAGAATAACGAAAAAGGGTTAGACCAATTTGTCAAGAAAGGCGGCAAGGTTCATCTAATTGACCATCATAAAACAGCCATTCATTTTAATGACTATAATTGGGCAAAAGTGACGGTCCAATACGAAGATGGTAGGTTGGCATCAGCGACAAGTTTATTTTATGAATATTTGTTAGAGGAAGGTTTGTTAACTGCAACGAAATCTATTGATCAGTTTGTAGAACTGATCCGTCAATATGATACGTGGGAATGGGATCAAAACGGTAATACTGGAGCAAAACGTTTGAATGATTTATTTTTTATGCTTTCGATTGATGAATTTGAAGAACGGATGGTAGAACGCTTAAAGACAAATCAACCATTCAAATTTGATGATTTTGAAGAGAAGATGTTAGCCCTAGAGGAAGAGAAAATTCAACGATATGTTCGCAAAAAGAAACGAGAATTAGTTCAACTATTTATTGAAGATGATTGTGTTGGAATTGTTCACGCGGAATCCTATCATTCAGAGCTTGGCAATGAATTAGGGAAGGATAACCCGCACCTTGACTATATAGCAATCGTAAGTGTTGGTGGGAAGAGGATGAGTTTGCGGACCATTCATGATCACATCGACGTTTCAGCCATTGCTGGAAAGTATGGAGGTGGCGGTCATGCCAAGGCATCAGGTTGTTCATTAACACCAGAAGCTTATGATTATTTTGTCGCAGAGCCATTTAAACTAGATCCTATGCGAGCAGACGCGTTTCGTAACCAATATAACCAGAAAAATTCAGCATACGGTTGCCTTTACGAAAATCGAGATGATGACCAATTTTTTGTTTATTCGACTGAAGATGAGTTGTGGATCGTAGAATTAAATGGATTATTGCTTGAGGAGGAATTTTCATCGTTTCAGGAAGCAGAAAACTTTATTAAACGCCATTACTCAGCTTGGCTTGTTAGAGATGAAGTTTTTGTCCAGTTTATGATGGAGAATGTTATTGAACTGAAGCTATATGCTGCCGAGCAAGGAGACATCGCTCCTTATCTCATATCTAGGAACGAAACTGATAAGCAATTGTTCTCACATTGAGAGAACGTAAGTAGTTTTTAAATTGTTTAGGCTATTACTTAAAATAAAAGGCTGTCCCAAAGCAAAGTTTCAGTCACCAACGAAAGTTCACTTTTCACCAACACGGATGTAAATATGGACGACACAAAACATCCAATCGAAGAAAGTGAACTTTCCTGTAGATGCTTTTTACAGGGGAGACACCTCGTTACTAGCAATAGAACGTGTAAAATATACACTTCTACTGCTGGTACACTTCGAGGTGTTCTGGCGTTTATGGGATAGCCTCTTCTTATATACCTCGGATCATCACTGTCTTTGTTTCGCGTAACTGATGCTGTACATCTTCTAGTTGGTCTCGTTGTTGAGGGGATGCAGAAGTTAGCACTTCGCTGATTTCATCATCAAGTTCCATAATTTGGTTCATGATAAATGGATATTCAGTTGGGTCATTCTGTTGTATTAGCTTTACGTCTAATAGTTCTTTATGGGCACTCTCAATCGTTTCGTGTGCTCTAGTTAAATAACTATCAATTTGGTCCTTCTGTAGCATAGTGATCGCCTCCATTTTTGCTCTTTTCACTTTTTCATTATGTGTTCGCTGCAAAGCTTTTATGCAAGCTCAATGGTCTTTAATGAAACCCAATGTTTTAAAATAATAAAGCGGGGTATTGTCTTACTAAGCCAACAAATTAGTAAACTAGGAGTGATTCGTTTTCGTGTAAAGGAGTAGGAAACAAAAAAGACAAGCTAAGAAAAAACTATAACTTTACGAGGAGAGATGAACATGGATAAACAAAAAAGCTTAATAGTAGGAACAATGATCGGTAGCGCAGTGGGAGCAGCGATTGCTGTGCTGACAACACCAAAGTCAGGTCCCGAGCTGCGAAGTGATATAAATGATAAAATTGAAAACAGTAAAAATAAAGCAGAGGAAGCAGCAAGTATTTTGAAAGAGAAGATTGATGCATTTACAGAAATTCTCGATGAGCGATCTCCAGATTTAACTGATACGGTGATTGAAGAAGCAAGTTATATTGTTGATGAGGCAAAGAAAGCACTTGAAGAGCTTCGCAGTAAAGACGAAATCGATGCAAAAGAGATTAAAAAAATAGTGAAAAGTATGATGAAGGAAGAAATGAAGTCAGGCATAGAAATTGGGAAGGTTGTTAAAGAAGAGATCAAGGAGATACAACGAGACTTCAAAAAAGAAATAGAGGCTCTTTCAAAAAAAATATCTTAAAGACTATTAACTTACTAAAATATAGGACATTCAACATTTAAGGAGTGTTATGTTATGTTACACAATATTAAAGAGTTGAAAAAATTTGATATTATCGCTACTGATGGGCCAATTGGTACTGTTCATGACTTTGTATTAGATGAAAAACATTGGACGGTAAGGTATTTAGTCGTTGATACGTTGAAATGGCTACCTGGAAGAAAAGTACTTATTTCGCCAATGTCTATTAAAGACTTTGATTTAGTTAATGGAAACATCAAGGTTTCTTTAACAAAAGAAAAGATAGAGAATAGTCCAGAACTTGATGAGCATCTTCCAATTACAAAAAATTATGAAGTAGATTTAATTCATTATTATGGTTTAAGACCTTATTGGAGTGGTCATAGTTCTTGGGGAGAGTATATGTATCCAACAGAATTGGCGTCTTCTCAACATGAGGAGCACGTGGGAAGAGAGTTTGATGAGGAGAATACGTTACGAAGCTTTAGCGAAATTTCTGGATACGCAATTGAAGCAAGGGACGGTAATATTGGCCATGTTGAGAACTTCGTCATTTGTGATCAAACATGGAAAGTTCGGTATCTAGTTGTTGATACGAAGAACTGGTGGGTTGGAAAACATGTATTAACTGCACCACAATGGATTTCGTATATTAGTTGGCCAGAAAAAATAATGAGAGTTGATTTGAACAAAGCTCAGATTGAAAATGGACCTGAATATAATCCTGATCAAGTAGTTACGAAGGAATTTGAAGATGAAATCTTTACGAAATATGATAAATCAAAGTATTGGTAATAACAGAACAAAGCGTAAGCGCGCTTGGTAGTACCGACAAGCAAATGTACTGTAAGAATTAAGTGTGGCAATAAAAGAGGCTGTTCCAAGGTAAAGTATCAGTCACCTCGACTACTAAAAATAGATTTTGTGCATCTATTTTATAGTATGATTCGAGGTAGCTGACACTTTATGGAACAGTCTTTTTATATTAATACATGGAGATGCTCTGCCACTTGTGGGACAGCCTTTTTATATTATTACACGGAGGTGCTCTCCCCCTTATGGGAGTCTTTTTAGTTAATTAATGCCTGAAGTGGTGCAGGAATGCGGCCACCACGACTTATTAATTTATCAGAGCCAAAAGGATTTACTCCCATTACTGGAGCCCGTCCAAGGAGACCACCAAACTCAACCATCTCTCCTTCTTTTTTACCTGGAACAGGGATGACTCGGACCGCTGTCGTTTTTTTATTAATCATTCCAATCGCGGCTTCATCTGCAATCATTGCTGATAATGTGGCTGCAGAGGCATCACCTGTGACAGCAATCATATCAAGACCAACTGAACATACGCATGTCATTGCTTCAAGCTTTGATAACGTTAACGCACCATCAACGATTCCACGGATCATCCCGTTATCTTCACTGACTGGAATAAAGGCGCCACTTAACCCACCGACATAAGAGCTCGCCATTGCCCCACCTTTTTTCACAGCATCGTTCATTAATGCTAGTGCGGCAATTGTTCCATGTGTTCCGACGCGTTCAAGACCAATTTCCTCTAAAATTTCAGCAACGCTGTCATTAATTGCATTTGTTGGCGCTAGAGATAAATCCATAATTCCAAATGGAACATTTAATCGCTCAGCGACGACACGGCCAATTAATTCTCCAGCACGAGTGATTTTAAATGCTGTTTTCTTAATAATTTCTGATACTTTTCCAAGATCAACATCAGGGTAGCGACGAAGTGCGTTAAGAACGACTCCAGGGCCGCTAACACCAACGTTAAGAACAACTTCACCTTCGCCAGCGCCATGGAATGCACCAGCCATGAACGGATTATCTTCAACTGGATTACAAAAAACAACGAGCTTTGCACATGCTAGACCATTTTGGTCTTTCGTACGTTCAGCGGCATCTTTAATAATGATCCCCATTTGCCTTACAGCATCCATATTAATTCCGGTTCTTGTTGTTGCAACAGAAACTGATGCACATACACGTTCGGTTACGCTTAATGCTTCAGGGAGGGCATCAAGCAACGTTTGATCGCCTTTAGAAATGCCTTTATGAACTAAAGCCGAGAAGCCACCAATGAAGTCTACCCCTAAGACTTTTGCAGCTTTATCCAACGTTTTAGCGAGTTGAACTGCTTGTTCTTTTGTAGCATTACCTAATATCTCAGCAACCGGAGTAATTGAAATACGTTTATTAATAATTGGAATTCCGTACTCCTTTTCAACGGTTTCCGCTACAGACTTTAAATCTTTTGCGTAGTTTGTTATTTTTTCATAGACACGAGTATTCATTTTTTCAAAGTCGGAGTCAGCACAATCGCGAAGGCTAATTCCCATCGTGACTGTACGGATATCAAGACTTTCCATTTGTACCATTCTAATCGTTTCTTGCATTTCTGCTAGTGCAATATTCATTTTAAGTTTCCCCCTTAGACACGATGCATCGCTTTAAATAAATCCTCAAGCTGAATGTTAATCTTTAAGCCCATTTCTTTATTAATCGTTTCAAATTGATCTTGGAGCTTGTCGAGGTTATCAATATCTGTCACATCTACTAACATCATCATCGTAAAAAAATCTTGAAGGATCGTTTGACTAATATCGAGAACATTTACATTGTTATTTGCTAAAACATTTGTTACTTTAGCAATAATCCCAACCTGGTCTTTTCCAATTACACTAACTACTGCACGTCTTTTTTCCATCATGCTCACCTCGTCCTTAAACTTAACTTACATAAAACTTAGCATACCCATTTGTTTGGATATGAAAAATCTGACTTTAGCACTTTAAAATAATAAAGTTACTAAAATACAAAAAAAGATTGGAATTTTTCCAATCTCAAAAGGTAATAGAATAACGTACAAGAATATGTATAGTTACTCTTCTGTCCTTTTGCCTGAGATTGTGAATCCTTCGGCGCCGCAAGTTGCGGACTCTCCAGAAGCTGCTCCTACTATAGTTTGATCCATAGTATTCATCGCTTGCTTTTTTAATTAACAAGATATTATCAGGTTATTGTGAAATAGTCAACATGATATTGTCATGGTTTGGCGAGTATTTGGAATAAGGGAAGAATAGAGCCTGAAAACATCAGGAGAAGCAAAACTCGGTCACTAATAGACAAGAATAGAACCCGACATTACTCGGAGAAGCAAAACTCGGTCACTAAAAGGCAAGAATAGAGCCCGACATTATCTGGAAAAATAAAACTCGGTCACTAATAGATAAGAATAGAGCCCGAAAATATCCGGAGAAGCAAATTTCGGTCACTAATAGGCAAGAATAGAGCCCGACATTATCTGGAAAAATAAATCTCGGTCACTAATAGATAAGAATAGAGCCTGAAAATATCCGGAGAAGCAAATTTCGGGCACTGAAAATAGAGTTCAATGTTAAAGTTGGTAATAACTGCATCCAAAAAATCTCTTGTTTTATTTATTTATTTATTTATTTCTCTTAGCTTTTCGTCAGTAGGTAAGAAGAATGTGAGAATTCCCAGAAGTGGTAACGATACGACTAAGAGCATCGTATTCGTTAAGCCAACCCAGTCAGCAATAACACCAAGTGCGACAGAACCAATGGCACCCATTCCGAACGCTAGACCAACAATTAACCCTGATACCATCCCGATTTTTCCTGGGACGAGTTCTTGTGCATAAACAACGGAAACTGAGAAACTTGATAAAATAATGAAACCGATCGCTCCTAGTAGTACGTAAGAAAGTACCGGCCCTACATGTGGGAGTAACAAAGCAAGTGGGGCAGAACCTAACATGGATATCATTAAAATATTTCGTTTGCCAAAACGATCTGCTAATGGCCCACCGGCTAAAGTACCAACAGCTCCAGCGCCTAAAAAGATAAAAATATAGATAAGTGCCTTTTCAACTGAAAAATTAAATTGCTCCATTAAGTAAAAGACGTAAAAGTTAGAAATCCCAGCATGGAACCAAGAACGAGCGAATACGAGAAAAACGAGGAGAATAATTGCAAATAAGACAATTCTTCGTGTTTCACGACTTCCTTGTACTCCTGCTTTTTCGATGCGTTGCTTCTTAGCGCTTAACTGGACCTGTTCCTTATACCATCTAGCAATATATATTAATAGTCCAATAGCGAGTGCTGCGACAAGTGTAAACCATATGGAGCCAAACTGACCAAATGGTACGATAATCAAAACGGTAATTAATGGAGCAAGTGCTTGCCCGGCGTTACCGCCAACTTGATAAATAGATTGCGCAAAACCACGACGATTTCCAGCTGCCATGTAAGCAACTCGTGATCCTTCTGGGTGAAACGTAGCTGAACCTAAACCGATAAAAATAACCGAGATTAATACAAGTGAAAACGAAGGCGCAAAAGCAATGCCGAGAACGCCGACAAAAGTAAAACATAACCCAATAGGTAGAGCGTAAGGTGAAGGCTTTTTATCAGTATAGAAACCGACAACAGGTTGAATAATTGACGAAGTTAAATTTAGGGCGAATGCGATGAGACCGAGTTGTGTAAATGTTAGACCCATAGATTGCTGTAAAATTGGAAACATCGCTGGAACAACAGCTTGAATTGCATCATTTAAGAGATGGACAAAGCCAATAATTAATAGAATATTGTACATTGTTTTTTGTTCTGGTGAAGCTATTGGAACCTGTTTTTGTTGTAATTGCATAGACGCTACTCCTTCTTATTAAGTCTTTTTTTATCTTAACATTTTATGATAAAGCTTTGAACAGAAAATAACGAATATTAGCTTCTCACTATCATTCTATCCTGATTTTTGGTAACATCGTAGTTATGAGTTTTAAATTGCGCTTTTTGTAAGAGGAGCTGCATGGGTTAAAACGAGAAGACACTTACACGAATAAGGGAGCTGATCTTTTTGTCTAATAAAGAATCTTTAATGATTATTGATGGTATGGCTCTTCTTTTCAGAGGCTATTTTGCTACTTCTTATAGCGGATATATTATGAAAACGAGCAAAGGTGTTCCTACCAATGCAATATACGGCTTTGTTAAATACATGCAAGATGCGATAAGTACGTTTCAACCGAGTCATGTTTTATGCTGCTGGGATATGGGAGCACGTACGTTTCGTAATGAGCTTTATCCAGCGTATAAAGCAAACCGTGGCGAGCCACCTGAAGAGTTAATTCCACAATTTGATTTAGTGAAAAAAGTAGTTGAGAGCTTTAATATTCCTAGCATTGGCATTGAAGGATTTGAGGCGGATGATTGTATTGGCACGATTGCGAAAAAATATAGTCACAAACTTAAAATTCAAATTTTAACAGGTGATCACGATAGCCTCCAGTTAATTGATGAAAATATCCATTCCATTATCATGAAAAAGGGTATGTCAAACTATGAAGTATATACGCTTGAAAAACTACTAGAAGAAAAAGAACTGACACCTGCGCAGTTCATTGATTTAAAAGGTTTAATGGGGGATACGAGCGATAACTTCCCTGGAGTTAAAGGCATCGGTGAAAAAACTGCCATTAAGCTACTAAAAGAGTATCAATCCATCTCAGGGATTTTAGAAAATTTAGCTAGTCTATCCAAGGGGATCCGTACTAAGATTGAAACTGAGTTGGACATGCTTCATTTATCTCGCAAATTAGCGGAAATTCATTGTGAGGTTCCGGTTGAAATTGTCCTAGAGGAATGTGTTCGTAACATTGATGAGAAGAAAGTAACAGAAATGTTTGAGGAGTTAGAATTTCACCGTCTCCTAAAAGATAAATCGTTTTTAGAACGACTAAAAGTAAATATTCAGCCTTTGTGTTAATAGAAATGGGGCTGTCCCAAAAAGTAACAGTAACTTTGTCTACTAGAATAGATTGTGTGCAAACATACACATCTATATTGGTAGCGCACAAGGTGACTTACTAATGGGACAGTCTCTATTTTTTGTTCTAGTGATTTTAATGATTTAAATGGTAAAATAAGGTGTACAAAACAGAAATAGACAGACTCGTATATTACTTATGTGAATTTGCTTTAAGAAGGGGTGTTACGATTGTATCGAAAAGAAATATACCACTTTCATGAAGGAAAGCCGTTAAAAGTAGTTGTGCGAAATTATCAAAAAGCTGATTTTAATCAGTTAATAGAAATTCAACAAGAAAGCTTTCCGCCACCCTTTCCTAGTGAACTATGGTGGAATGAAGAGCAGTTAACGAATCACGTTAGTCTTTTCCCAGAAGGGGCACTTTGTCTTGAAATCGAAGGCGAATTAGCTGGATCTATGACAAGCTTACTTGTAAGTTTTGATACAGCTAATCCAAATCATACGTGGGAGGAGATTACAGATAACGGATATATTCGTAATCATCAAAGAGACGGCAACACGCTTTATGTTGTTGACCTTTGTATAAGACCTTCGTTTCGTAAGCATAAGTTAGGTAAGGTCTTAATGGATTCAATGTACGATGTTGTTGTTTATCATAAACTAGAACGCCTATTAGGTGGTGGGAGAATGCCCGGGTATAAAAAGCTGGCGCAAGATCTAACACCAGAGCAGTACTTAGAAAAACTTGTTCAAGGGGAGTTACGAGACCCGGTCATTTCATTTTTGCTTCAATGTGGTAGAATGCCAGTTGCCATAGTCAGAAACTATTTAGAAGATGAGGATTCTTGTAATTATGGTGTATTGATGGAATGGAAAAATCCGTTTAATCAAAGGTAATTATAGCTGAGAGAAGAATCTTGAAACTTCTGCTCAACAGAAATCGTCTAATAATAAAAAGATAAAGGCGGGGTTAATTGTGAAAAACTTTAAAAGATTGAAATTTTTCCTTTTTATATTATTGATATCGATACTTGTCTCTTGTGGTAGTAGAGGAGACTCAAGCTCGTCAGAAGGCTATTACGCCGAGGATGCTGCGATCGAAGAAGTACAATCAGAAAGGAAAGCTCAGTATGGCGGTACGGCTAATGAAGTAGGAACTGATCCAGAAATTCTCTCAACGGATCGAATGGTCATCTACAATGCAAATTTGTCACTAGAAGTAAAAGACTATCATAAAATTGAAGCAACCATTCAAGAAAGGGTAGCTGCTCTTGGTGGCTATGTCGTCGAATCAGCGATTTATCATAGTGGTGAAGATTGGATTAATGGGAATTTAGTTGTTAAAGTTCCGCAAAAAAACTTTAATCCTTTCATTAATGAAGTTGAATCAACGAGTGTCAAAGTCAATGAACGGCAAATTAGAGGGAACGATGTAACTGAAGAGTATATTGACTTAGAATCGCGATTACGATCAAAGCGAGTCGTCGAAGAAAGACTGCTTAGTTTTATGGCGAAAGCTGAAAAAACAGAGGATTTATTAAAAATTTCAAAAGACCTAGGAAGTGTTCAAGAGGAGATTGAACAATTATTAGGTAGAATGAATTATTTAAAAACAAATGTAGATTACTCGACCATAACAATCCATTTATCGGAAAGACTTGTGACGGTTCCATCAATAAAAGACAGTGAAGCCCTAAATACATGGGATAAAGCACAAAGCTTGTTTATGGGTAGTGTGAACACACTCATTTCCTTTTTCTCTGGAATGATCGTTTTAGCAATTGGTTTAAGCCCGATTGTTGTACCACTAGTATTGATTGTTTTTGTGATCCTAATGTGGATGAGAAGAAAACGAAATAACAAACCTTTCGAGGGGTAACTAGATTCACTTCCAAAGGAACTTCATCTTCATTTATGCTATTGCCTCTCAAGCACTTGAGGCTAAGGCCGATTTATAAAAAACTACATTATCTAATAGACTGCCATCAGGTGGTCTATTTTTTCAATTTAGAAGTGATTTTGACGACAAAATCGATGTAACTTTAAGGAGTCAAGTGAAAAAATAAATAATTTTTCAAAAAAATTAATACCAAATCTTATTACTAGGTGACAAATGTAACTTGTGTACATATGGTTTATTTTGATACGATTTTATTAATAGAAAACGAATAGAGTTATATTACTGAGGAAAAATAGAAATACTTGGTTAATATGTCTATTCTTTCAGCCTTTATTACTTGGTAGTAAAAGGTGAATATTCTTTGTAATGAAAATTAGTTTTGATGAGGGGGAGCTCTGTTGAATATACCACAGTTAAAAATTGCTCATATGACACCGAAAGTACCAATTATGCAAGGCGGAATGGGAGTAGCGATTTCATTAAGCGGTTTAGCTTCAGCCGTTGCTAATGCTGGTGGAATCGGGATCATTTCCGGAACTGGAATACCGATCGATGAGATGAAAGCGCAAATTCGTAAAGCGCGCGAATTAACGAATGGCAAAGGTTATATTGGAGTTAATGTTTTGTTTGCGATGACCGATTTTGCTAATACAATTAAAGCCGCTATGGAAGAAAAAGTTGATTTTATCATTTCAGGAGCAGGAATTTCGCGTGATATGTATCAGTGGGGCAGAGAATACGGTGTTCCAGTCATTTCTATCGTTTCTTCGGGTAAGTTAGCAAAAATTTCGCAAAAGTTAGGAGCAGCAGCTGTTGTCGTTGAAGGCTTTGAAGCTGGTGGCCACTTAGGAACTGATCGTCCGCTTTTTGAGATTTTGCCTGAAGTAATCGAAGCTGTTGATATTCCAGTTATTGCAGCCGGTGGAATAATGACAGGAGAAGATATTGCCAAAGCGCTCGAAATGGGAGCTGCAGGCGTTCAAATGGGCACACGCTTCGTTGCGAGTGTCGAATGTGACGCTCCGGATGCTTACAAGCAAAAATATGTTGATTGCCAAGACGGTGATACCGTTTTAGTAAAAACGACGGTTGGTCTTCACGGAAGAGCCATTAAAAATAGTTTCGTTGAGAAAGTGAATAATCTTGAAAAAATAAAAATTGAAAAATGCCATTCCTGCTTGAAGCAATGTAATTATCAATTCTGTACCTTAGATTCATTGGTGCAAGCCGTTAAGGGAAATGTAGAAAATGGCATTGTTTTTGCTGGGGCAAGAGTTCATGAAATTAAAGAGATCTTACCAGTCAAAACAATCATTGAAAATTTAATGGGAGCATGTGAACGTACACTTTCATTAAAAACTGTATAAAATATAAGAAACGAGACTGTCCCATAAGTTTCAGCTCACCTCGAAGTGATATTATAGCTAGAAGTGTATGTTTGTACACGGTTTCTAGTAGTCGAGGTGACTGATCCTTTACAATGGGACAGTCTCGTTTTTTTTGATTTGTCGTTGCTCGTGGTACTGGTCAGAAAGCACAGATATTGGATGTGTAGTGGATCATTTAAACCTAACTTTTCCATTTGCCTCTCACGGTTATCCACAGATAATTCTGAGTCCAAAATCAATTGCTTCGCTTAGCAGAGAACTTTTTTATTGTTTTTCAAATGTAATCGAAGCAATCGCATCATGGACATGAATCGATTCTTCGTTGCGGCACTCTACTGAAAATGCTTTAACAAATGGGTTTTCGTAAAGGTCAGCAGCAACAAGACGTACCATATCTTCTACGAACCTCGGATTCTCATAAGCTTTTTCTGTTACCATTTTTTCGTCAGGACGTTTTAAAACAGGATGTAGCTGGGCACTTGCATTTGATTCAGCAGCTTCTAAAAGGAATTTCTTCCAATCAGTTTCTCCAACGCTATCAGAATAAAGAACTGTTTCAATCCGGACATAGCCTCGTTGATTATGTGCACTATATTCGCTAATTTCCTTTGAGCAAGGGCATAAAGTAGTAATTGCTGCAGTTAAACCAGTTTCATACGTGCATTGGTCTGTTTCACTATTATAGGTAACTGAAATTTTTGCATCAGCGTGCATTAGGCCAACCTTAGCTAATGCAGGACTCTTTCGTTCAAAAAACCATGGGAAGGTTACTTCAATTGTAGCTGAGGTTTGTTCCATTTTTTCAGCTAGTTCTTTCGTGAAATTACGTAGCTGTTCAAAAGAAAGAACAAAACCTGCTTCGTGGTATTGCTGAAGTAATTCAGTCAAACGACTCATATTAATGCCTTTTGACATTTGGTGTAGACTTGTTGTCAACGCGAACGTTGCAATCGTCGTTTGCACTTTAGGCTCTAATTCAGAGTGAACAATTACCGGGTGTTTTACATTACTAATTCCGACTGAATTGATCGCGAAAAGAAAATCATTTGGTGTATTTTGTAAATCAGGCATCGTTTCTTTATCTGTTGGCTTTGTTCCCTTTATTGGTGGTACTGACCCAAAGCGTTTATGTCTTTCTGCTTTTGAAGGCAAACCTAATGTTTTTATCATATTCATAACCTCACTTTTTTTCTGAAGCTCGTTGGTAATCGGTTGATTTTATTATATTAACATTATCGACATAGTACAAAGAATATGAACTGAAATGGTCTTTATTTTTTTTAGAATACTAGAAACTTGGTATTTACACCTTTTTAAAGCAAATTTTAAATTCAGACAATCTCGTAATTCGTTTTCCTTTGTTCTCTATATGGTTTTTTTTGCATATTTTAAAGCAAAGGAAAGATGACGGGAGGGAAATCAGTGAACCGTTTTGCTTACTATAGTGAAGATCCTGAACAGGTCGAAGAATATGTAAAATCGATCTTACCATTTATTTCTGATATTCGTGAGTTCGAAATTCTTTATATTGAACAAACGCCCTATATAGAAGTGATCGAAAAAAGTGGAAGCCTCCACAGAAGAGTTTTTTTTAGTCGAAAAGAGTATGAAGCGAGCGTGAAAAATTCTTATCGTGAATGTTTGAAAACGCTGAGATATACGTTTATTTTAAGGGATGATACGTTAAATGAAGTTTGGCTTAATACAAGTAGTAAAATGATTGAGACGTTAAACATTCTCCATATGCTTGGAATTAAAGAGTTTCATCACTATCGTAATAAAACTTCATATAAAGCTACTAATCTTGTTCCTAAGCATGACTTTAATGTGCTCGTTGAAGATGTAAATGAAAATAAATTGTTTTTAGCGAAATTCCGTTTCCCGTACGCCTGTAAACGAATTAAAGCGGTGGAATATATTCAACAGTTTGGGTATTTAAAGCCTTACGCCACAAAATTTGAATACGGTGAAGATATTACCTATTTTGATAAAAATACAATCCGTGAAGCAGAGGCATATGAATATGCTACAAATAATTTATTTCTTTTCGAAGATGATAGCCTTGACTTAAAAACAGGAATGAAAATTATTGAAGAAGTAGCAAAGTTATCAGGCGGAGATGTAAATATCGTTTTGATCTCAAAATAAAAAATCATACGCCTATATTCCTTTTCATACATTGTACTAATGGTTAGTTGAGGAGGATGGTGGAAGGTGCGAAGAGTAATCCCCAGTTTAAAAGTGAATGAGACGATTAAAGAACACTTTTTACTTACTAGCTTACAAACGAAGCTTGGGAAAAATGGCACATATTTTGAAATGACTTTAGCCGATGCTTCTGGTGAGATAAAGGCGCGAAAATGGGATTTAACCGAAAAAGATTATCAGCTTTATGATGTTATTCATAAAGAGCTACCGCAAGTTGTCCTAATTAAAGGAATCACCCGACAGTTTCAACAAACAATTGATTTGAAGGTTTTTTATATCGTATATCCTGATGAAGAAACGGTCATATCGATTTCGGAATTTTTACCAGCAGCGCCAATTGATGTTGAAGATGCTTACCTAGAATTAGAAGAGACGATTACTAGTATCAGAAACGAGTCGTTAAAAAAAATTGTTGGCGAAGTATTTCATTTATATAAACCGTTTTTGGCACAATATCCAGCATCAATCCATGGACATCAAGGTTATGGTGGACTGTTATGGCATATACTTAACACGGTAAGGCTCTCTGAAACAGTCATCGGACTTTACCCAAACATGCTTAATCGAGACCTTCTTATTAGTGGTGCAATTTTACATGATCTAGCAAAGATTAAAGATTATAAGTTGGAAAAAGGGATTGTCACGAAAGTAACTGATAGATCAAAATTTGTTGGTCATATCGTTACAATGGCCCATGATATTAGGGAAACAGCCCGGATGTTGAATATTGACGTCAATTCTATCGAAGTTGAGTTACTAGAGCATATGATCTTAAGCCATCATGGTAAAGGGGAGTATGGTAGTCCAGTACAACCAAGCGTCCCTGAAGCATTTGCTCTCCATTTAGTCGATGTCCTTGATACTAGGCTAGGTGTTGTTCAACATCTTTTGGAAAAAACGCCACAAGGAGAATGGTCCGAGTGGTCAAAAGTACTTGAAAAAAGAATTAAAAAAATAAGACTGGAAGGATGACTTTTTCATAGTCATCCTTTTTAGGTTTCTTTTTTATTTTTAGCAGAACGATTATAATAAATTGAGGTGAAAAAAGTGGCAAAAGAAAAAAAGACAAATGCAATGCGAATGTTAGATAAAGAGAAAATGAAATATGAGATTTATACATACGAAAGTGAAGATGGCAAAATTGATGGTGTTTCAGTAGCAAAAAAGATTGATCAGGATGTCCGAATTGTTTTTAAGACTTTAGTAGCCCAAGGTGCTAGCAAACAATATTTTGTGTTTGTCGTACCGGTGGAAAAAGAGTTAGATTTGAAAAAGGCAGCAAAGTCTGTAGGGGAGAAAAAGGTCGAGTTAATCCCAGTAAAAGATATCACGAAGCTTACTGGTTATGTACGTGGTGGTTGTTCACCTATTGGCATGAAAAAGCTCTTTCCGACTGTTCTCGATGATCATGGGCAAGATATCCCATCGATTATAGTAAGTGGTGGGAAGATTGGGATACAACTACAGTTAGCGGTATCGGATTTGGCAAAAATAACGAAAGCGGAGTTCGCAAGTCTTGTTGACTGACACAGAAAATCGGCATGGCAACGAAAGCCATGCCGCCACTATCTCCAATTTAATAGTCTCTGTATTCCACTCACTTCGCTTTAAATTCACCAAATTTTAGAGGCTCGTTCAAGGGAACCTTTAGGTGCCTGGCACCTAAAGGTTCCCATATTCAACAAAAAATCGATGGGTTTGCCCTCATCGCTCTAAAACTCTAATGTATTCTAGGGGTTATCAAGGAGATCCACCGACATCTTCTGCACCCTATTTTCTGCCGAGCTTCTCGACAATCTCATGGAGTTCAGAGGGCTTTAAAAACTCAACAGGAGAGACGTTTTTTTCAAACTGAAACATATCGCCCTCAAGGAGGACGACATAACGGTCGTTTACTTTTGCAATATGAATACAGTCTCCGAAATCAGCGAGAAGGCCTTTAATTGACATATGATCCAATTTCAGCTTTAGTTCAATTTCAGGTGCGTGCTCGACAATCCGCGTCGTTGCTTCCATCACTTGTTCTTCTGTCCACTTTTCTTGTAGCTCACGTTTAGGACTCGTTGCCCAAACTTCTAAATCAGTTTCAGCTTGAACGCGCTCTTCAGATGGCTCTGAAAAGACATGATCAATTTCTTCATATACCAAATCAACGACTTGTTGTTTAACAATCTCGGGCATTGATTTCTCATAAGTAACCCCTTTTAAGAAATCCTCAAAATAACGTGCATGTGAGGCTTGGTGGATCTTTAATTCACCAACTTCTAGCATTCCTTCTTCAGGCATGTAAGGGTATTGAATCGATTTCATATTCTTAGTTGTGATTGCCAACTCTACGTTATTTATAAGCGTTTTTTCATCCGTAATTGAAGCGACTTTTTGTTCAAAATCGCATTTCATGACAAACACAAACGGTTCATCAAAATATTTGTTAAGTTTTGCTGAAGCGATGATTAGAACACCGCCACGAACCGCAGTAGTATCTGTATACGTTTGAATAAGTTCACGACAACTTTTTGAAAAATCATCAATTTGCGCAGCGCCTCGTATTCGATTGAACAAGTTATAATTTGGGTTAGATGCTAAGTCATAACCAGGTTCAACGATAAAACGACCAATTTTCGTCGGTACTTGCTCTGATTTCGGATGGCGTTCGACTTTCCGTTTCGTTATTTTCATTAATTCGCCATCCAAGAAAGGCTTAAGTGGGCTTTCTGAGTACTTGTATTCGTCAAGTGTAGCAAGCTGTTTATATGTTTTATTGGCTTGTTCGCCACTACCTTCGATATTAATAATTGAAAAGGATAAATATTGAATATCAAAATCCATTTGTTAGTCCCCTTTTAAGTTGTTCTAGTTAGCTTAGAAAAACAGAAAAGGACAGTTGTCAAAAAGACAAAGTCCTTAAATAAATGTAAAATAGAAACTTTACCCAAGCTGCTAGGTTTGGACTTAGATTTTCTATTCTATAAAACTTCTTTTAACTGTTTCTGTTGATAAATAAAATTAATAGAAGCTGTATTAAATTTTTCAGGTTGATCAATGTTACAAACATGGCCTGAGTTTTCGATACATTCTAATACTAGTTTGTCATTTTGCCCGACTAACTCTTCTACTGGGGGAAGAAATAAATAATCTTCCTTACCCATGACAAATAATGTTGGAATGTTAAAGAAATCTCGTTGAAGCTTTCTTAAAAATGGATTAATCGCTCTTGTTACAGAGAACCATTTGATAAACTCTTTTTGGCACATTTTTTTTGCTTGATCAACAAAGGCATTACGCGATTCCGTATGTGTGGATCTAGGCATGATAATCCATGCAAATAAGCGATACAGCCACATATAGGGAATAAAGTGCTTTCCAAGATTTCCTACTGTTATTAAGAAATTTGTACGGATATCTAGCTTGATTACAGCCCCACCTAGAATCATTGAACTAATGCGTTCAGGATGTTTTTGAGCCATCGTTTGAACGACAATTGTTCCAAGCGATACACCAACAAAATGTGTTTCTTTAATATTTAAGTGATCTAACACTTCAATGACATCTTCGGAAATTTGCACGAAGGAATCACCTTTTTGCCAACGTGATTTCTTAGATTTTCCATGACCCCTGAGGTCGATTAGTAGAACATTAAAATGCTTACGGAAATCTTTTATTTGTTTAAAAAAAGTGTTGGAGTTTCCGCCAGCACCATGAATAAACGTTACCCAAGGTTTTTCTTCGCTGTTTAAATATTCACGATAATATAGCACGTAAACAGAACCTCGCTTTATGAATAGAATAACTTTTGTTATTATAACATGACTTCACTAGATTAGGGGTATATAAGCTTACTAGTAAATATTAGTTCATGAAATATTCATAAAAACTATCATGTTTTCGGCTTTCAAGCCAGATTCAAAAAGTTGGTCGAGTCTAGAAAATCTCAGCTTATTATGGTACAAGTAAGATTGAAGGTATTTTTCTGAAGTAAGGCGAAATATACATAACTAACGATACATAGAGAGGAAGAGGTTAATGAATTTTCAACAATATGATTATGTAAGACCAGACATGCAACAAATTGAAGTTGAATTTAATGTACTTCTAGAAAAGTTTTCAAATGCAGAAACGTTTGAAGTGCAAGATCAGATGATGACAGGTATTAATAGGCTTCGTAATGAGTTTGAATCAATGTCGCAACTTGTGTATATCCGACATACGATTGATACAAATGATGAATTTTACAAGAGTGAGCAAGACTTTTTCGATGAGGTTGATCCAATCTACCAAGGCTTTGTTAATCGCTATTATGAAGCATTAACAAAATCTAATTTTCGTAACGAATTGGAAGGGAAGTGGGGCAAGCAACTTTTTGCGATGGCTGAATTATCGCAAAAAACGTTTTCTCCTGAAATCGTCGAAGATTTACAACTTGAAAATAAGCTTTCAAGTGAGTATACAAAGCTTATTGCTTCAGCAAAAATTGATTTTGAAGGTGAAGAACGTAATCTTTCTCAATTAGTTCCGTTCCAGCAGTCAACAGATAGAGCGATGAGAAAGAAGGCAATGGAAGCGAGATACAATTTTTTCTCGGAAAACGAAGCGAAAATTGATGATATTTATGACAAGCTAGTAAAAGTCAGAACGAAAATTGCTCGTAAACTTGGCTTTAATAACTTCGTTGAGCTTGGGTATGCCAGAATGAATCGGATTGATTATAATGGCGAGATGGTCGCAAACTTCCGTAATCAAGTAAAAGAGTTTATCGTTCCTGTTGCAACGCAATTAAAAGAAAAGCAACGTGCAAGGATTGGTGTCGATGAGCTGAAATATTATGACGAGGATTTTTCATTTGCAACAGGAAATGCAACACCTAAAGGAGATCCAGAATGGATTGTAGCCAATGGTGAAAAGATGTACGCTGAATTGTCCGAGGAAACAAATGAATTTTTTACGTTTATGAGAGAAAAGCAGCTGTTAGATCTCGTTAGTAAAAAAGGCAAGGCTGGTGGAGGCTATTGCACATACATTGATAAGTTTGCTTCGCCATTTATCTTTGCTAACTTTAACGGTACCAGTGGAGATATTGATGTGTTAACACACGAAGTCGGTCATGCTTTTCAAGTTTTTTTAAGTCGTGGCTTTGCAGTTCCAGAATATCATTTCCCAACTTATGAGGCTTGTGAAATTCATTCAATGAGTATGGAGTTTTTCTGCTGGCCGTGGATGGAATTATTCTTTAAAGAAGATACAGATAAATATAAGTTCAATCACTTGAGTGAAGCATTACTGTTTCTTCCGTACGGGGTAAGTGTTGATGAATTCCAACATTTCGTTTATGAAAATCCTGATTTAACTCCTGAGGAACGAAAACGAGGTTGGAGAGAGATTGAAAAGAAATACTTGCCACACCGTAATTATGATGAGAATGAGTACTTAGAGCGTGGTGGTTTTTGGCAGAAACAAGGGCATATTTTTAATAGTCCTTTCTACTACATCGACTATACGTTAGCGCAAATTTGTGCGTTCCAATTTTGGAAGCGCGCCAATGAAGATAAAGAAAGTGCATGGGCTGACTATATTACGTTGTGCAAACAAGGTGGAAGCCAGTCATTTACTGAATTAGTAGCAGTAGCTAACCTAATATCGCCATTCAAAGATGGTTGCGTCGAATCAGTGATCGGTGAAATCACTGCTTGGCTTAACGGGGTTGAAGACAATAAATTATAAAGCAATAATCTTATTTGATGGTGTTTGTCATTTTTGTCAAGGTAGTGTTCAATTTATCATTAAAAGAGATGACAAAGCTTACTTTCATTTTGCGTCACTTCAAAGTGAGATAGGACTGAAATTAATTGATGAGTTTGGTGTCCCGAATAATATCAAAAGCGTCGTCTTGATAGAGAATGAACGATTTTATACAAAATCAAAAGCAGCGTTAAAGATTTGTGGTCATTTAAATGGGTTTTGGCCGATATTTAAAGTTTTTATGATATTCCCGGCACCCCTACGCGATTTTTTCTACGATTTCATTGCTAAAAATCGCTATAAATGGTTTGGAAAGTCAGACGCTTGTATGCTCCCGTCGCCTGCGATTAGAAAACGGTTTTTAGAATAGAAAAGCGGAAGCGCCTTTAATAGGTCGCTTCCGCTTTTTTACTTGCATAAACTAATTATGCTTGTGAAAAATAGGGTTAATTGCAAGCCGAGAGGGAGAGAAGTGTTAATGCCAATCACTTTAACAGATGTTGAAAAAGCAAGAGAGAAGATGAAGGGGATTGTTCATATAACGCCACTTGATTATTCAAGTACATTTAGTGAGCTTTCTAATAATGATGTTTTTTTAAAACTAGAAAACCTACAAAAGACTGGTTCTTTTAAAGTTAGGGGTTCATGTAATAAATTGTTTTCGCTAACAGATGAAGAACTTAAAAAAGGGGTTATCGCAGCCTCGGCAGGAAATCATGCTCAAGGTGTGGCTTATTCTTCAAAAATGTTAAAAATTCCTTGCACCATTGTCATGCCAAAAGGGGCACCGCTAAGTAAAATAGAAGCGACGAAGCGCTATGGTGCCGAGGTTATTTTAAAAGGAAGTAGCTTTGATGAGGCCTTACATTTTGCTATTGAAATGCAACGAAAAACAGGGGCAACCTTTGTCCATCCATTTGATGATGAGGCTGTAATTGCTGGACAAGGGACAATCGGCTTAGAATTAATGGAACAATTACCTTCAGTGGATGCTATTGTTTGTCCAGTTGGCGGTGGCGGTCTCATTGCTGGAATAGCAATGGTCGTAAAGACCATCAACCCAGCTATTAAAGTTTATGGCGTTCAAGCATTATCATGTCCGAGTATGAAACATTCGCTTAAAGCGATGACGCCAATCGAAGTTGAGGCGCAACCAACGATGGCTGATGGTATTGCTGTCAGAAAACCAGGTATACAAAATTTCGAGATCATTCGTAACTATGTAGATGATATATTTTGCGTTGATGAAATGGAGATTTCAAGAACGATGCTCATGGTCCTTGAACGAAATAAATTACTCGTAGAAGGGTCTGGCGCGAGTTCTTTAGCAGCTTTACTTTATAAGAAAATACCGATTCAAGGGAAAAAGGTTGTTTCCATCTTGAGTGGGGGCAATGTCGATGTCAATTTTATCTCTCGGATTATCGAACATGGGATGGTCGAAGCTGGACGATTTGTTCATTTATCAACGATCTTGATAGATAAACCAGGCCACCTTCAAGAATTTTTGCAATTAATTACTGAGCTTGAAGGAAATATCTTATCAATTTCATTAGAACATGTAGGAGAAAATATTTTACCTGGGTACGCCAAGTTAATCCTTTCGCTAGAAACGAAGGACAAAAATCATGTAGAGAAAATATTAACAAACCTAAGGGAACGACGGTATGTGATTGATTTATAAGAGTGTTTATGGGGAAGTTGCCTACTAAAATATGTAAAACCGAGTCCGCTAAAAGAGAGTTCGAGGACACGACCTCCTAAAACCTGTAAAACTGAGTCCGCTAAAAGAGAGTTCGAGGACACGACCTCCTAAAACCTGTAAAACTCAGTCCGCTAAAAGGGAGTTCGAGGACACGACCTCCTAAAACCTGTAAAACTCAGTCCGCTAAAAGAGAGTTCGAGGACACGATCTCCTAAAACCTGTAAAAACCAGTCCAGTAAAAGTAGCTTCGAGGACACGACCTCCTAGAAACTATAAAATCGAGTCCGGTAAAAGAGTTTATATAGGTGTTTTTGTATAATATTAATTTTTTAGCACATACTTCCCTTTGAGGTGAACAAATATGAAAAAATTACTAATTATCGGTTTTCTTTGTTTTATGATGGGTGTTCAGTTAATGGAAGTAGAAGTGGTTTCGGCAAATAATGATGAGGAACTAGTGATCCAAATTATTACTACAGAGTTTGAATCTGAGACTGAAGATGGCAAAGAAATCGAAGTTTATCGTTGGGACCCTGGAACAGTTTTTGTACCAAAGGGAAAAGAGGTTACGCTAAGTTTTTATGGAGTAAAAGGCAAGGAACATCCTTTTTATATTGAGGGTACTGATGTTAAGGGGAATGTAAAAAAGGGCGAAGAAACGAGAGTGAAGGTACGTTTTGATAAAAAAGGTATTTATCGCATCGTTTGTACTGCCCATGAGACAATCGAGCAAAATGGACCAATGATTGCTTATATTGTCGTGAAATAAATTGTATTTAAATGAAAAAACGAGCTTGGGTTCCCTAATCCAAGCTCGTTTTTTAAACGTTAGGATCTTCTTTAGCGTTATGGATCACCGATCAGTGCTAAAAAAATTCCTGCGTATAAGAAAAGCAGTGGCTAGGCCAAAGTTTTCTTTCTTATGAAATTAGAACTTAAAATTTTGCCGCGATAATGTCTTTCTGTACTCTTAAAACCCTAAAAAACAAAAGCCCTACCTCTCTTTTATCGTTACGACTCCTAGGCCGTGCCACTAATAATAAGGTAATCTAAGTGTTTAAGATGCCAGATGATTTTACTCGTAAATGCTAAATATAGTTGTTATATATAAATGTGTTTTAATTTACGTAGGAATAGAAAATCCAAGAACTTTAAGTTGCTCATAAGCAATAGATGTAACTATATCATGTTATCTTAAATAAAGCAAGTAAATCAAGTGTACAGAATTACGTAAGTCGCCATTCGATCTCACCGGATTTAGTTGCTTTATCTATGTTCACTTTAAAATCAACATTTGGTGAGCAAGTGTTTTATTAATGATTAAACTTATATAAATTTTCTGTTAAGAAAAAACAAATAAGAAATTAGTTAAAAAGAAAATAGAGGGTGGGACAAAAGTGTCTGACACCACTCGGCTCTTACTAACTATAGACGTACAGATTTATCATATGTCTATATTGGGCCTAGCGGTGTCTGAAACTTTGTTATGTCCCAACCTCTTTGATCAAACTATGATGTTGTCATTATTTTCCGTTACCCTTACCAGGCTTACCGGGCTTATCTGGTTTACCAGGCTTATCAGGTTTACCAGGTTTTTCGTTGCCACCATCGTCGTTGCCATCTACATTTATAAATAGTTTTCCTGCTGCAATTTGGCGAGTTACGTTGTTGTAGTCATCTTTTACTTTAACTTCAATTTCAGCACCTTCGGCTTGCACGTTTGAAGTAGCCGTCCAATATCCTACATAATGTCCAGGAGCCACTTCTTGAAGTGGTAATTCCATAGCGTTACTTATATCTAGGTTTGTAAGTGGCATTAAAATTGAAAACGTTGCATTTAGGCCAGTTTCACTGTTGAACTCAATCATAACTGATTCACCGGCGTTAAGACTTACATCATCAGTAGGGCGTAGATTTGTGATTTCAGGAGCGTCATAGTTAACTAAAACTGTTATTGATTGTTCTGTACTATTACCTGCCTTATCCTGTGCCAATACTGTAATCGTATTTTCCCCATTATTGAGCATTACACGGTGTGAGTATTCACCATCTGTAACGGTGACATTAGTTCCGTTTACAGATACGAAGTCAAGGTTTGCGTCAGCTACAGTTCCAGTAACTGTTGCAGTTTCACGATTTGTTTTCGTTCCGTTTTCAGGACTTGTAATGGTAAGTTCAGGATTGTCTTGATCTAACACAACTGTTACTGGCTCAGACTCTTCTGTTGTACCATTGGCTGTTGAAGCCTTTGTCGTTAAGACATTTGTACCCTCTGTTATCTGTATGTCAACAGAGAAAGTTCCTTGCTCAGTAGCAGTGGCAGTAGCGACTTCCTCACCATTATTGAATACATGAACGGTTGTTGTAGGAGCGGCCTTTCCTTCCACAGTTACATTTTCAATATTTGTAAATGTTCCATCGACAGGTGAAGTAATGGTTGGTGGTGTCACTTCAAAATTGACACGGGCACGAATCATGTAGTTACCTTCTACCTCAGGAGTAGGAGCCCAAGCACCACCAACTAATTGCCAGCTACGTCCGGCATATGGACCATTTTCATCTGTTGCTAATCCAGGTGTATTAGGATTTGGATGTGACTGAATGTATACCATGTAGAAGTCCTGTTCTACGATGATACCATGTTCAGAAAGATCTACATCTGTCCATTCACCATTACGTAACGCAGTAGCGTCGATTGGTCCTGCAAGCTTGTTTCCAGGAGCTCCGTCTGGTCCAGTTGCATCATATACGGCTACTTGGAATGCGGTTCCCCCTGGAACAGGCCATTCAGTATCCCAAAAACGGAATACACCGCCTGTAACGAGTGCTGTATCTTGACCTTCAGGTAGAGACATTTTTACGGCCCAACCATTACCAGCATCGAAAAATGCACGAGCATTTTCAGCTGTTCCGTCATCGTACCCAATTTCGCCTGGGTATCCAATAAACGGTCTAAGACTAACATTCTGTTCGCTCGTTTCATTTCCTGAAACAGTTATCGCTATATTTTCACTATAGAAGGATGGAGCCATGACCCGTAAAGTGTACTCGCCCTCGTATGCAGTTAAAGAAAACTGTCCTGTTGCATCTGTTTCTACTGGTGCAATAGCTGCATCTTCAACAAGTAATAATGTTGCGTTAGCAACAGGGTTTCCTGTAGCACTGTTCACAACAACCCCGTTTACTGTTCCTTTAGGCATTTCGTCTAATACGAAGTTAGCAATTGCTTCACCATCTACTGGAATTTCAACTGTTTGCTCTGATGGATAGTATCCATATGCTTCAGCTTTAACTGTAAATGTACCAGCAGCATGTAACAATTCATAGTTTCCATTTGCAGGATTAGTATTTACAGAGCGGTTAGACTCAACGACTGTTACTTGAGCATGAAGTGGGAGTCCAGACGTGGAGAACTCACTAGTCTTCGCTTCTTCAAACTCTAGCAGTGATCCAATTGGGTGAATTTTATCTGGATCTACTTTCTCCGCTTTCACTGCAACAGAACTGTCTTTTGAACCCTTGGTCGATTTAGTTTTTTCACCTTGCAGTAGAGACTCAGCTGAAAGTTGGACATCATCTAAATACCAGCCAGGACGAACAACACTACTGTCAGTTGTTACGTTAAAGCCAATTAAAATTGTCTGTCCTGCGTAAGCAGTTAGGTCTACTTCTCGATCAACCCAACCATTTGAAACGTCGTCGAAACGGTATGCCTGAGTCCAGTTTTCACCGTCAGTGGAAACAAACACATGACCAAAATCCCAACGTGTTTCCATGTTGTGCCAGCTCTTATACTGTAAATAAGCTGAGCTACCCTCTGGTAGTTCTACCGGAGGCATTACTAGTGTCATATTGGCATTATTATCATAATTCCCGGCAAGATTAGTAGCATAGACATTTTCACCGGAATAGGCACCATTAGGTCCACTCGTTGGCACACCCCACTGCCAGCTATTATTTGCACCAAACGAGTACCAGCCTATTGGATCTGATTCAAAATCTTGGAAGTAACCAAGTGAAATACCTGGATTGACATCAACTTCATAAATGTCAGAAGTTACTTCATTGCCACCAAAGTCAACGATATGCCAGCGATAAGATACAGATGGCACGGCAATGTTGTCACCTAGGATAGCAGCTTGGTAGACTGCATTGTTATACGTTCCAGATGTCCGTGTCGCTTCAACGTTCACCCAATCACCATCGCTATTTTCATACTGAAGATGAACGGAAGAAATGCTTACGTTATCTTGAACATGAATGCTTAAAGGTAAACTCAACCCAGCAAACGTTTCACTAGGAGGTGTATGTGTAAACGTAGGAGCTTCGTCATCTACTCCGTCACGCGCTACTTGCCCTTTTACTTTACCTAAACCAGAGATAATAGAAGAAACAGCATCATGGACGTTTAGTAACCCGTATCCATATCCGTTATTTGGAGACTCAGGGAAAGTAGAGTCGGTTAAAGGTGTAGCTGTTGTTAAGAGAATTTGTTCAAGTTCTTCTACAGTTAAACTTGAGTTTACTTGTTTTAATAATGCTACAGCTGCTGAAACATGCGGTCCTGCCATAGACGTTCCATTCCAGCCACCTTCATAGCCACTCCCAGGGACAGCCGAACGAATGTTAACACCTGGAGCAGAGATTTCAGGCTTCATATGACCGTAAGGAGAAGGTCCTTGTAAAGAGAAGCTTGCTAAGATATTATTGCTATCTGTTGCTCCTGTTGCAAAAGATTCAGGGTAGTTTGCAGGTGTAGCTACAGATCCAGGACCACCAGGGTTTCCAGCACGAGTGTTTCCAGCTGAAAATTCAGGGAAAATTTCTGCTGCACGCCATGCTTGAACCATTGGACGATACCATTCGTCTAAGCCAGGACCTCCACCCCATGAATTATTGACAACATCAGGAGCCATTGCTGGATTTGGATTGCCGTTAGCATCTTTTGGGGCTAGAATGTATTCTCCAGCTGCTAAGAGTGCTGCGTCTGTTCCACCAGAAGCAGTAAATGCCCTAACTGCAATCCATTTTGCGCCAGGAGCTACTCCTATTTTATTTGTACCGTTAGGTTCTACTCCTACCATTGTTCCTGTTACATGTGTACCGTGACCATGGTCATCATAAGGAACAGATTGACCAGCAGTCGCATCAAACCAGCTAAATTCGTGATTAACAGTATCTGTATTAGCATCATACCCACGATACTGTTGTTTTAAAGCTGGATGGTTCCATTGAACACCTGTGTCGATAGAGGCTACTACAGTACCGGTGCCGTCAATGCCCATCTCCCAAACTTGTGGAGCGCCAACTCTATCAATATTCCATTCTATATTTTCGATAGTTGACTCCGTGTTCTCGACTAGTAAACTATTGCCGCGATTCGCCGGTTCATGTAACTGACGAACTTCATTTGGAAGAATTTTTTCAACCTCTGGAAATTCAGCGATTTTCTCAGCTACTTGTTTCGTAGCAGTAACGGCCATACCGTTTACAATGAAGAAGGACTGAATTTCTTTTGCATTCCCAACACTTGCCTCCTTTTCAAGATATGCTAAAACATTAGCTTGAGTGGAGATAGCTGTCGATCGAAGCTCTGAAACAATGGCATTTCGTTTGATAAGCTTCTTTTTTGCAGCAGAAGCAAGCTGTAGTTCAGCTTGTTTTTCAGCCGATTTTGCAACTTCATTTGCATCCACTTGTTCTTTAAACTTGATGAGAAATGTGACCATTTTTTCATCTTTGAATTGATCACTTAATCGTTTACTAACTTTGTCCACAGCAATCTCTTTTTGATTGCCTAAGTAAGAAAGTGAAGCATTTTTTGTTTGTGCACTTGCAGCCGTCATAAAACTTGGAGCAAGAAGTAAAATACAAAGCATAATCATAAATACTTTACATAATCGTCTTTTTGTACGCATTTTTCATCCCCCTTATTTTAGATGTGTGCCTTTTTTCTGTCCTCCTTTCAAACTTAGCTACCTTTGCCTTGTTACTTTTATAAATAACAAGGCACCCTTCCATACGTCGAATGATGTTAATTTTTACAACGTTTGGAATTTATGTAGGTATCTAGATGCAACTTAAGCTTAATAAACGATTATTGGGAAGAGTGTCGAAATTCGAAACAAAAAAACTGAATATTCTTAAAATGAATAAAAAGTCACAAATGGAAAAAATTTCATATAGGCTAATTGACGGGATAAATAGGTTGGTTATCAAAAGAGATCGATGGTAAAAACTTCAAGTTATGCAGAGTCGACATAAGGCGTACAGATATTGCGTTAAGAATTAGGTAGTATGGGCGAATATAACTAAAGTAATATTCGTGTGAACAAAAGTAGTATAAATACGTAGTTAGGACTAGTGTTTATTTAGTAAAAGAATAGTAATGATGTATAAAGGGGACTAACAATGTGTTTTTATTCTATTTTTATGTATCAAATAGACTAGAAAAAAATGCAAATAGGAGCATAGTCTTATGGTGAAAATAAACCTCTCATTTTTGAAATATGTTATAATTTGGTTTATGTAAAAATGAAATGATAGATATAAGGAGCTTATCGATGACAAAAGTTATATTATTTGATTTAGATGGTACATTACTTCCAATGGATACTGATGCTTTTGTAAAAGATTATTTAAAACAATTAGCCCCAAGGGTTGCTCAAATTATTGATCCGCAACAGTTTCTTAAAGCACTTTTTACAGGAACTGAAGCGATGATGCGAAATCTTGAAGCAAAGAAAACAAATGAACGTGTATTTGAAGAAACATTCCTAGAGCTAACGAAATTGAATAAAGAAGATATTTGGCCGACACTGGATGACTTTTATACAAATGTCTTTCCAACTCTATCACATTTGTGCAACCCGACCCCGATGGCAAGACAAGTGGTTGAATTAGCGATTAAACAAGGCTATCGAATTGCTGTGGCAACAAACCCAGTATTTCCGAAAGTAGCTATTTATGAGCGCTTACGGTGGGCTGGGATTTCCGATCTGCCTTTTGAGGTAGTGACAGTTTATGAAAATAGTGCCTTTACAAAGCCACATGGCGAGTATTATCAAGAGATCTGTGACCGACTTGGGGTGCACCCTGAGGAATGTTTGATGGTTGGAAACGATAAGCAAGAAGATATGGCCGCTTCAAAAATTGGCATGAAAACTTTTTTAGTAGAAGGTTGTGTGATTGATCGTGGTGAACCAAACTTTACAATTGACGATCAAGGTTCTTTGGAAGAGTTATATGAGAAGTTATTAAAAAAAGATGGGGTATTTTCAACTGAAATAAAAATATAATCAAAACTGTCTACAAGTTGTCGCTGGATGTTCTTGAACGAGACTCTAAAATTCGTTAGAGTTTTACAAAAAGAGAATGTCACCAGCGACTTTTCTCATTGATAGTTTTATTGCGAAGATTTTAACTTAACTATACAAATTTTGCCGAACATGCACTTCTTTTTAGAAGTTTTGTCACCTTGAAGGAAAAAGGGGAGCCTCATCTTTAATAGTATAAAAACAAAAGTTTTCCCTTTCAATCTAAGAGAAGAGGTGTAGGCAATAATGTATACGATTAAAGATGTATCCAAACAATTGAAAATTTCAATTGGTAATTTGAAAAACTGGGAGAAGGTTTTTTATCAATATATCCAAATTCATCGAACAAAAAACGGATCACGGATTTATAGTGACAATGAACTGATCGTATTAAGGAAGATTAAATTGATGAAAGATAAGAACTTAAGTGATGAAATGGTTATGTTCATATTAGAAACGAACAATGAAGATGAACGTGAAATCCCTGAGCAAATTCAATCTGAATACGATTTGAAATATGCGGATATTGTTGCTTTACAAACTGAAACAGTCCAAGTCGTTCAAAATATTTCCGACTCGCTAGAGCAGTTTAAAGGTGAGTTTATAAAGGAAGTAAAATCAGAATTGACTAGTGAAGTAAAAAAGGAAATAACGAAAGGGAATTCGATTACAGAAGGAATTGTTCAAACATATTCTCATGAAGTACTTGATACATATAAAATGACATCAGAACAAATCCTTGATTTAAAACAAGAAATTGAAAAAGAACAAGAAGAGAAGCTCTTCTTGCAAAAGAAAGTAGAAGAACGAGAGGAGTTATTTCAAGACTTTGTTCAAAGTTATCGTCAAGCAGCAGCGACAATAGAGCAGAAAAGAGAAAAAAGAAAGCTTTCTTACTGGTTAAACCTACTTTCTAGAACGCCAATGAAGTTTCCAAAAATGTAATCAACAAAGGATCAGAAGCGAAAGAGCTACTGATCCTTTTCGAACTTCCCTTGATGAATTTGTTTATTGATAGTAGCAATTGTTTTTCCACTTGGGAGGGTTTCCATCCTACTCTTTGGATCGTACACCTTTTGTGAAGGCCAAAGTCCATGGTGACCAGAAAAGATGTAACTTATTAAACAAGCGAGGAAAAAATACTCGACAGCCTTACCATCAAACATTTCGACCGCAAGAATGAAACAAGCAATTGGTGTATTAGCGCCACCACAAAAAACTGCAATTAGACCTACCGCTGCTAGAAATGAAGTTGGTAGATCTACGAATGTAGACAGTGTATTTCCTAATGTAGAACCGATAAAGAATAAGGGGATCGCTTCCCCACCAACGAAACCAAAGCCCATGGTTACGGCAGTAAATACAAGTTTGGCGATAAAAGCAAGAGGCGGGACGTTTCCATGAAATGACTGCTCAATCATTTCTAATCCACGGCCATTATAATCATAAGAGCCGACGATGTATACTAAAGCTACTATAAAAATACCACCAACAAAGCCTCTTAACATATGGCTTTTTAAATGTTTTTCAGAAAAACTTTGGATGAAGTGCCTTAGCTGGCAGTAGATAATACTAACGAAACTAAAAATGACACAAACAAGGACAAAGCTGACAAAAGTAGTTGCTGTTAGTTCAGGAACCAATTCAATAATTAAATCTTCGTGTCGATAACGCCAAAATTGTGTTGCAACAAGGTGACCGACGAAGCTCCCTGTAAAACAAGGAACGATTGCCTCATACCTTAACCTCCCTAAGGAAGCCATTTCCATTCCAAAAACAGCACCGGTAACCGGTGCACCGAAAGCGGAACCAAAAGCGCTACTAATACCAGCCATTAGTAAAATATTTGTATCAATTGGATTAATTTTAAATAAGCGATTGACTGTTTCGGCAATACTTCCCCCCATCTGAATCGCGGCACCTTCTCGTCCGGTAGACCCACCAAATAAAACGGTTATAAACGTACCAAGATAAACAATTGGTCCCATTCGACGATGAACCTTTCCATTACTATGAATTTGATCTAAAATAAGATTATTCCCTTTAGCAGATGATTTTCCATATTTTTGATAAATAAAACCAATTAGTACGCCACCAAGAGGGAGTAAGTAGATCAACCCTGGGTGTGCCTTTCTTGTATCACCGAGGAAATCATTTGTATTTAAAAGGATGGCAGATGTTGAACCTACGGCTGCGCCAATGATACTCCCGAATAATACCCATAGCAAAAGGGTGGTAATGAAAGATTGATATCGCACTATTTTGCCTTGCAATTTAAAGCCTCCTAAATAATTTTAATAAATGGTTGCTTAGTCCACAGCTAAACATCGTTTTTATAGTGTCCTTAGCTAGGAAATTTACCCATAAATAGTGTTGTGAATTATAGTTAGTTCATAATTACATTGCTACAATGTAACGATTAAAAGAGGTGACAAGATTGAAGCTTGCGATGAAAATTGTTTCAGCAGTATCGATTTTTTTACTAATCATTTTTTTATTCGCTAATAAAGATGTTATTCAAATTTTCTTAGCAGGAGATATTGAAGAGATTAGTAGTTCGTTAGATGAACATTTCTTACCAATGTTTGTTATCACGTTTTTTTTGATGATGATTCAAAATATCATTACATTTATTCCGCTTATACTAATTCTCTCTGTTAATATTGGATTCTATGGCTTTGTTTATGGACTAATCTGGAGTTGGTTTGCAAGTATGGTTGCGGCTACCCTCATTTTCATTTGTGCTAGGTATTTCTTTAAAGAACGTTTGCAGAAAAGAATCAATGACTCGATCAAGAAAAAAGCTGAAGAGAATGGGTTCATGTATGTATTACTTGCAAGGATTTTCCCTTTTGTACCGACAAATCTAGTGAATATTGTTAGTGGGATTAGCTCGATAAGTTTTAAAGATTTCTTATTAGCCACAAGTCTAGGTAACTTTGTTTACTTTTTCGCTTTATCTTTAGTTCCGTTAGGTCTTTTTTCTCTTGATATTGAACTAATGTTGTTATTAATAGGTATATCAATTGTTATCGTTTACCTTTATAAAAAACGAAAAAGAAAACAACACCAACCTACACTTAAGAAGAGCAGCTAGTTCATTAGTTGCTCTTTTGTCTTGTTCATATTGTGTTCATATTCAAATGTTAAGCTAGTTCATAATAGATAGAGATTAAAGTTTCATACAAAATGGAAAAACTAGAGAGTATATTAAATGGCTCATTAAATGAACTATAGAGAAGCCGTATCTTCTGAGAAAAGAAAAACTAGACCTCCATGACATTCTAGTGAAAGATTGATTACGAAATACATCAAATTACCTGAGAAACATGTCGTCTAGCTAGTATCCCTTCAAAATAAAAAGGAGTTGTGAACATGAAAAAGTTAACGTTATTAGTTATTGATGACGATCCTAATATTTGTGAACTTATCCGCTTATATGGTGAGAAGGCCGGCTATGAGGTCAAACATGCAACCGATGGCTTAGTGGGGATAGAAGCTTACTACGAATTTCATCCTGACCTAGTTGTTTTAGATATTATGCTGCCAGGTTTAAGTGGATGGGAAGTTTGCAAGGAGATCAGAAGAGATTTCCCTGTCCCAATTATTATGCTAACAGGTAAAGGTGAGAGCTACGATAAGATTAAAGGATTAGATTTAGGAGCTGACGATTATGTTGTTAAGCCCTTTGATCCAAAGGAGTTATTAGCACGAATGAAGGCTGTACTAAGAAGATATAACATCCTAAACGGTGATCAGGAGGTTCTATCGTTTCCATCGTTAATTATTGATATGAAGCAATACCAAATTAAATATGACGAAGAAACGATGACATTACCACCGAAAGAAATCGAATTACTTTATTATCTCGCTTCTCACACGAATCGTGTTTTTACGAGACAGGAATTGTTAGACCAGATTTGGGGTTATGAGTTTGAAGGCGACCCGCGAACGGTTGATGTCCATATTAAGAGACTTCGTGAGAAATTGGGTAAGACGAACCCAGATTGGGAACTAAAGACATTGCGTGGGATTGGTTACAAATTCGAGGTGAATACATCTTGAAACTTAAGTCTAGTATTTTTACAAAACTCTTTTCTACGTATGTTTTTAGCTCGATCGCTGCATTTCTCATCTTTAGTGCTGTTTTTTATATACTTTTTCAAAACGATCTAAAACAAAATTTTCTTAATACGTTACATGCTCAACATGAACAAGTAGAGCTCACACTTGAATTAGCGTATAAAGAAGGTCAAAACAAAGATGCAATCATTTCCACATTAGGGCTTATGAATGATAAAGATCATAGGAGTATTTATTTATTTGATGAAACTGGCGAGTTGTTGCATGTTTTTTCTGGTATGGTAGAACCGCTCCACATCGAAAAAGAAGTTATAGAAAAAGCCCTTGCTGGTAATCCAGTAAATGAGTTTGTGAATGAAAAGGGTCAGAGGATATTCCTTATGGTGTCACCACTTGAAGGCGGGCAAGATACGTTTGAAGAAAAGGTGCTAGTTATTGCTTTGCATGGATATGACCCAGTCGCAAAAAGTATCAAAGGAATGTTTATGTTAGCAGGACTTATTACGACAGTTGTTACAACATGTTTTTTATTTATACTATCTAATAAGCTTTCATCACCGCTACGAAGTATGAATTTAGTAGCTATGGAGTATGCAAAAGGAAACTTTGATAAAAAAGTAGAAGTTAAGAGTAATGATGAGATTGGGCAATTAGGAGACACGCTTAATCATATGGCCAAAGAGTTAGCGAGTTTAGATTTGATGAGAAAAGAGTTTGTTGCCAACGTTTCGCACGATATGCGATCGCCGTTAACATCGATAAACGGCTTTATTGGTGCCATGTTAGATGGGACAATTCCAGAACGTGATCAAAGTCGTTATTTACACTTAATGAAAGATGAAACAGAGAGGCTCATTAAACTTGTAAATGATTTGTTAGACATCGCTAGAATTGAAGCTGGTCAAGTTTCGATATACCCACAAAATTACAACGTATCTGAACAAATACGTAGCTTAATTGCAAAGTTAGAGCCGCAATTACTGAAGCAAGAATTGGAAATTGAACTTGAGACTTATGAGGAAAAAGATATTTATGTATTTGCTGATAAGGACCGAATTGATCAAGTTCTCGGAAACTTAATCCAAAACGCAATTAATTTCTCGCCTTCTAAAGGATTAGTAACAATCCGATTGTCAACTATAGCTAAAGATGTAGTTATATCAATTAAAGATCATGGTCCAGGTATTCCTAAAGAAGAACTTAATTATATATGGGATCGCTTTTTTAAAGTCGACAAAGCTCGCAGTCAAAAAGTTGGTACTGGAATTGGTTTATCGATTGTAAAACATATTGTTGATTTACACGGAGGCGCAAAAATTGAAGTGATTAGTGAAGTTGGAAAAGGTACTGTTTTTACCGTTACGCTACCATTAGAACATAAGAAAGTTAGAGAGTAGAAGGGAGATATGGAATATGATTACGATTTATACTAGCCCAAGTTGCTCGTCATCTAGAAAAGCTAAAGCATGGTTAAAAGAGCACAACATTGAGTTCGTTGAAAGAAACATCTTAACCCATAGACCGACAATCGAAGAAATAAAAATGATGGTTGGGAGAACTGAAGACGGTGTTGATGAGATTATTTCGACGAGATCACAAATATTTAAGAAGCTTGGTTTTGATTTAGAAACAATATCTATACAAAAACTTTTTAAATTTATTAGTGACAATCCTTGTTTTTTACGAAGTCCCATCATCATTGATGAGAAACGTCTCTTGGCTGGTTTCAGTGAAATAGAAATTAGACGGTTTTTACCGAGAAAAACGCGTAAATTTAATTTGCAACAAGCACAACTTTCAATTAATTAAGGTGTAATAAAAAGAAGAGGCTGTTCCATAAGTACCAATTCACGTCGTATAGAAGTGTATGTTTGTACACGATCTATTTTTAGTAGACGAGGTGTTGAGTGCTTTTGGAACAGCCTGTTTGTTCTAATATAGAAATGTTTTTTTTATAAATATCCAACCCATATAACTAATGAATAGGACAACGGTTAAGATGGCAGATTTACGAAAACGTGCACTAAAAATGGCTTTTTTGGCGCTAGGGGCCAATAGCAATCTTAATAGTAAGAACGCAGTAATGATGATACTTAAAGTTAAGATACTGCCAAGAATAATATGCGCCAAGATCGTCGGTTCCATATATTTTGGCTCCTTTCATATGACTTTTTGTTAATGTACCATTGTACGATTAAATGGACAAGTCAATTTAGGAATAATTTTAAAATATAGGGATAGTTAATTCACTTTTTTGTAAAGTTTCTTATAAAGCTCTTCGGCAGTGTCGCATTTTACTACTTTGTCATTTACGACTGAGAAAGGGAAATGCTTACATGTTTTACACTCGCCAATACAGCCTTTACGTTTTACTTTTATTTTTAAATCAAGGGATTTTAATTTTTTATACACTTTTTTTGTATTAAAGTCATTTTCTTGACAGAAATATACTTTTTTCATGTATGTATCACCTCGAAATTTTAGATTAATTGAAAATGATTATCACTTGCTATGATTATAGCAGATTTTATTGCGTTGTTACACGCAATCCTTATATTTTTCTTTGTCTTTTTTATGTAAAATTATGTAGTCGCAAGCTATGTTTTTAGTTCACTTAATTGAGCAGGTGAGTGCAGTTTTTTGCGAGAAACTTTAGATTAAGTTATGACAATTTTCATGACTAGGAGAGCATCCCCTTTACCATCTCAATTTCCTGCTCATGAGTATAGCCTTCGTCACTGGGAGTTTCTAAGATAAGAGGGATGTTTTTTATAACAGGTGAATTTAGAAAGCTTTGCCATTGCAGTTCAGTGATATGTCCATTTTCAAGATTTGCATGGCGATCTTTCCGTTTACCTGTTGGGTATTTTGAATTGTTTAGATGGATAGCTTTTAAATATTGAAAGTAGTCAAGTTCGATCCCTTTTTTAACAACTTCGTCCCAATTATCACCATTCCACACCCCACTGGCGTATGCATGACAAGTATCAAAGCAAAACCCGATTTTTTCTGGTGATTTTGTGAGCTTGCGAACTTGGACCATTTCCTCTAAGCTAATACCCATGTCTGTACCAGAACCCGCATTGTTTTCGATTAAAATTAAAGAATTACCATGCCAATTTTCAAGTACTGTATTTAAGATGGCAATCATTTTTTTGTAGCCTTCTAAACGGATCGCACCTTTTGTTGTACCGAAATGGACGACGATGCCAATTGAGCCACAAGTTTCGGCGATTTCTAAATCATTTAGGATCGATTTAACAATTTGAACTTCGATCTCATCATCTTCAGGAATAAGGTTCGTTGGATACGGCGTATGAGCAATGGAAACGATCCCTTCTTTATCACAAAAAGCTGCACAGTTTTGTGCAGAGACTTTATCAAATTGTTTAACGGTAATGCTTCGTGGGTTTTTTGGAAAGTATTGAAAGGCGGTCGCTCCAAGTGCTTTAGCTGTTTTTGCTGCTTGTTCATATCCGTTACGAATGCTTACATGGCTACCTACGTACAATTATTTCACCTACTTTACAAGTTATTGTTGACAATTTGGGCAGTAAAATGTTTTTTTAGAAGAAATCATCTCTAAAAGGATTTTCGAATTACATTTAAAACAGGGCTGACCTTCGCGATCATAGACGAGTGTTTGATAGCATCCTGTTAATTGGTCTCCTTTAAAGAAAGGATCATCCATGTAACCTCCTTGGTTAATCCCACGGTTTAGTGCTGAGATCACCCCGTTGAAAAGGTTAGTGTTCTCAAATTCATTTAGCTCACTCATTTTTCTAGTTGGAAGCAATTTAGCGTCGAAACAGATCTCATCAGAGTAACAGTTTCCAATACCGGCGATGAAGGACTGGTTGACTAACGTCGTTTTTAACATTCCCCTACGAGATTTAATATGCTCTAGAAATGTTGACAACGTAAAATGCTGATCAAGTGGTTCTGGCCCAAGTTTAGCAAACTCTTCTTTTAATTGTTGCTCATCGAACAAATGAAGGTATCCAAGACGAAGTCCGATGAAATACAACTTTCCATTGGGGAATGTGAGGATAATTTGTTTTGTTCGTTCTGGCTGATCTTCGTCATTCCCGAAATACATCCAGCCGCCAAGCATTAAATGAAGAACTAGATTTTTACCGGAGTTTAGTTTAAAAATAAGGTGTTTTGCTCGTCTCTCAACAGCAATTACAGAAGTGTTTTTTACTTCCTGAGTAAATAGATCGGGGGCAACATTAATGGATTTTTCACGGTTAATTTCAACATTAGTTATTAGTTTGCCTTGTATCTTTTCATTTAAGAGTCGTTTGTACGTTTCCATTTCAGGTAATTCTGGCATCAGTTCGAGCTCCTTGAATTTAATGTTGCTTAGTATTTGTTATTTTTAAGAAAATATTTAGAAGTGGGTTGCATGGTTTTCGCCTCCGTAATCGCTGAGTTTTCTTTATACAATTTCTATATTTAGTAATAACTTCTCTGGAAATAATGTATAATCATGATAGTTAGGAAAGAAATTTGCTAATTTTTATAGAAAAACAGAGATTTATGTTTTATTATTGAGTATATAGTAACAGGTAATTAGTAGCACCCTTATAAACTGACTGATAATAATTTTTTACTGGAGGGGAATTATGAATAGTTTAAGAGTGGCAGTATGTGATGATTCGATGTTAGTAAGAAAGAAATTAAGAGCTAGCTTAGAGGAACTAGGGATGAATGTGGTTATTGAGGCTTCCGACGGTTCTGACATAGTTGAAAAATTAAAAGGGACAAATGATATTGATGTTCTTTTCTTAGATATTGTTATGCCAAACAAAACTGGTATTGAAGCTTTAGAGGAATTAAAAAACGATGAACGTACGAAAGATATCAATGTTGTCATGGTAACATCTGTAGGGACTTCCAAACATGTGAAAGAAGCGGTAAAGCTAGGTGTGTTTGACTTCATGCAAAAACCGGTAGACGTTAACGTGTTAAAAACGATTTTACAGAGAGTGAAAGGGGAGTAATCCACATATGTTTAGTAAATATTTTGGTAACTTCTTATTAAACAAAGGAATTATCACGAGCCAGCAATTAAACGAAGTTTTCCAAGAAGAAAAAAATACTCATGTAAAATTAGGGATTCTAGCTTTAAATAAAGGGTTTATGACACTTCAACAAATTGAAGAGGTCAATGAAGCACAAATGTCCTCCGATAAACGATTTGGTGAAATCGCCATAGATAAAGGCTATTTAAGTATAGATAAGCTTGAGGAATTATTAACTGGACAAAAAAGTAGCTACTTACTATTGAGTCAGATACTGTTAGATAAAAATATTTTAACAATGGCGCAAATTAGTAAACATTTGTTTAATTATAAAAATGAAAACGGATTAACGAATGAAGACCTTCAAGAATTAACTAGTGATAATGTTGAAAAAATCATATCAAGCAGTTTACAATTGAAAAACTCGACGTTTGAAGAATATCTTGTTTTATTAGCGAAAAATATTGAAAGACACTTACATGAAAAAACATTTGTAGAAAAAGTCAATGAAGACTTGATTAATGACTATCCATTAATCGCCTTCCAAAAGATCACTGGTGAGTACAATCTTGATACGTATTTGATGTTAAAAGAAAGCGACTTTATAAAAATTGCATCGATTTTTGCAGAGGAAGTAATCACTGAAGTCGATGATTTATGCATTTCAGCCATTTTAGAGTTTTTAAATCTACATAATGGTATTTTCGTTGTCAATGAAGTGGACAAAGGTTTTGATATTGACTTAGAAGTACAATGTATGGCCGAAATTACTACTCTTAGGGATGAAATGAGCTATTTCAAGTTTACATTTGCAGACATGAGCATCGTAGTTGGATTGAAGAAAAATTAAAAAACGTGGCGCACCTATATTTTGGGGTATGCGCCATGTTTTTTTATGAGCTAATCTAAAAGATAATAGCTCAAAACCGAGCGATGATTGAACTAGCGAAAACCCTTCCCAAGATCTTCCAATTAAAGGTTGCTTGATTTACAAATGGTTAAATGTGGTATGCTCAACAATGACGAAGATAGGCATAATAAGCATGTATAACTTTGAAAGGGTGGTATGTTTATATGTCATTAGAATGGTTTGATCGAGTTTGTAGCGAGATGCAAGACAACTTAGAGTCGATTTGTGAGGATTATGATGAAATAGGACATATGCGAATTGATAGAGCGTCTAAACACCCAAAGATCGAATTTTATGTTGAGTTTGAAGAAGATGATCGAGAAACTTTTTGCACATTATTTTTTGATCCGCATAATGAAGAGTTTTACATGGAGGAGTTCGACTTAACAACCGGGGAAACATATCGACAATTGCTACCTGATATTGAGGAAATCCTTGATGCTATTCATGAAGTTTTCCACAACTTTATGGATACAGAAGTTGAAGAAATTGACGAAGATGAAGAAGATGATCTTTATGACGAAGACGATGATGATGTTGAAACTCAAGTGTACACAGACGGTGGCGAATATGATGTTATCGTTGACGTTGAATGGACAACTCCCGAAGTCTTAGCTTATTCATACTTAGACGAGGTAGAGGTTACTTATAAATTTGGAGTTGTGAAAGAAACTGGTGATGGCATCCTTCATCGTATAAATCGTATTTTTACAGAAAATGACGAGACGATTGAAGATGAAACGAACTTTATTTTTAGTAAAGAAGAAGCCGGCGCTATCATTGAGTTAATCGAAAATAACATGGACATGATGGAAGGTTTTGATCCTTCTTAAGCATCGGAATGATAAGTGTTTTTAATTGAGTCTCTTTTATAGAGGCTCTTTTTCCTGTAGTTGTCATTTTTTTGTGAGGGTACAATGTTCTTTTCACTTTGATCGATTGAAGTATGTCCTGATTAGGGATTACGTTCGAAAGGAAACAAGGATGCAAATATTTGAATATTTCCCCCTTTGGACGTAAACTTAAAAAGTATCGTTATACATATTTAAGACCTGTTTATTTGAGAAATCACTGGGGGACTTTATGTTTAAAGTATTGTCGTTTTTAAAGTCTTATAAGAAGCCAATTTATATTGCATTATTTTTAATGCTTGTAGAATTATTTGTTGAGTTATGGCACCCATTGTTAATGGCGAAAATTATCGATGATGGAATTTTAAAAAATGATCTGTCAGTGGTCTTGATTTGGGGAGGCTTTATGATGGGCTTATCTCTCATCGGGTTTGCTGCAGGGATTGTTAATTCGTTTTACTCAGCTCATGTTAGTCAAGGATTTGGTTATGATGTCAGAGCAGCCTTGTTTGATAAAATCCAATCATTTTCGTTTGCGAATTTAGATCGATTTCCAACTTCATCCTTGATTACGAGGCTAACAAATGACGTGAATCAAGTCCAAGGGCTAGTTTTTATGGGGTTACGTATAATGGCGAGAGCGCCGTTACTGATTATTGGTGGAGTAATAATGGCGTTATTTGTCAACTGGAAGCTTGCGTTAATTCTAGTTGTAACGATGCCGTTGTTATTTATATTTATGGTTTGGTTAATGGCACGTGGAGTAGCTTTGTTTAAGTTAGTTCAAGAAAGACTCGATGCTGTAAATAGTGTCATGCGTGAAAATCTAGCAGGAATGCGATTAATTAAAGCTTTTTTGAGGAAGAAGCATGAACAAAATCGTTTTGCTAAAGCGAGTCAAGAATTAAAAGATAATACAATCGGCGCTTTAAGGTTGATCGAATTAACGATGCCAGTGTTGTTATTAGTGATGAATATAAGCATCCTTTTTATCTTATGGTTTGGAAGTTTTCAAGTAACAGCCAATGAAGCTAACATTGGAGAAATTGTAGCCTTAGTTAATTATGCAACAAGAATTATGTTTGCCTTTTCTGTGTTTTCATTTATTCTAATGAACCTTGCTAGAGCTAAAGCATCTTCTAGTCGGATTGCAGAAGTGTTAGAAGTAGAGGTGGATTTAGTCGATGGTCAAGGGTCACCCTTACTTAATGATTTATTTCACGGCAATATTAAGTTTGATAATGTTTCTTTTCAATATCCAGATACGAATGAAGAAGTATTAAGAGATCTGAATTTTGAGGTGAAGAACGGTGAAACAGTAGCGATCCTTGGAGCGACAGGTTCTGGTAAAACATCGCTGTTCCAATTAATTCCGAGGCTTTATGATACAACCGTTGGTGCGGTTACGATTGACGGCCACAATATTAAACAGTTGAAATTAACATCTTTACGTAACCAAATTGGGTTTGTTCCTCAAGAAGCTAGGCTTTTTTCGGGAACGGTAAAAGAGAATATATGTTGGGGCAAAGAGGACGCAACGATGGAGGAAATTGTTGATGCCGCAAAAGCAGCTCAAATCCATGAGACGATAGAAAAGCTACCTAATCAATACAATACAGTTATTGGGCAAAAAGGAGTTAATCTTTCTGGTGGACAAAAACAGCGTCTTTCAATTGCCAGAGCTTTAATTCGAAAACCAAAAATATTACTGCTTGATGATAGTACTAGTGCTTTAGATTTACAAACCGAGGCAAAAATTTTAGAGGCCATTAAGGGACTATCGTGCACCACGATGATCATCACACAAAAAGTCAGTACAGTGAAACTTGCCGACAAAATTTTATTGCTCGAAGATGGGATGATTGTTGACAAAGGCGATCACGAATCGTTGTTACAATCAAGTCACCTTTACCAGAAGATCTATGACTCCCAATATCATGAGGTGGTGGTTAACAATGGCTAAGCATTCGCATTTAATGAAAGAGGGCCCGTCACCGAAAACAAGAGATATTTTGGGTACGATTAAAAGAATATGGATTTATTTATCTGAGAAGAAAGCCTTAATAAGCTTTGTGCTAATGTTAGTAGCTGTAAGTGTTGTTCTATCGTTATTAGGACCTTACTTAATTGGGGTTGCTGTAGACAACTACATTGTGTCAAGAAATAGCGATGGACTTCTATATTTATTAGTTTTGCTAGCCATTATTTATAGTTTTAATTCAATAGCGATATGGCTCTATAATTATTTTATGATTAGTATCGCTCAAAATACAGTTTATCGAATGAGAAGGCACTTATTTCGCCATCTTCATAGACTACCAATTAGTTATTTTGATCAAAAACAGCACGGAGAGTTAATGAGTAGACTTACGAATGATATGGAAAATGTTAGTCGAACATTAAACAGTTCTGTCATTCAAGTTTTTTCAAGTGCTCTTACGCTAATTGGTACGATTGCTTTTATGATTTATCTCAGCCCATTGTTAACGTTGATTACGTTAACGGTAATTCCTTTATTATATTTTGGAATGAAATGGATTACGTCCCGAACTCGAAAGTATTTTCGTGAGCAACAGCGTAATTTAGGAGATATGAATGGTTTTATTGAAGAAACGATATCAGGTCAAAGTGTTGTGAAAACATTTTCTCAAGAAGACAAAGTAACACGGCAATTTTCTCAAAAAAATGAGCAGCTAAAGCAATCTGGTTACTGGGCACAAGCATACTCAGGGTTTATTCCAAAATTGTTAAATGTACTGAACAATTTAAGCTTTGCGATCATCGCACTTGCAGGAGGAATTCTTGCCATAAACGAACTTGTTTCTATCGGAGTCATTGTGACATTTACACAATATTCAAGACAATTTTCACGGCCGCTAAATGACCTTGCCAATCAATACAATACCCTTCTTTCCGCTGTAGCTGGTGCTGAACGGGTGTTTGAAGTTATGGATGAAGAAAAGGAAGAGGATGCCCAAGAATTACTAAATCTTAGGGAAGTAGATGGCGATGTCAAATTTAGCGATGTTTCATTTTCTTACAATCAGGATGGTAAAACCATTTATAACGTCTCTTTTAAAGCGAAAGTTGGTGAAACCGTAGCACTTGTAGGCCCTACCGGAGCCGGGAAAACAACAATTATAAATTTGCTTAGTCGTTTTTATGATCCCAATGAAGGGGCAATAATGATTGATGGCGTAAATATAATGTCTGTTAGTAGAGAAAACCTTAGGCAACATATGGGCTTTGTATTACAAGATCCTTTCTTATTTCAAGGAACGATTAAGGAAAATATTCGCTATGGAAAACTTGAGGCAAGTGATGAAGAAGTGGTTGAAGCAGCGAAACTAGCAAATGCTCATTCTTTTATTACGAAGCTGCCTAAAGGTTATGATACCGTGTTAATTCAAGATGGTGGTGGAATTAGTCAGGGGCAAAAGCAACTACTTTCCATTGCAAGAGCGATCTTAGCGAGACCCAAAATTTTAATTCTTGATGAGGCGACAAGTAGTATTGATACAATTACCGAAATCAAGATACAAGAAGCGCTAGCACGGTTAATGGATGGTCGCACTAGCTTTGTAATCGCCCATCGCCTGAATACAATTCAGCAAGCAGATCAAATTATTGTCCTAAATGAAGGCCGAATAATTGAAAAAGGAACGCACGACTCTTTACTGAAAAACAAAGGCTTTTATTTTGACCTTTATCATGGCCATTTAAAGATTGATGCAATATAAGCAGTCTCCGTTTTGGAGACTGTTTTTACAAAAAGGTAGGGAGAGATTAATTATGTCATGGCAGTTAAAAACATTTGCTGAATTAACAAACGATCAATTATATACCCTTTTGAAGGAACGGATTAATATTTTCGTTGTTGAACAAAATTGTCCTTACCCAGAACTAGATGATTTGGATCAAAATTCTTATCATCTTTTTTTTGAAAAAGAAGGTGAGGTAATGGCGTATTGTCGAATTTTACCTAAAGGGTTAAAGTACGATGAAGTGTCAGTTGGTCGAGTGATTGTCAAAGAAGCCTATCGTCGCAAGGGAATTGCTTCAGAATTAATGAAGCGGGCTATTGAGTTTGTTCAAAGCGAATTAAATGAAACTGAAATAAAAATCCAAGCTCAAGACCACTTACGGCAGTTTTATCGTTCATTTGGATTTAAGCCGATTTCAGAAACTTATTTAGAAGATGGAATTCCCCATGTTGATATGATAAGAAATTCGAGCACCATGAAGGAACTATAAAAAAATTGCTCGTGTCGTGCTATTAGTAAACAGATAATGAATGTCGAGGTGGGTACGCTGAAGCACTATCCTATTAGTCTTAGTTTAGAGAAAAAGTTAGTTGTAATCGTTGGTGGAGGTGTGATCTCCGAACGGAAAGTACGAAAACTATTAGGTACTGGCGCAACTATAACCATTATTAGTCCAGAAATCACTGAAAATATTAAGGTCTTTGTTAATGAAGGTAAAGTAGAATGGAAAAACAAATTATTTTCTGATGAGGATATCTCAGACGCTTTCCTAATCATTGCAGCAACAAATTCAAAACATGTAAACAGACAAGTGTATGAAGCATGTAATGAACTACAATTAATTAGTGTAGTTGATGATCCTCATATGGGGAATTTTATTGTACCGTCAACATTAACAAGAGGAAAGCTAGCAATCTCCGTTTCAACTGGTGGCGCAAGTCCCGGTTTAGCAAAAAAAATCGTCACAGATTTAGCTAAACAATATGACGATGTGTATGAGTCTTACCTTGATTTTTTGGCAGAATGTCGTGGTGAAATTCAAAACGTAATTGCTGATTCGAAAGTGAGACAAAAAATGCTGAAAGTGTTACTTGAACCTGTTTTTTTTGAATATACGAAAAGTAAGTTATATAAAGAGAGACAAGAGCTCTTTTTACGGCTTTTAAACAGTAATGGTGAGATTGAGGGATAGAAAAAAGAGACCAGAAGCAATGGGCTTCTGGTCTTATTCTATCCAGCACCTTTTTTCTTTTATTTTAACAAGTAATAAGCGAAAGTGCATAATATAGCATTTGGAATATATTACATACTGAAAATTCTAACACAGCAATGCTTCGGATCATTTTCCAGTTGTGGCTGTGTTTCGAATGCAACCCGATTAATTTTCAAAAATTTCTACACATAGAAAACGGAGAAGTAGTCAAACTATAATTGGAAGAAAAAACTGTTTCTTTCAATAAAAAGATATGGAGGATTCCAATGATAAAACGTGTAGTATTGGCAGTGTTACTATTTTCTTTTTGTCTTCCGGTAGTTTCTCATGCTCAAAACATTCAATTTTTTAAAGAACCACCGTTTGAGCATTATAAAGTTTCACGTGGTGACTCGTTCTGGTTTATTGCTCAACGGTATGGCCTTGACTATCGAGAGTTAATGAGGTTGAACCCTGAAATTGAACCGAGAAATATGCATGTAGGAGAAGTTATCCGATTAAAGCCATCAGCTGAACACTCAAGTACATTTGAAGATCAAGTTGTGTCATTAGTAAATCAAGAAAGACGTAAGGCTGGATTAAAGCCACTTACACATAGAGCTGATGTAAAAAATGTTGCACATAAAAAAGCTGAGGACATGATTAAATCAAACTATTTTTCACATAATAGCCCTAACTATGGGTCGCCATTTGATATGTTAAAAACATTTGGAATTAGCTATCAAACAGCAGGAGAGAATATCGCTAAAGGACAAAAGACTCCAGAAGCTGTCATGAATTCATGGATGAATTCTTCAGGACACCGCGCTAATATTTTAAATGCCCAATATGATACAATCGGGGTTGGCTTCTATCACGGCGCTTGGGTGCAAATGTTTATTAAAGCTAGGTAATTGTAATAAAAAGCTGAAGCGCTTGCTAATGCAACAAAAATGACCGTCACCAAGTGAGCGGTCATTTTTGTTTTATCGCATTAATGTTGTAAATTTCACAATTGAAAGTGTTAAATAACACCGTGAGCGATCATTGCATCGGCAACTTTCTTAAAACCTGCAATATTTGAACCGACAACTAAATTCCCTGGGTAGCCAAATTCTTCGGCAGCAGTTACACTGCTACGGTAAATATTTTTCATGATTTCATGAAGCTTTGCATCAACTTCTTCGAAAGACCACGCAATTCTCATACTGTTTTGCGCCATTTCTAGAGCTGACACGGCTACGCCACCAGCATTAGCCGCTTTTGCAGGACCAAATAAAACCTTATTATTTATGAATACGTCAATGGCTTCGAGTGTAGATGGCATGTTGGCACCTTCACCTACTGCCTTAACACCGTTAGCAACTAATAGCTTTGCAGATACTTCATCAATTTCATTTTGTGTTGCACAAGGAAGAGCAATGTCACATGAAGTTAACCAAATGTTAGAAGAACCCTCATGATATTCAGCTTCCGGATGATAGTTTACATACTCACTAATTCTTTTTCTTTCAACTTCTTTCAACTGCTTTACTGTTGCAAGGTTAATGCCATTCTTATCGTAAATATAGCCGTTCGAATCACTACATGCAACAACTTTCGCACCAAGCTCACGCGCTTTTTCGATAGCGTAAATAGATACGTTACCAGAGCCAGACACGACAACCGTTTTACCTTCAAAGCTATCGCCTTGATCTTGTAACATTTCTTGTACAAAATAGACAGTTCCATAACCTGTAGCTTCTGTACGACCTAAGCTTCCACCGTAGCCTAAACCTTTACCAGTTAATACACCTGCAGGATAGCCACCACGCATACGCTTATATTGACCAAATAGGTAACCGATCTCACGAGCACCTACACCGATATCTCCGGCTGGAACATCTGTATTAGGATCAATGTACTTAGAAAGCTCAGTCATGAAGCTTTGGCAGAAACGCATAATTTCGTTGTCTGATTTTCCTTTAGGATCGAAGTCAGCCCCACCTTTACCGCCGCCAATTGGTTGGCCAGTAAGAGAGTTTTTGAAAATTTGTTCAAAACCTAAAAACTTTATAATACTAGCGTTTACAGATGGGTGGAACCGTAATCCACCTTTGTAAGGTCCAATTGCACTATTGTATTGGACACGGAAGCCGCGGTTAACTTGTACGTTCCCTTGATCATCAACCCAAGGTACACGAAAAGAAATAACCCTCTCTGGCTCGACAATTCGCTCAAGGATATTTTGTTGAATATACTTTGGTTCGTTAGCAAGAATTGGTACTAATGAGTCAAAAACTTCCTTGACAGCTTGGTGGAACTCAGTTTCACCTGAATTTCGTTGTTTTACTTTTTCATAAACCTCATTAACATATTGTTTTGCAGTTTTAAACTGATCTTGTTTAATTTTTTCAATCGTAGCCATTTTAATTTTCGCTCCCCTTTTTATAAAAAAATTGATATGATAGAATTAGCTTGAATTTTTATTCAAAATTCCGATAATTTTACATAAGTAATGGTAGATTTTCTAACAGTTCCCCTGTGTATAATCATACAATTTTAGATTAATCTTAAACAATATATAATTTAGATGAAATCAATGCCACAATTAGATTGATTGGAGAAGAGGTTTTACGTAAATGGAATTGAGACAAATACAATATTTCATCGAAGTAGCAAAAAGAGAACACGTTACTGATGCTGCTAACATGTTGCACGTTGCTCAATCTGCTGTAAGTCGGCAAATTTTCAATTTAGAACAAGAGCTTGGTGTTGAACTTTTTATCCGTGAAGGACGAAATGTAAAATTAACTCCGATTGGCAGAGTATTTTTAGAGCATATGAAAGAAGCCGTACAAGTAATTGACAATGCAAAACGTGAAGTTGAGGAATTTTTAGATCCTGAGCGTGGAACGATTCGGATCGGGTTTCCTAGTAGTATGGCTAATTACACTCTACCTACAGTGATCTCAGTATTTAGAGAAAAGCATCCATTAGTAAAATTTAAATTAATTCAAGGTACCTATCATTATTTAACTGATGCGGTTGTTAATGGTGAGATCGATATTGCTGTTTTGGGTCCAGTACCTAAGGATGAGAAAAAATTGAAAAGTGTCGTGTTATTTCAAGAAAGGTTTGTCGCTTTATTGCCATCTAACCATCATCTTTCTGGTAACCGCACAATTAGTCTTAGTCAGCTCCGTGAAGATCAATTTGTATTGTTCCCTAATGGTTTTATTTTACGAGAAATCGTCGTAAATGCCTGTAAGCAAAATGGCTTTTTGCCAGATGTGTCTTTTGAAGGTCAGGACATCGATGCAATTAAAGGATTAGTTTCTGCTGGGTTAGGTGTCACGTTAATCCCTGAAATTACACTGATCGATAGTCACCCACGGTCGACGGTAAAAGTTCATATAACGGACCCAGAAGTTACACGTTCTGTAGGGATTATTATTCCTAAAGAACGAGAATTATTGCCAACAGAAAAACTGTTTTACAATTTTTTAAAGAATTTCTTTGCGATGTTAGGTGGGTTTAATAAGTAAAAGGCGATGTTATCGAGGGGGATCGTTATTCAAAGGATCGTTGGATTTCAAAGAAAAAGAGTATGGAAGCTCGGGCTCCATACTCTTTTTTCACCTATAAATCACGGATTATTATTTATTAATGACTTCATTTAAGTAACTAGAAGCCTGATCTTCTTCCATGTTATTAACTAGCACAAGTTCACTAATGAGAATTTGTCTTGCATTATTCAGCATTAACTTATCGCTAGTCCCTAGGGATTTCTTTTTGCTAATTCTGCTTAAGTCTCTGATTACCCGAGCGCCTTCGTAAATATCGCCGGTCTTCATTTTATCCATATTGTTACGGTATCTTTGGTTTGGATGAACCACTGTTTCAGTGTCTGAATCACTAGAAAATAAATTCAGTACATTTTCCATGACACTAGCATTGACGATCTCTCTTACGCCTAGTGTTGTTGTTTTTTGAGTAGGGATCATGACATGCAATTTTCCAAGAGATAGATTCATGATATAGTATTGTCGTTTTTCACCCAAAACTTCTTTCTCTTCAATGGCTTCGATTACACCTGCGCCATGCATCGGATAAAAAATCTTGTCACCTATTGAATACATAAGGCCACCTCCTGAATCAGTTATCTGTTAAGTATAACATGAATTGTTTGAAATGCAAAATATATTATATTATCATGAAAATGATATACGTGTCAATATCCATAAAAAGGTTTAATTGAAAAATTATTTTTCTTTAATTTTTAAGCCATAAGTCAGTGCAGTTGCTGACTTTCTGGATAACATATTAGCGCTTTATGTAAAAGTTAGATTTGATTTTCAGTTTACATTAAAGGGAAAACTAAGAGAGGTTCACAAATTGACAATTGGTTAACCATACTGTAGTATTATCCTTAATTCAAGATAATTAGATTCAAGATAATTTAATATAGAAAGAAGGAATGTTGAAATGAATATTCAAGTTTACAAACCAAGTCAACAAGCGATCGGGCAATTTGACGGGGGGAAAATTACTGAACAAAAACCGATTGGCTTCCCAGGTGAAGGATCTCATGTGAAACGAGTTGGACCGCTATTTTATTGGGCGTGGGCGAAAGCTGAGAAAGCGGGATATATACCACTACATCCACATCAGGCCTTTGAAATTATTACCTATGTAATAGAAGGGAAAGCGGAGCATGGTGACACATTAGGAACTAAAAGTACGGTAGGTCCTGGTGGAATTCAGATAATGCAAACGGGGTCTGGTGTTTCGCATGAGGAAGGTTTTGTCGGTCCTAATATGGAGGGCTTTCAAATCTGGTTTGAGCCGTTTGTAAAGGAAGCAGTTAAACGGAAGCCTTCATACACTCAATTTGCTCATGAAGAACTACCAACAGAGGTTAAAGAGGGATATCGCCTTAAGACGGTGATTGGCGAAGGTTCTCCAGTACAATTAGTTGCTGATGTCCAATTATTTGATTTAGAAATAAACGATGGTGAGAGCTTAGAATTTCCGGTGCCGGATAATTACTGCTTAGCGATGCTCGCGATTCGTGGCAATGGTGCTGTGAATGATACTGATTTTCAGCATAAAGATTTCATCGTTTTGACAGCTTACGGAAAGACTAATGCTCTTATTGAAGCAAAGAAGGGTGAAAAGTTACGGTTAATAGCGATACTCGTACCGACTGAGGTCGATTATCCGTTGTACCGAAAATAAGCGATTTTATAGTGGTCTTAATTGTTAAGATTTTACTAAACAATTGAGGCTACTTTATTTTTAAAATTTATTTCTCACTTCGATAATTTTTTGTCTTTGGGTTACTCAGCAAAACAAGTTCTGTCACAAAAAAGACTGAATGAATGCCGTAAATGGCACTTATTCAGTCTTTTTTAGATAGTTACTTATTTTGCGAAAACGTGATTTCCGATGGTGATTGTGTGCTGTCTTGTTGCATTCCAATGATTAGTAGCGATCGCTGGATTATAGAAGAATAATGATCCACGACCTTGGCCACGAAAGGCAATGGCTTCGTCAACAGCACGAATCGCAGCAGCTGTTGGCGTTTGATTGATTGAACCAGTTCTAACTGGTGTAAATTGACCATTTTGATAAATAACACTGTTGATCGTGTTAGGGAAAAGTGGGCTATCTACGCGGTTTAAAATAACTGTTGCTACGGCAACTTGCCCAGCATATGGTTCACCTTTTGCTTCCGCTGTCACTAATTGAGCCATTAAGCGCTTTTCAGCGGCTGTAACAGAAGAAGGAATAGTTAAACGTTCACCGACGAAAATAGTATCTCCAGTTTTATTGTTTGTTGCTTTAATTGCGTTTACTGAAACACCGTAGTGGTTAGCAAGTAACCATAAAGTGTCGCCACTTTTAACCGAATGCACGGTTGAAGCATCTGCTTGTTGATTTCCTACGAATAATAGAGATGTCGCTAGTGAAAAAGTGATAATTAGTTTACGCATTGTATAGTACCTCCGCTTAAATTCTATTAGTTTTTTTCTAGCACGTTTACTAGACTAACAGATTAGTAGAGTCGTTTCATTAGGAAAACGATGGGTTGATTTCCATTAGCGGAAAGAATGCGTGCCAAAGAGAAGTTAATTTTTGAGCAAGATAGGTAGCGAGGGCAATGACAACCTCAAATTTAAATATAGTTGGAAAGTCTTTTATAGCAATAACTAAAGCGGTTACAAGGAATTATATCGATAAAGTAGTTTGTCAGATTAGTTACCAAGTTTGTTGTAGTGAAAATTCAGAAATATATAATAACACTTAACAACCGATGTTAACGAAAAGTTAACTCGTAAAATTTAAAAAACAAGAGGAGTGTTGGGAATGGATCCTATCTATTTAATGAATAATGTGTGGATAATGATTTGCTTTACGTTGGTTTTATTAATGCAAGGCGGGTTTATCTTACTTGAAGCAGGGTCAACTAGAATGAAAAATGCAGGGCACATTGCCGGTAAAACGATTTTCACAGTCGGAGTCGCTTCTATTGTTTTTTGGGCAGTGGGATATGGATTTATCTATGGTGAAGGAAATAGCTTTATTGGTTTATCTGACTTTTTCTATGGTGACTTTACGAGTGTTGTTGATGGGTTAGCAGGTTCGGTTGATTTCATGTTCCAGCTCGCTTTTGCTGCCATTGCTTTAACAATCGCATTTGGAGGTTTTGCGGAAAGAGGCAAGTTATCAGCCTATGTCGTATTTGCCTTACTTTTCTCGGCACTTGTCTACCCAGTAGTAGCTCATTGGATATGGGGTGGAGGTTGGTTAGCTGGGCACGGTAAGCAAGATTTTGCTGGTTCAACGGTTGTCCACTTAACTGGTGCGATGGCAGCATTAGCAGCAACGATTGTATTAAAACCACGGATTGGTAAATACAACAAAGACGGTTCCGCAAATGACTTAGCTGGTCACAACCAAGTTTATACAGCACTAGGAGTTTTAGTTCTTTGGGTCGGTTGGTTCGGCTTTAACGCTGGTAGTACGCTAGGAGTCGATGATGCATTCTTTGGTTTTGTAGCATTAAACACGCAACTTGCAGCAGCAGCAGGTGCGATGGCGGCAATGTTTATTGTCTGGGCTGTGTCTGGAAAAGCGGACATTCCAACAACATTAAACGGAGCATTAGCAGGTCTTGTAGCAATTACTGCATCATGTGCGTTCGTTGCACCATGGGCTTCAGTCGTCATTGGTTTAATTGCTGGTTTAATTGTTTTCTTCAGTATGAAGTTATTTGATAAAGCTCGCATTGATGATCCGATTTTTGCTCTTTCTGTTCACGGAGTTGCTGGAGTATGGGGCACACTTTCAACTGGGTTTTTCGCAACACCTGAACTAGCGGCAATGAATGGTGGGCTGCCTGGATTGTTTTACGGTGGTGGGATTACACAATTAGGTGTGCAAACGATGGGGGTTGTGGCTTGTGGACTGTATGCATTTATTGTTTCGTATATTATCTTAAAGGTTATGGCAAAGACGATGGGTGGTATTCGTGTTACTGAAGAAGAAGAAATTATTGGTCTTGACTTAAGTGAGCACGGAAGCTACGGTTATCCTGAGAGTATGCCGGATAAAAACAAGCAAGGTGCTTAAAGTTAGTAATCTTGAGGGGATTGATGTCCTTGGAACACTACGAACAATTAAAGGCTTGGCGAAAAACAGAAATGGGCTTAGTGTCTTTAGATCATTTTCAGCTAAATGAATTTCACGATAAATTGATGAAAGAAACTGTACGAATTGCTTTAAAGAAAGTAGCAAGTGAGTGGGGTAAGCCTCCTGCTCACTTTGCTTTCTTTGTAATGGGTAGTGCAGGCAGAATGGAGCAATCCGTTTGGAGTGATCAAGATCATGGGATCGTCTATCATTCAGCAACTGACGATCAAGATTACTTTTTGAAAGTTGGCACAGAAATTTCTAAAGGCTTAGAGGAAGTTGGCTATGCACAATGTGAAGGTAATGTTATGGCTTCAAAAGCGCTGTGGTGCAAATCGAGAGATGAATGGGAAAGACAAATCATAGCGTGGCTCGAGGAAAACGATTGGGAATCACTTCGTTATTTTTCTACTTTCTTTGACTCTCGAGTGTTAGTCGGTGACAACGAATTATTATTTCGATTAAAGGAACTAGCTTTTACAAAGCTGGAGGAGGAACCATTTCTATATCGACGATTATATGAAAATGTTGGTTTTATTAAGAAAGGGATCGGAATTTTTGGTCAGCTACTTCCAGAGGAAAAAGGTCAAGACGCTGGAACGATTAATTTGAAGCAAACGATCTTTTTTCCGTATGTCAACTCCTTACGATTATTAGCTCTTCTAGAAAAAATCACTGATGCATCAACACTCGAACGATTTCAACGTTTACCAGACCATCTAAGTGATATGAAAGCTTATCAGGCTGATTTCTTAAAATTATTAAATTATCGATTGTATTATCAAAAAAATGCTGTAAGTTATCAAAAGGTTCATTTGCTTCAAGTGAATTCATTATCTTCTAGAGAGAGAGAAAGCTTAAAAGCAATGATGAAAAAAGGCCGAAAGCTGTTTAAAGAAACGAAAGAACTGATTGATCAAAGGTGTTCATTATGAATATGAACGAAATGATGCAATTTCTAAGGCAAATTCCAGGGAAATTAGGCGGAAATTCATATTCATCAATAGCAAATCAAAATGCCCCTAGTAATGTTGCATTTTTGAGACAATTACAACGTGAAATGAAAAGACAAGATGTGTTGGAAACGCCTTTTAAAGAGCTGAAGTTAGTTGTTTTTGATATCGAGACAACGGGTTTTCACCCTTATAATGGCGATCAAATATTATCAATTGGCGCAGTGAAAATTCATGGTGAAACGGTATTAGAAGAAGAAACGTTCTATTCATTAGTTTACAATGAAAAGGGGCCATCGCCAGAAATTGAAGCATTAACGGGAATATCAAAAAATGACTTATTAGTAGCACCTCCAATTGATAAAGTATTAACTGATTTTTTTCAATTTGTAAAAAGCGATCCGCTTGTTGCGCATCATGCAAATCACGAACGAAGTTTCATGCAGCATGCGACATGGTCGACATTAAAGACTCGTTTTGAACACCGGGTCATAGATACGTCTTTTTTAACGAAAATTAATGAACCGAACCTAAATTATGTTTCATTGGATGATTGGTGCAATCATTATGAAATTAGCATGAAAAGAAGGCATCACGCTTTTGACGATGCCCTTGCAACAGCGATGCTATGGGTGAAAAGTGTTCGCTTAATTAAAGAGCAAGGTTTTAACCATTTAAAGGATGTTTATTCTTATTTAGCTCGTTAGAAAGCAGTTGTCTTAAAAAAGCGGCATTAAAAAGGGGTGGAGGTGGCTTGGAAAATAATATCCCTCAGCACTTAGCGATATTTCCGATTAGTAACGTTGTCGAAATGACGAATTTAACAGCACGGCAAATTCGCTATTATGAAGATCAAGGCTTAATCACTCCTTTAAGGAACAAAGGGAATCAGAGGATTTTCTCATTAAATGATATTGAACGCCTTCTTGAAATTAAGTCTTATATTGATCAAAAAATCAATATTGCGGGGATTAAAGCAATATTTTCGTCAAAGACACAAGAGGAAAACGTTATCAATCGTGATTACTCGTTTTCCGAACGTGAATTAGACGAGATATTTAGATTTGTGCAGATGAGAATGGTTTTGTTCAATAAGAATAATAGTAAGTAAAGTGGCTCCTCCAAGTGAGTCACTTTTTATTTAGGAAGAAAGTACCAAGTATAGCTGAACAGACTAATATCTACATCAATTCACTATTGAATCTGAAACGCAGATATAACGAATCTTAGCGTAATCTTACCTGTAAACAACCTTTTTATAATAAAATGGTAAACAAAGGAACAGGAATAATGCAATCGCGATGAATTCAAGTGTTACTATATAATATGGATATGGGCCGAGCCAATCAAGGATGCTCGGTGTAGCGGGCTTCCTAGCTAAAAACATATAGTTTGCTCCAGTTACATGGTTTACTGTAAAGGCGACAACGGCAATACAGTTTAAAACAACGAATGATTTGAGCGCAGATTTAAAGGTAATCATGAATTTGCAGACCCATATCATATATAAAATCGCTAAAATAATCGCAAAATGTGCGATGAAATAGTGCAAAAATCTAAAATGTGGGAATGTGTAAAATAATTCTGGCGTAATAATTGCTTGAAAGGCGCCGCCGACTCCAAAAAAATAAATGATTTCAAACACTCTGTATGAACTGGTCACCAGCATATATGAGCTTGATAATAAACTAATTGTGCAAAGGTGTAAAGGTAAATTATAGCGTATATCCCACAAGCCTGTTGAAATACTCCAGACAAGTATACCTATTTCTGAAATAACAAGCGTACCGAAAAGGATCCATCTCGTTTGCTTCATAAATCGATGATTTCGGTAGAGGTAAAGCCAAACGACTAAAGCTCCAAATATGTAAAGTGCCATTAAATGTTCAAATGAAAGAAACAGGTTTCTGTCAATATGTTCACCGGGATTAAATATAAATGGTTTCATCTTGCACCTCCGCTTATAGTGTTCCTTATTTTTTGGCTTAATTCCAAATTTTTTTGGGTATTAATAAAAAGAAATTAAAAAAGAAGAGGTGAATGCTTGTGCAATTACGAGGTAAAAAGGTCATTCAACTTGTAAGTGATGACTTTGAAGATTTAGAGCTTTGGTATCCAGTACTTCGATTAAGAGAAGAAGGGGCGAAGGTTGATATTGTTGGTGAAGAAGCGAATGTAAAGTATGTAGGTAAGTACGGGGTGCCGATCGAGAGTGATTTAGCTTTTAGAGATATTAATCCGGATGATTATGATGCGTTATTAGTTCCAGGTGGTTGGTCTCCTGACAAATTAAGACGTTATGAAGAAGTTTTACAAATGACCAGATCAATGGAACACGAGAAAAAGCCTATCGGCCAAATTTGTCATGCTGGTTGGGTATTAATTTCCGCCGGGATATTAAAAGGGAAGACGGTAACAAGTACACCTGGCATTAAAGATGACATGATGAACGCTGGAGCTACTTGGCTAAACGAAGCGGTTGTTGTTGATGGGCATCTCGTTTCTAGTAGGCGCCCACCTGACTTACCTGATTATATGAGAGAGTTTATTAAAGTTTTAGCTGCAAAATGATCAATGAAGAGGCTGTTCCATAAGTTTCAGCGTACCTCGAAAGGATACTTTTAGAGAAGTGTTTGTTTTGTACACAAGCTCTTAGTAGCCAATGTGGCTGATACTTTGCTTATGGGAGAGCCTCTGTTTTTATGGTAATGTTATATGGTAGATATGATCGCTAGTAAGTCTACAGTAAATGATGTAAATCTTAGATTAGGTGAGAGGGTAGCATAGTTTTTGCTATTGGTGAGGTGTGTTTAATGATGGATAGTATTATTTTTGATTTAGATGGGACGTTATGGGATTCCAGTGATCAAGTACTAAAAATCTGGAACCAGGTTGTGAAAAAATATCCGGGAATTAATGAAATAACTATAGAACAATTAGCTGGATGTATGGGGTTGCAAAGTCAGGAAATCGGGCAAAAGTTATATCCCGAATTGAGTGTACAACAACAACAGAAAATTTTAACTGAATGTGAAGAAGTTGAGTGTCTATATTTAGCGGAAAATGGCGGAGTTCTATATCCAGAGCTAGAAAAAGTGCTAAAGCAATTAGCAAATAAATATAAGTTGTTCATTGTAAGTAATTGTCAAAGTGGGTATATTGAAGCTTTTTTTCAATTTCATCATTTAGAAAAATATTTTGTGGATTTTGAAAACCCAGGAAGAACAGGTCTGTCCAAAGGTGAAAACATCAAGCTAATTATCGAAAGAAACAACTTGCAAAATCCTGTTTATGTAGGAGATACAATGGGAGATTTAAAAGGGGCAAGATTTGCTGGAATTCCATTTGTTTATGCAAAGTACGGATTTGGAGAAGTTGAGGAATTTGATTATGTCATTGATAAAATTTCTGTTCTGCTAGAATTGTTTTAGACAACGTTGCACCAACTGCATCTACACATTAAAAATTCAAGATTTTGTTGAAAATAGCCTAAAATAAACAGAAAAAGTTGAAGATATTTTGCTAAAATTATAATAGGAATAGAAACAACTAAAGGTTAGACGGAAGGGTGTTATGCAGATGAGTTTAAATGAGGTCAGTAATATGAAAGAAACACATAAAACGTTAGTAGCTGTCGGGATCTTATCCTTTATAGGTTTTGCTTTATTAGTAGCTGTTTTAGCTGGTTTTTGGTTATACTCGATTAGCTGATCGAATTTATGAATTACACAATTTATAAAGAGTGATTTTTTCATAATAACGGGTTCCGTTCCTTATCGTAAACAAAGAAAATGTAAGGGGAAATGTCTATCAAATTGTTTCGTATTTTGATAGACATTTTTTGTTGTACATATTTCAGTACAAAATTTATTATTTTCATAGGATGTTTTTTTAGATCAAGTAACGTCAGTTTAAGGGGAGGAAATATACATGAAAAAGGTATTCATGATGGTTATTGTAAATACAACTATCCTAATATTGATAACATTTATTTATCTAAAGTTTAATGGTTATGAAACTTTTGGGGCTGTGGAAAACCCAAGCAAGAAGATTTTAATAAGGCATAATTTCATGGTTATATCTATAATTATTTTACTTTTTTCCGGTTTTGCTTCTTCATTTTTGATTATAACGAAACAGAAAACTAAAAGCTAACGGTGACACTGAATAAGTGATACAAGTTATGGTTCAGTTGATAAAACTGGATCTTTTTTTTTTTTTTTACAAAAATCACCGCATTTTACGGTGCAATTAGTCGTGTACTTTAATATGTAAAATTTATAATGATCGCGCCTATGTTTTAAGAAGCCAAACTTGTTTTTACTTGGTTGCAACAAATTGACTAGGTTATAATGAAGAAACGGTAGTTGAAAGTCTGAGGAGGAAACAAAATGAAGTTAATCGATTTACCAACAAGGGAAGAACGGATCGAGTTGCTAAGGGAAACAGTTAAGTGTTTTTCTGAACGGGCTTGGAAACATGATGAGGAAGCCTCGTTTCCCGTTGAAAATATTGAAGACTTAAAACGAATAGGTTATCACACACTTACAGTACCCGCTGAGTATGGTGGGTTAGAAATATCCCTACAGGAGCTTGTTCAATTGCAGGAAACGGTTGCTCAAGCTGACGGATCAACTGCTTTATCCTTTGGTTGGCATATGGGAATTGTCAAACATCTTGGGGAAACGCGACCGTGGGAAGCAAGTATATTTGAACGCTTTTGTAGTGATGTCGTTGAAAATGGAGCGTTACTAAATAATGCAGCATCTGAAAGTGGAACAGGTAGTCCGACGCGTGGCGGTAGACCGGAGACGACCGCTGTTAAACAAGACGAGCATTGGGTTATTACCGGAAGAAAAACGTTTACAACGATGTCACCAGTGTTAGACTATTTCGTTGTCAGTGCTGCCATTCATGGGACTAATAAAATAGGCAATTTTTTAATTCATAAAAATCGTCCTAGAGTTGCAATTGAAGAAACGTGGGATTCGGTTGCGATGAGAGGGACAGGAAGTCATGATCTAGTTTTAAAAAAAGTAGAAGTGCCGCTCGAGAACCTTGTTGAGTACATTACCCCAGGGAAAAAACAAGCTGCAGGGTGGTTACTTCATATTCCTGCTTGTTACTTAGGGATTGCTAAAGCGGCCCAGGAATACGCAATCCGTTTCGCGAAAACCTACTCACCAAATAGTATTGAAGGGACGATCGCTGAACTTCCCTATGTGAAACAAAAGATTGGCGAGATGGAATTATATATTCAACAAAGCCAACATTTTATGTATTCTGTAGCCAAGGCTTGGGACGAAAGCAATTTTGAAGACCGCCAGATGATGAGGGGAGAACTCGGTGCAGTGAAACACGCAGTTGTTAATCATGCCTTGAACATTGTTGATCTAGCAATGCGTATTGTTGGTGCGCGCAGTCTTTCGAAAAAAAATCCACTGCAACGCTATTACCGTGATGTCCGAGCAGGGCTTCATAATCCGCCAATGGATGATGCGACAATTGGATTGTTAGCCGATGATGCTCTCCGAAAAATCAATGAGTAAACTAGGAACCTGATTGTAGTCTATACTACTGTCAGGTTTTTTTGTGCAAAAAGTCTTTGAGCATTAATTAAATACACGATCCTTAAACAATTAATTCCAGAATGAGAATTGTTCATGAACCAAATAATAAAGTGATAAATTAAATAGGTAAAGGGTGGTCCATTATGAAAGCAGTTACTTACCAAGGTAAGTATGAAGTTGCTGTGAAGGAAGTAGAGGATGCGAAAATTCAAGATCATGAAGATGTCATCGTTAAGATTACTTCAACAGCAATTTGTGGGTCTGATTTACATTTGTACCAAGGGAATTTTCCATTGCCGATTGGTTATGTGATTGGACATGAACCGATGGGGATTGTTGAAGAAGTTGGGTCTAGTGTTACGGCTGTGAAAAAAGGAGATCGAGTTGTCATTCCATTCACAGTTGGTTGTGGAAGATGTTTTTTCTGCGAGCATGAACTAGAGAGTCAATGTGATAACTCTAATCCTCATTACGATTCGGGAGGTTATTTTGGTTATTCCGAAAAATTCGGGAACTATCCAGGTGGTCAAGCGGAATACTTGCGCGTTCCTTTCGGAAATTTCACCCCTTTTAAGATACCTGAAAATTGCGAGCTTGAAGATGAAAAATTACTGTTTTTGTCGGACGTTTTACCAACTGCATATTGGAGTGTCGTCAATGCCGGTGTGAAAAAAGGTGATACCGTGATCGTTTTAGGCTGTGGACCAGTTGGGATCTACGCCCAAAAGTTTGCTTGGCTTAAAGGTGCTAGTCGAGTAATTGCCGTTGACTACATTCCGTTTCGACTTGAGCACGCTAAACGCGTAAATAATGTGGAAGTTTTTGACTTTACTGAGCACAAAGATATGGGAGAAGTTTTAAAGGAAGTGACAAATGGTGGTGCTGAAGTAGTTATTGATTGTGTAGGGATGGATGGGAAAAAATCACCTTTAGAGTTTATTGAACAGAAGTTGAAACTTCAAGGTGGAACATTAGGACCAATCCAAATTGCCACAAAAGCGATAAAAAAATGTGGTACATTACAAATTACTGGTGTTTATGGTGGTTTGTATAATATGTTTCCACTCGGACCCTTTTTCTCAAGAAATATTAATATTAAAATGGGGCAAGCGCCAGCGAGACATTTTATGCCGCATTTATACGATCTTATTGTCAAAGGTGAGATTGATCCAACCTCAATTATTACCCACACATTACCGCTTGAACAAGCAAGTGAGGGATATGAAAAGTTTAATAATCGAACGGATGATTGTCTAAAAGTCGTTCTAAAACCATAAGAGTTGAATTTTCGGATTAAAATAGGCTTTCATTAATTTAAACAAAAACTGCATGGAGGCGAACCTAACGCCACCTACAATGAGTCGCTGGTATTCTTTTGCTGTAGACCTCAATAGAGGTGCCTTCATGAACAACCAGCGACATTCAATCATTCAATAGAAAGTTACTATCTTTACTGTAGGATTATCCTTCTAGCAAGTAGCATCACTATCCTTTAAGGAAAGTCTGCCATTTTCGTAACCAATAAGAAGACGATGCTGCTTGGAGATAACATCTTCAGTCAAGTAAAAGCAAATGTCTTCAATTGTCATGACGGTATCTCCCTGTTTAAACTCATCCAGAGTTAATTTAAATTTAGAAGAACCTCATTTGCTAGCTTCATTATAGCCAATACGCACGCCAGACTTATTTCTTTTTGTCATTAACTCTTTTAAAAAGATGGCTGCCTCACTTGAAATTTTCAATTGGAATACCTCACCCTTCATTTATTCTAGAAAAAATCCCCTTTTTATTAACTTGATTTTACATTTTTATACGTTTTTAATCTAGCGTGATTACTCGTTGAGAGATAAAATATATTTAAGAAAATTATTCGATGGTAAAAGGTAAGAGATAAGAGATAAGAGAGGAAATTCTTTAACGTACTGTGTTCTAATTAGTACTGAGTATTTAGGGGTTACTCTAATGTTGTGATGCAGGGGGGAGTGACGTTTGCAGTTAGACTTAATATCGGTTGGTTTTGCGGTCGCATTAGCTCTTGTTATTTTTTCACCATTGTTCTTTCGGAAAATGGTTCGCTTGGAAAATGGAAAAGAGACAAAAATGTGGGTGCAGTTATTTTCTTCAAAGTGGTTTGGTGCCACGTTTGCATTCATTCTGTTATTTGGAAACTACAGCGAGTTCACGTTGACGTTTGTCGTAAATAAAATTACACTCACCGTCATCATTGCGTTTTTCATTTCTTTACTAGCAAATGTAAAACTTATTTTTACAACGAAAGAAACGCCCTAAAAAGAGCGTTTCCCTTTCAATATATTGCTTGTCGCCGAAATTGAGGTAGGCGACATTTTCGCAGTTGCCCACAGCCAGTTCAAGGCTTTTAGGTGGAATTTATTATTTGTAGTTACCAGCCTTTGTTTTGCTCATTGTGCCGATCTCTACAAATCGTTCTAAAATATTTTTAATACCGAGTGTATTCTTTGCAGTGTCTTGTAGTAGGGGGTTTGATGCTTTTAAACTTTTTGCAGCTTGCTCATACGAGATTGCCTTTTTGGAATCTTTAACAATTTTTAGTAGCTGGATTGCGTACGTTTTTTTAGCCACGTTTCATCACCCTTTCACTTCATCTTTTTATTATAACATAATATCGCATTAAAGCTAATAAGTTTGGTCGGTGAAATGGCTTATTTTTACAGCGTTGGATTTTCCCAATCTGAAAAAGACCCAGTCCCGTTACAACTATAGCATTTGTAGTCAAAGGAAGGCATATAAATGTAGGCGTTTGCTGCGCTAGCGTGATAACCTTTACCGCGACATTCCGGGCAAAGACCTTGTTCCTTCATTTTTGCGATCTTTTTTTCATAAGAAGCTTTTTGCCATTCAAAAAAAGTATCAAGAATTTTCATTTGCACCACTCCAAAATTTATTAATTTTATTATGTGGATTTATTGGTATTTTATTCATTGATTAAAAAATGAGTGTACTAAATAAAGAATATTCCAAAAAATATTAGAATGGCTAATCCAAATGTACCAATAATATGTATAATGGTTATAAATGGTTGTATTTCAACAACCATTTATAACCATTATTTATTTTTTTGGGTATATATCATGACGCAAAGTTTATATTTATTGTACTTTTCTGAAAATTAAAAATTGGCATGATTTTTGCTTATTAAAAAGTGAAAGTTTAATTTTAAAGAAAAGGGGAGATCAAATTGAAATCAATGCGTTTACTTAGCTTAGTCTTCATTTTTGTTTTTTCGATGATGGTTGTTGTCGCTTGTAACAGTGATAAGCCAACAACAACTGAGGAACCAGCAGAAAAGAAAGAACCTGTGACAGAAGAAAAAGAAACGGAGAAAGAAGAACCAACACTAAAGCCACTTGTCGTAGCTATTGAGGCAGAGCCTACTTCTTTGGATCCACATAATGCAACAGACACGAATTCAGCGACAGTTCAAAGTGTTATTTTAGAAGGTTTACTAGCATTTGATGAAAACATGAATTTAGTTAAAACGTTGGCAACCGATTACGAATTTAATGACACAGCAACAGAAATTACTTTTGAACTTAGAGAAGGAGTTTCTTTCCACGATGGGAGCCCTTTTAATGCTGAGGTAGTAAAAGTGAATTTAGATTTTGTTCGCGATCGTGATAATGGCATGGCACGTGCTAGCTTTTTCTCATTTATTGATGAAGTTATCATCAATAATGATTATAGCGTAACGATACGCTCTACAGAGCCAAATGCTGCTATGGCATCTTACCTTGCTCATAGTGCTGCTTCGTTTAAATCCATTGACGAAGTAAATAAAAAAATTGCAGACCCTGAATACAATGCCGACCGTAATCCTGTAGGAACAGGACCATTCAAGTTTGCAGAGTGGAGAGATAGTAGCCACGTTAAAGTAGTACCTTTTGATAATTATTGGAATGAAGAAGGAAAAGCGAAAGTTGAAAGTATTACATTCAAGCCAGTAGTTGAGGCAAGTACTCGTGTTAATATGTTGAAAACTGGAGAAGTAGATATTGTTTTCCCATTACCTACATTAAGTGCTGATGAGCTAGAGGCAGATGCGAATATCGATGTCTTTACTGGATCTTCTACAGACACATTCTATATCGGAATGAATGTAAGCTTAGATAAGTACAAAGATGTTCGGGTTAGAAGAGCAATGAACCATGCTGTAAATAAAGATGCGTTAATCGCTCAAGTACTTGATGGGTATGGTCAAGTATTAAATTCAGCAATTGCTCCTGCTGTTTACGGCTACGATCCGCAAGCGATTTATGAATTTGATCAAGACAAAGCGAAAGAATTGCTTGCAGAGGCAGGGGCTGAAAATGGCTTTGATGCAGTTCTTTGGACGAGAAATTCAACAGAATTCTTAACTGTTGCTGAAAATGTAGCGATTCAATTAGGCGCTGTTGGCATTAATGTCGATGTTCAGGCATATGAAACGGGAACGTTATTCGATATGTTAGATGCTGGTGAGGGTACTGATCTATTTATTGGAAGATGGTCACCGGGAACAGGTGAAGCTGATTGGGGATTACGACCGAACTTTGCTTCAGATCGAATTCCTCCAAACTACAATAATGCTGGATATTATATTAACGAAGACCTAGATAAATTATTCAATGACGCTCTAAGTTCGCCGGATCAAGAAGAAACGTTACGTATCTATGCAGAAGCACAAAAAGTAATTTTTGAGGATGCGCCTTGGGTGTTCTTATATGTACCAGACACAATTATCGCAAAAAGAAGTGAATTAAAAGGAATTACAGTTAGAGCAACTGGTGCAGTTGTTTTAACCGGTGCTTGGAAAGAGTAGAGTAATTACTTAGTAGAGGGTGTTCCAAAAGCGATGGATTAGTCACAATGGTGCTATAGCTAGAATAATAGTCTATATGTAATCACTATCGTGAACTGAGACTTGTGGAACGCCCTCTCTCTAACAAAGAGAGGTGAGTTTCTTGTTTTCATATATAATGAAACGTCTAGTAGGGATGATTCCAATTCTTTTTGCAGTATCAATAATTGCCTTTTTATTCGTCCATTTAACACCAGGTGATCCAATCCGAATTATGTACGGTGCGGAAATTGATCAAGCAACATATGAGCAGTTTCGAGAACGAGAAGGTTTTAATGATCCGTTACCCGTTCAGTATTTTAACTATATGTCCAATATATTGACCAAAGCAGACTTCGGAACCTCTTACAGAACAAGATCAGATGTTTCTACTGAGATTGTCAGGCGGTTCGGTTACACATTAACCCTAACATTGTTAAGTATGTTTTGGGCGATAGTCATTGGGATGTTTATCGGGATCGTCTCCGCGGTCAAACGTAATTCGGTTTGGGATCGACTTGGAATGGTTTCTTCGATTACAGCGCTTAGTGTACCTGAATTTTGGTTTGGGTTAATGTTAATGCAAATTTTCGCCGTGCAATTAGGGTGGCTTCCAACAAGTGGTAGTGGCTCGTTGCAACATTTAATATTGCCGTCACTGACGCTCGGACTTGGAGTTGCAGCAATTATAGCAAGATTCACTAGATCAAGTGTTTTGGAAGTACTTCGAGAAGATTATGTACGAACTGCAAGGGCTAAAGGGCAAAAAGAAATTACGATCCTCTGGCGCCATGTATTGAAGAATGCTTTAATTCCGGTCGTAACAATGACGGGGCTCCAATTCGGTTTCTTAATCGGCGGTGCTGTCGTAGTTGAGCAAGTTTTTTCATGGCCAGGTCTTGGTGCTTATTTAATCGATTCGATCTTGAGCCGTGACTATCCAGTAATTCAAGCACTTATCTTATTGTTTTCTGTACAATTTTTAATTGTTAATCTGCTTGTTGACATTAGCTATGGCTATTTAAATCCGCAAATTAGGTATGACTAGAAAGGAGAGAAATGAATGAATAATCCTCAAAACCAATACTCTCCTTTTCGTTCGTTTTTAAAGAAATTTTTAAAACAACGAGTTGCGGTGATCTCTATGGGCGTTGTCTTATTTATTATTTTACTTGGATTTTTAGGGCCGTACTTTGCACCTTACGATCCAGGACGTCCAGTTACAGAGCAATATGCTGCAAAGGGGATTGAAATTGAAAGCGTTACTAGTAGTAGAGTAGCTTTAAATGGCCTTTTAAGTGACGGTACAATGGTTGAAGGAAGTGGGTTGCCAAGACTTCTTTTTGAGAGTGACAATCAACGAATTGCCGCTGCGAGAATTTCAGATTCAGGAATGATGGTGAGTGCCTATCGAGAAGGTACAACAACAATAACGATCAAGAGTGGTGAGATTAGCACCTTAGTAAGAGCTGATGTTTCATCTACAGAAGACGATCTTCCGTTTATATCTTATCTTTTAGTAGATTCGTTAGCGGAACCTCTGAAGATCGGCGCTGAGTTTCAGTTACTACCTAAAGCAGTTGTAAGTGACGGAGCAATTCTAGAGACTCGTGAACAAATCGAAAGTTTTATAGAGGAATATGGAGATGAACAAGAAAAGAAGGACGATGGTTTTGGCAGACCAAGTACTGAAGCTGATAACAATCTTCATTTTGAAACATTTAATGAAGAGATTGTCGTTGTTAATGAGTTAGGTGTTGCACAAGCGAAAGGGGAAGGGGAAACGTTTATTAAGGTTTCATTAAATAATGTTTCTACTATCGTCCCTATTGCTGTAAACACCCAGTTACCAGAAGCAGTTGTGACGACAATTATCCCAGAAGAAGTTGTCGTTTCACTTACGGACATTTATAAACATCAAAAACCTTCTAGCCTCCATTTCTTTGGAACGGATCATCAAAATCGCGATATTTTCAGCAGAATTATTGTCGGTACGAAACAAACGTTGTTAATTGGATTTGTTTCTGTTGCGATTGGTGCATTTGTTGGGACAATTCTTGGATTACTGGCAGGTTACTATGGTCGTTGGGTAGACTCATTGTTAACTAGATTTACAGATATTTTACTTGCTTTTCCAGGTATCTTATTAGCGATTGCTGTAATTGCACTACTTGGAGCTGGTTTAATTAATATTATTGTAGCGGTAGCGGTGTTTACGATTCCGATTTTTATCCGAATTGTGCGCGCTAGTACTCTAGCATTAAAAGAGAAAACATATGTAGAAGCGGCTAGATCGATCGGTGTTAAAGACCATATTATTATTATGCGTCATATTTTTCCTGGGACATTATCAGTCGTGATGGTTTATTTAACAATGCGTGTAGGGACAGCTATTCTCATTGGCGCAGCACTTAGTTTCTTAGGTCTTGGTGGAGACATTACGGCGCCAGAATGGGGTGCGATGTTGAGTTCCGCAAAAGACAATAGCCGAAACTTATTTCATCCAACGTTTTTCCCTGGCTTAGCCATTGTTATTACTGTTTTAAGTTTTAATTTGCTAGGTGACGGTTTGAGAGATGCGTTAGATCCGAAATTGAAAGAGTAGGAGGTGTATCGATGGAAGAAAAAATCTTAGAAGTCAATAATTTAAAAATTAATTTCAAAACTGATGGGAAAGAGTTCACCGTCGTAAATAACATCTCCTTTTATATAAAAGCAGGTGAAACGTTAGGGGTTGTTGGTGAATCAGGGTGTGGTAAAAGTGTTACGGCCTTATCAATCATGAAGTTGTTAGCAACACCGCCTGGAATTTACGCCGGAGGAAATATAAATTATTTAGGTGAGAATATTCTCAAGAAAAAAGAAAAAGAGATGCGAAAGCTTCGTGGAAACGAAATTTCAATGATTTTTCAGGAGCCAATGACGTCTTTAAATCCTGTTATAACTGTTGGCGATCAAATTGATGAAGTTTTACTTCTTCATAATAAAATGTCAAAAGCACAGGCTCAAGAAGGTTCAATCAACATGCTAAAGCTAGTCGGTATTCCAAGACCTGAGGAAATCTATAAAAGTTATGCTTATGAACTTTCAGGTGGGATGAGACAGCGCGTCATGATTGCGATTGGTCTCGCCTGTCAACCAAAGCTGTTAATTGCAGATGAACCAACTACAGCCTTGGATGTAACGATACAAGCGCAAATCCTTGATTTAATGAGAGATTTAAAAGAAAAGACAAACACGGCAATCATGTTCATTACCCATGATCTAGGTGTTGTTGCCGAGATGTGTGATCGGGTGATGGTGATGTATTCAGGCGAGGTTGTTGAAGAGGCTGATGTTTACAGTCTTTTTAAAGAACCAAAGCATCCTTACACAAAAGGTTTATTGGAATCGATTCCAAAGCTAGGCGATCGTAAAAAACGGTTAAAACCAATTCCAGGTCAAGTTCCCGCTCCTGGATCGATCGAGGTAGGATGTAAGTTTGCTGACCGTTGCCCTTTCGTTATGGACGTTTGTAGGCAAAGTGATCCACCATTATTACAGGTAACTGAAGGTCATACGAGTCGTTGTTGGCTATACGAAGAGGAGGCGAAGGAAATTGAAATCTCCACTACTTGAAGTAAAGGATATTAAAAAGCATTTTCCGATTCGCTCCGGGTTGTTGAAGCGACAAACAAAATATGTGAAAGCTGTTGATGGCATTACCTTTTCAATTGCAGAAGGTGAAACCGTAGGGATCGTCGGTGAATCAGGCTGCGGGAAATCAACAATGGGGCGAACGTTATTACAGCTTATTGAGCCGACTGAAGGTGAGGTTGTTTTCCAAGGACGAAATTTAGTAGGGTTAAGCACGAAGGAGATTAGAGAAGTTCGTAGAGATATGCAAATGGTCTTTCAAGATCCGTATTCTTCATTAAATCCAAGAATGAATGTTTTTGAGATTTTAAGTGAACCATTAACAACCCATGGTATACGCGATAAACAAAAACGGAAGGAAATGATCTCAAAAATTTTAAATGTTGTCGGGTTAAACGAAGCGCAAATGTTTCGCTATCCCCATGAATTTTCTGGAGGTCAACGGCAACGGATTGGAATTGCTAGAGCCTTAATTTTACAACCGAAATTAATTGTGCTTGATGAGCCAGTTTCTGCCCTTGATGTATCGATCCAGTCACAAATCATAAATTTATTACAAGATCTTCAAGAGGAATTTGGCTTAACCTATATTTTTATCTCGCACGATTTAAGTGTCGTTTATCAGCTTTGTAACAAAATTTGTGTGATGTATCTAGGTAAGATTGTAGAGATGGGTGATGTCGACACATTATATGAAAATCCACAGCATCCATATACGAAAAGCTTACTTTCAGCAGTACCTATTCCTGATCCGCTTCAAAAAAGAGACAGAATCATTTTAAAGGGCGATGTACCAAATCCGGCTGCGCCACCACCAGGTTGTGCCTTTGCACCAAGATGCCCTGAGGTCATGGACATTTGCCATAAGGTCGGTCCAACATTACAAGGATGTGGTGGTGCGCAAGTTGCATGTCATTTATATACTGATGAAAGTGTGAGTAAACATGGTTAATCAAAAAAGAGTCGGTGTTGTTACCGGCACAGAAATGACGAGGGTAGCCTTAAGTAATCAGCTAGAAGAAACAATTGGTGATGTTGTTGAGATTGATAGCTATGCCCTTGATGAATGGACAGGTGGAATGATAACAGCTGACGTCATCGTTGTTTCTTCGAAGGTATTGGTAGATGAACCAGGGTTTAAAATTGTCTCCCCTAACGTACCAGTAATCGTTGCGAAACGAATGATTAACTATAATTTTATTGATCGATTGCTAGCAATCCCAGAGGGAACAGATGTATTACTAGTTAATGACGTGAAATCTACTGTTTATGAATCAATTAACTCGCTTGAAAAATTAGGTGTTGACCACTTAAGCTATATCCCTCATATACCGGGGGATATGCAAGTACGGCCGGTTTCAATTGCGATCACTCCAGGAGAAATCGCTTATGTTCCTGAGTGGGTTGATAAGGTTATCGACATTGGACCAAGATTGCTAGATTTGTCAACGATTTTAGAGGTTTTACGATTTTTTAAACTTGAAAACGATAACGAAGTCAATTTATCTGAAAAATATATGAAAAAAATTATTCAGTTATCGAGAGAACTAATTAAAACGAATAATGAAACATTATTTCTAAATTCGCATCTAAAGAAAGTCATTGACGGTGTTCATGATGGAATTTTAGCGATTAATGCCCAAGGAGTTATTACGGCTTTCAATGAGAATTTAGAAACAATCTTATCGATATCTAGAGAGACTGCGCTTGGCAGAAAAATAGAGGACATTATCATTGATACGGATTTGCTTTATTTTGTCATAAATGGTGACGTTGAAGAAAATATGCTTTTTTCAACTAATCATTATGAGGTTGTTGTCAACCGTTTTAAAATCATTACTGATCATTCAATTGTTTGTACTTTTAAGGACGCCAAAAAAACAATTGAGATCGAAAAAAAATTAAAGCAAAAAATGGTTAGTCAAGGCTATGTAGCGAAATATAAGTTGAATGACATTATCGGTGAAAGTGCCGAAATTCAAGAAGCAAAACAAATTGCGCACAAGTTAGCAAAAACAAACTTAACTGTGTTAATTGAAGGCGAATCTGGGACTGGTAAAGAGCTTTTTGCCAGTGCGATCCACTCATTGTCTGAGCGAAGGCTCGGTCCTTATTTAGCGGTTAATTTCAGCGCTCTTCCAGAAGACTTGGTAGAAGCAGAATTGTTTGGTTATGAAGAAGGTTCTTTCACAGGTGCTAAAAAGGGTGGGAAAGTTGGCTTATTTGAGCAAGCGAATGGCGGGACCATTTTTCTAGATGAAATTGGTGATATTTCACCGAAGATACAAGCAAGGTTACTGAGAGTTCTCCAAGAAAAAGAAATTATGCGTGTTGGTGGAAATAAAATTATCCCTGTCGATGTCCGAATTATTGCCGCTACTAATTGTAATTTTGTCGAAATGATCAATAGTGGGAAATTTAGAGTTGATTTATACCATCGTTTAAAGGCACTGTACTTACGGTTACCGCCGTTACGTGAACGCTTAGGAGATTTACCACACCTCATCCGTCATTTTATGATCATGAACGGTAAAGAGTATATTCAAATGGATCAGGATGTATTAAGGCAATTACAGTCCTACTCTTGGAATGGAAATATTCGTGAACTTAAGAATACGATTGATTATATGTTAACCGTTTGTGATGGGACAAAAATACGCAGCACTGATATTCCTAACCATCATTTTTTTGAAGTCACTGTGCCAATTAGCCAAGACAATAGTAAAGAATACGTCCAATCAAAACAACAGAAACTAAAAGAAATTATGTTAGATTGGGAAACAAATGGTGAGCGTGATGAGTACTTATTTTTATTAAATGAAATCTATGAATTAAATCAGCGTAAAGAGCTAGTGGGGAGAAAGAAGTTATCGCAATTAGCGGTTAACCACTTAAGCTACAGTTTAACAGAACAACAAATTCGCTACCGCCTTCAGTATCTTGAGGACCTCGGCTTTATTAGTAAAAGAAAAGGCCGGGCTGGGACAAAGATAACCCCAGATGGTAGAGAACTTCTTATGATGGATGGTGAACGTAATGATTAAGCTTATAAAAAATGGTGAAGTGTACGCTCCTGAGTACTTGGGGAGACAAACGATCCTAGTAATAGATAATAAAATCACTAAAATTGGTGATGTGAATGAAAAAATCCTTGAAGTCGATTTGGACTTAGAGGTGATTGATGCCCAAGGGTGTATCATTATGCCGGGAATTATTGATCCACACGTCCATTTAATTGGTGGTGGCGGAGAAGGTGGCTTTGCGACACGAACTCCAGAGATCCAGCTTTCAGAAATCGTCCGCTCGGGAATTACGACAGTTGTCGGCTGCCTAGGAACTGATGGCACGACTAGACATATGACCTCTCTTTTAGCGAAGGCTAGAGGGTTAGAAGAAGAAGGGATTTCAACATATATTTATACTGGGAACTATCATGTCCCAACTCCGACGATTACATGTTGCGTTAAAGATGATATTATCATCGTCGACAAAGTCATTGGGGCAGGCGAAATCGCACTATCCGATTCTCGCTCAGCACAACCATCCGTTCATGAGATCGCTAAACTCGTGGCTGAAGCAAGAATTGGTGGTTTGTTAAGTGGTAAAGCGGGTGTCACTCATTTCCATATAGGGCCGGGGAAGCAGAGGCTGCAATTTTTGCATGAGATTATGGAAGACTATGAAATTCCAGCTTCGAAAATTTACTGCACACATATTACCCGTAGTAAAGAACTAATGGACGATGCTATTTCACTGGCGAAGAAAGGCTCATTTGTTGATATGACAGCTGATGAGGAAACCGGTGAGTGGTTTACGTACTATAAAGAAAATGGTGGCGATTTAAACCAATTGACGTTTTCCTCTGACGGAAACGGAAGCCTGCCAATCTTTGCTGAAGACGGAAAGTTAATGGGAATTGGCGTTGCTAGTCCATTTACATTGTATGAACAATTCGTTGCCACAGTTCGTGAGCACGGCGCATCATTAGAGGAGATCATTCCAATTGTTACTGCTAACCCAGCAACGGCTTTGCATTTGAAACATAAGGGGCGGTTAGTAGAAGGAAACGATGGTGATTTGCTTCTGCTAGATAAAGAGGATTTATCAATCAAACATGTTTTTGCTAAAGGAAAACAAATGGTTAAAAATGGCGAAGTGATTGTAAAAGGGACGTTCGAATAGAAAATGTGTAAAGTAAGTGCCTATCAAATTGTTAGTTAATTTGGTAGGCAATTTTTATTAATATAAAGGGATCTCTAATTTTTTGTTTTTGTTATGAGATTTGCACGCTTATTTGCGTATGTATTCTAATATCAAACTTAAATGCTTTATAAAAATGCACACAAGGACATTGGTATTTTATGTTAAAATAGTAAAGGGATGCATACTGAGTCTGTGAAGAAATCTTCTTAAAGTAACGAGCATATTGTTTAATAAGATATATAAAAATTATGGTAATAAGGGGTGGGTAATCATTTTAAACCGAGAGAAACAAATGATTAAATGGGAAAAGAAAAGAAAGTTAGGGGCATGGAAATATATATTCATATACGGATTATTATATTATGGAGGCATTAGTTTTCTCCCGATTTTAATACAGATGTATCAAGGGTATGGTGTATTTCTATCAATCATTTTTTACTTATTTTTAATTTTTCCAATTGTTTTAACGTGTGGGATAATCAGTTGGCTTGTAAACGAGGCGAGGTATGAAAGTTATATGGAAAATAAATAATACTCTTCAACTTTTTTACTGTCTCAGGTCTATCAGTTATATTATCACTTGTAAAAGTAATTGTTGGATAGAACATAAAACATCTTCAAGTAAAGGGTAACAATAATTGAGGAGTTGTCTCATTAGAAATTTGAATATTTTTTGGTTCTTTACCTTTATAATCTTGAGTAAACGGTTGCGATCGTACAATTTTTAGATAAAGTCGTAATCAGGTTTGTTGCAATTGTGAAAAGGAAAAACGTTGACTAAAAGAATTACTAGAAGCTAATTAAACAGCCTTGTTGTTTCTGAAAAAGGAAATCAACAAGACTGTTTTTTGTCTTCAGTAAACTACATAGGTTACGATAAAGAAAGATAAATAAAATTAACGGGTCAAAGTCATCACTACATTCGTCTAATTAATGGAAGGGAGGTTGAGTGGTGTTTATTCAAGAAAGTAATGATGGAGAAAAAAATAAGGATGTCCTCTTGTATCAGTTAATGCAGAAGTATGGATCAGAATTAAAAAGGATCGCCTATTTGTATGTAAACGATAAAGTTGAATGTGAAGATATTATTCAGGAAGTTTTTATTTCTTGTTATCAAAACTTGGATCAGTTTCGGAATGGAGCTAGTTATAAGACTTGGCTTATTCGAATTACGATTAACAAATGTAAAGATAATCGGAAGCGATGGAGCATTAAGAATTTAATTTTTAAACCAGAAATTGCTCCATTGAATACAAGTCAATCATCCGAAAATGAGTATATTCAGCAACACAATTCCGATGAGATAATTGAGCAAATTGCTAGTCTTTCAGGAAAATACAAAGAAGTTCTCATTCTATATTACTATCAGGAAATGAATATGAAGGAAATAAGTGATGTCCTCAATATTAGTATAAATACAGTTAAATCGAGACTGTTACGCGGAAAAGATGCTCTAAAAAGAAACCTTGAAAGGGGCAGTAAACTTGAATAACTTTGATAAGATTATATCAGAAAAAGTGAAAAGTTATTTAGATAAGAATGTTGAATTTACGACTGAAGAAAGCGAAAAAATTCAAATAAAAATTCAACAAGGTATTCAAAAATCAAGAAAGTCTAATCGGTTCTATTGGACAGCATTGGCTTCTGTTGCTGCTATTTTTCTTATATTAAGTTTATCTTTTCTAAATGGTCCTCTTTTAGATCCGGAAAACGAGCAGGCTGTACAGAGTTCTGATAGTAAAGGTGAAGAATTATCCGTAGACCTGTCTGACATTCCACATATGAATATAGGTGCTGAAATGCCTAGACTTTTATATGCTGATGATAAAATAGCTGTGATCCATGGGACATTTGGAGTCATTGTATATAATATGCATGATTCAATGGTTACGAATCGAATTTCATATGAACATTTGAAGCCATATGACATCTCCATGATGGCAGCAGCTGTTTCTCAAGATGGTACGACAATCTTTATTGGAAATGATAATATGTCTTTTACTGACGATATTCCATTTACCCATCAATACAATATTAGTACTAGAATCATCAAGGAAAACTCGGAACAGCCTTCAGAGTTTTTTATGCCAATTAATATTAAACCACCTGGTATTAATGAGGAGTACGATAAGTATTTCGAATTACAATATCTTATGGATAATAAAATTGTAGAAGTGGATAATTCTTTTATTTATTTACGTTCCATAGATTGGAATATGAAAAACTTACAAATTGTTTTTTGTCAGTATGAAGATGGAGAAAGTATAGTTTTTGATGTGTTTAAATTGCGAGAAAGCGATGCGGAAGTAAGTACCAAAGAGCACGCACTTGTAAAAGCTATTGAGTACCATAATAACTCAACAGAAGTTAAGTCAGACTTTGACTTTCCAACAACAATCAAATCAGAAGAAACAGTTTCAATAGATATTGAAGTAGGTGGACCTAAAGGTAATACCACTCAGCTTTATATGACAGTTAACGTGGAAAATAAAGATGGTTCATATATTGTGACATTAACAGAGGACTACAATGTCACAGTAAGCGGGACTAATGTAATTAGTTATTGGCGATACGAAGTTGCGAACGACAAAGTAAAGCTATTAGATAAAAAGGAAAAAGGTAATTTAGTTAAAATTATTAAGTAGATTATTCTTTGCAAGAATAAAGGGAATTGGTCAATTACCAATATCAGAAGTTGGTGAAGTAAAACTATTCGATAACCTCCCCAAAAACCTAACTTATTTTGAGATTCAACCGAAATTATTTGAATAGACAAATCTTTTATTCAGAATGTGAGGATTTACATTTAATGATCTATCTTAATAATAGATGAAACAAAAGATAAAGGAGAGCATAAGTCCAGGAGTATTGATATTCATATTGAGGAGAAAATTGAATTTTGTCACTGTGACACCTCAAACCATAATCAATGTTTACAAGGACTGGTATGGAACTCCTATAACAGATGATAGTTATCAAATGGTTTATGTTTGCAGAAAAGTAAGGGATTAATTAAGATTGTAGTTGAAATGCTCTAAAAGAATTTATAGGGAGGAAGAAAATTTGAATAAAGCATTAAATCAATATGAAAAAACGATTGATCGTATACTGGAACTAAAAGAAGTTTCTGAAGAAAAGCTGTGCGAACCTATTAAAGAAGGAAAATGGTCAATCATACAAATTGTGGGGCATCTATACTATTGGGATAAATTCAATCTTGAGAAGATGATCCCGTATATGGCTGAGGGTTCAAATTTACCACCGTTCCCAGACCATGACCAACATAATGAAGAAGCTATGTCCTTTATTAAAGATACTTCAGTTGAGTCGTTGATTAATAGTTTTGTACATACCCGAAAGGAACTTTGTGAAACAATTTCAAGAATTGGAAATGATGTTAGGTTTACGATTGGTGGTGGAAAAAGGCAATTCTCAGGAGAGAGTTTTATTAAAATTTTTATTAAGCACGATGGACACCATCTAAAACAAATCGATGAAAAATTACAAAAAAAATAACTTTGTTGTTTTAAAATTTTATTGAGTCTTTATAAATATTCTCTTATAACAAATTTTTAACGACATCAAAACAACTGTTTATTAGATATCGCTCAATTCCTTGGATTACCTGTAGAATTCGTTAGAGTTTTACAGCGAAGAGAAAGGAATCGAGCGCTTTTTAATTGAAGATGGGAAAGTGGAAGTAAAGAAATTGTAATGGTACTATACTTAAAGAGGTGAGATGATGGCATTTGGAATTAAACGGGAGGAATTAATGGTCTGGAAAGAAAAAGTGAAACAAGGGGAGATTGCTTTTCTAACTCACTATTGGTATGACCCCCGCTTTCCAGATAATAAATCAGTAACAAAGGTAGGCTGTGCGGACCTTAAGCGCTTAATTGCGTGGGGGAAGAAGCATAATATACCAGCAAAGTATATTGATCATCGATCAGACTATCCACATTTTGATCTTTTTGGCGTACGCCAAGTTGAAATCTTAACGAATGAAAATATGCTTGAGCAATTACATAGATTTAAAAGGTGAGGTGGAATTATTTTATGGGACTAGCAGGAAAAAAGGTTGTCCTAGCGGCATCAAGAAAGTTAGATGAAATGAGTGCATTAGTTGAAAAGCAAGGTGGTATCCCGATTATCCGTTCGTTACAAGGAACTGTTTTTTTAGCGGAAAAAGAAGTGGAACCGTCACTAAGAAAGTTAGTTACTGAAGGCACAGATATGATCATTTTTACGACCGGGATCGGGCTTGAAAAACTAATTGAAATAACGGATAATATCGGCATCAAAGAGGAATTTCAGAATATTATAGAAAAAACCGATGTAGCATCAAGAGGCTATAAAACGCTAGCAGCCTTAAAGAAACTGCAAATACAACCAATGGCTGTTGATGAAGATGGAACAACTGCTGGGTTAATAAGAGCCCTAGAAGCGTATCAGTTCAATGGGAAAAAAGTAGCTGTTCAACTCCATGGTGATACGGCACCGCGATTAACCAAGTATCTCAAAGATAATGGAGCTTCTGTGTTACCAATTCTTCCGTATCAACATATTGCTCCTAATCCAGATACCGTTGAATTGCTGTGCAAAGAATTGAGCGAAGCAAAGGTTGATGCGGTTTGTTTTACGACAGCCATCCAAGTTCGGTCTTTATTTGATTATGCTAGAGAGCATCAGTATTTAGAGAAAGTATTAGACGCTTTTAACAACCGAGTTTTAGCGGTAGCTGTTGGTAAGGTCACCGCTGAAGCATTGCGAGAAGAAGGGGTTACTAATTATATTGCGCCAGAACGAGAACGAATGGGTGCCATGATTGTCGAGTTATCACAGCATTATAAGGAGGAAGAGAATGAACGGGCAAACACGTAGTCAAATTCAACCAGGTGTTGAAGTTGAAATTGTCTTGAAACAAGATCAACGAACAGGAAAAACAACGAAAGGAATTGTCAAAGATATTTTAACGAAATCGGCTAATCATCCCCATGGAATAAAAGTTCGTCTACAAGACGGTCAAGTTGGTAGAGTAAAGGTCATTATAAGTAAGTAAATATAGGCAATATATACCAGGTTAAACGGTGTGAAGCTGTGGTATAGATAAACTAGAATAGAAATTTTAGGAGGTTTCCATAATGAAAATGTATCGAATTTTCTTTGTGATCGTTACTTTTTTCTTACTTACCGCTTGTATGAACGGTACAGAAACGAATGGTGGACAAGAAGGTGAGGATACAGGTTCAGAGCCAGTTGCAGAAGAGCCAAGCGAAACAGAAACAGAGAAGGCTGATGAAGTAGCTGAAAAAGAAGAAACCGAAAAAGAGGAAGCAAAGAAACCTGATAATCCTTCTGATGCAGCCGAAGAAATTGTGTTAGCTATGGAACAGAAGGACATGGCGACAATAGCGAGTTATGTACATCCGTCTAAAGGGGTTCGTTTTACACCATACGCCCATGTTAATGTAGACGAAGATAAAGTATTTACGGCTGAAGAAGTAGAAGGCTTAATGGCTGACGAGACGATCTACACATGGGGTGTCTTTGACGGCAAAGGAAATCCAATTGAAATGACCTTTGCAGAATACTTTGATCGCTTTGTATACGATGAGGATTACGTAAATGCTGAAGAAAAAGCAGTAGATGAAAGACTAGGACAAGGAAATACCCTTGATAATAGTGCGGATGTCTACCCAGAGGGTACGATTGTAGAATACCATTTTTCAGGTATTGACCCGCAGTATGAAGGGATGGATTGGCGCAGTCTCCGCCTTGTTCTTGAAAAAGAAGATGGGGAATGGTACTTAGTAGGGGTAATCCATGACGAATGGACAATCTAAATAAGTAAAAGTGATTTTTGCTAGACATTATTTTTAAATGGATATGTTTTTTAATTTATCAGTAAGACACTTGGTGACAAGTGTCTTTTTGATTGTTAAGGAAATTTAAAGGGTTATTGGTAGGAGTGAAACAAGAATGTAACACGCTATTAACAAGGTTTGCTAATGCATTTCTTATTTCATTTTTACAAATAATAGTTACTACATTTGATGAAAGTGGGAGAATTCGTTGTCAATTTGTCAAGAAGTTGATGTTGTTATTATTGGAGCAGGTCTTGCTGGATTATCAGCTGCTTTAGAGTTGAAGAAACAGAATATCTCTTTTACTGTACTTGAGTCGAAAGAATGTGTGGGTGGTAGAGTTCTTAGCTTTAAAACAGAAGAAAATGTGACGATTGATATGGGAGCGCAGTGGATTGATCGTCATCATCATCATATCCAAGAGCTACTGTCTCAGTTCGAGTTAGAAGTTGTACCAACATACAAAAAGGGGAAATCAGTCTTTTTCATCGACGGTAAACGAACAGTCGGTAAGTTGCCACCTTTATCAATTGCAGGTTTTGTAGATGTCTTCCAATTTACAAGGAAATTAAATAAGCTAAGCAGCAAAATCATTGCAGATTCACCTTGGAATAGTTTAGATGCGAAGGAATATGACAAGCTGACAATGGCGCAATTTCTTAAAGAGAATATGTATACAGTAAGTGGGTATCATTATTATAAATATTTACTAGAAGAGATGCTGTGTACCTATTTACACGAAGTTTCAACATTAGATGTCCTATGGTGTGTTAAGACTGCCGGTACTGTCCAAAACTTTCGAAATGCTGAAGCGTTGTGGCTGAAGGAAGGGGTTGGCGTACTAGTGGAAAAGATGGCAGAACAGATTGCCGAGCGTATACAATTTAAAAGTCCTGTGACAGTAGTAACTTATGACAAAAACTATGCCATTGTTGAAAGTGCTGAGAAGTGTTGGAAAGCACAACGCGTCATTATCACAATACCGCCTAATTTACAGAGGGAAATACAATTTAAGCCTCCATTACCTTCATTAAGGGCCCAACTGCTTGAACATTGTGAAATGCCTTCTGTCACGAAAATAGTGCTCGTCTATAGTAAACCGTTTTGGCGGGAATTGGGGCTAAGTGGGATGGTTAAGTCAGATATTGGACCAATTAATGAAGCAGTTGATAGCTCACCTCGGGATGGGAAACGAGGAGTCTTAACAGTATTAGTAACAGGCGAATCTGCTAGAGGTCTAAAAAAACCTAGTGAAGAAGTTCCGTTAGCGTTAGTGCCGTTTTTTGGAGAACAAGCTGCAAATCCGTTACAAATATTCGTTGAAAATTGGTCAGAACAACCGTGGACACGTGGCGGTTATGGAGTCCATTTTGGACCAGGTGTCATTACGAACTATGAGAAAGTATTATTGGAACCGATTGCCTGTCTACATTTTGCAGGGACAGAGACGGCGACAAAATGGCGACTGTTTATGGAAGGTGCTGTTCACTCAGGAGAGCAAGCGGCAATCGAGGTGACAAAATATTTATAGAGGAAATAATGTTGTTTGCCTGTTCTTTTCATTATAATGAAAAAGGGAGTGAGGGGAAAAGATGAAGAATTCAATATTAGAAGTGATTGAGAAGCGAAAATCAATTCGAACATATGAAACAAAGGAACTAACTAGTGATCATCTAAATCAGATTGATGAATATTTAAAAGACGAAGACAATTTAGTTGGTCCATTAGGAAGAAAAGCAAAATTTGAAGTCATTCAAATTAAAAACAATGTCTCAGATAAAGGGATAAAGCTAGGTACTTATGGATTTATTAAAAACCATCAAGGTTATATTGTTGGTATCATGGAAAACACAAAAATGGGTTTAGTTGAATTTGGCTATATTTTTGAAAAATTAATTTTATTCGTAACGGATCTAGGTATCGGTACTTGCTGGATTGGTGGTACGTTTAGCCGCAATTCATTTGCAAAAGAAATAAACTTGAGTAAAGATGATTTTATTCCGTGCATTACACCACTTGGGTATGCTAAGGAAAAGCAGCGTCTATTTGATAAAACGCTCAGGTATGTAACGAAAGCGGATAATAAGAAAGCGTGGTCTGAATTATTTTTTAAAGGAAATTTTGGAACTGAACTAACGAAGGAGGAAGCAGGCGATTATGCGGTCGCAATCGAGATGGTTCGACTTGGTCCTTCAGCTTCAAACAAGCAACCATGGCGAATTGTATTTTGTGAGGACAAGAATGTATACCACTTTTATTTAGCACATACGCCAAATTACAATAAGATTGGGTTTGACATGCAGCTCATTGATATCGGCATTGCGATGAGTCATTTTGAACTTACTTGTAAAGAAATGGCGTTGTCTGGAATCTGGATTATTACTGATCCGAAACTGGAACTTCCAAATGAACATACAGAGTATATCATTAGCTGGCAAGTAAACTAGGAGAGAAAGGGACATCCTCCTATATTCACTAGTCTTGTAGACAAGTGTTACTAATGAAATAGCTAGTTTTTATAATGGGTTTCAAAACTAATAGATTTAACCATACCTCATAGTGTTTGTTACATAAGCTATAACAAATACTAAGGAGGTGACATTCAAAATGTCAGAAAAAAAGAATGAAAGTAAAAGCCATGAGCCAGCGCCACCATACTTTAACTATAAACCTATGAAAACGAAAAACGCACTTTCACCAAAAGTAGGGAATCGTCGCGTTGAGCCAGATGTTATTGAAGGCAAATCTACTGTTAAAATTCCAGTTGTGTTAGCAGAAACAGTTGTTCAACTAGATTTAAATCCAACCATTCAATTTCCAGAACCAGTACTAGAAATTAAAAATATTAAGAAAAACTTAAAGATCACGCAATGTCGTCTATTATTACCGACAAACAAACTATTTTTAGCTGGGTTTATTCGTAAAAATATTCAATATGCGACTCCGAAATATGGAACAAAAGACTCTGTTGTTTCTAGTATTCGTTCTTTAACAATCGACGTACCTTTTAAAGCAGTGACGGATGTAGACTATATTAGAAAACCACAGTTTGCTTATGGACCACAAAGTCAGGAATTTACGTTCTTTACGAAATCAGATCTACCTGATGGTTTCTCTTCAAAAGAGCATTTACTATCAGCTGACCTGTCGCAATTTGACCAATATAGTGGAGAAGAGTTCAATGAACTACCATACTGTGAATTGTTATCTAGCCGTTTCATTCAGTACGACGAAGCGTTAGATCGCAAAATGGGTCGAGTTCAAAACTATAAGGGCGACTTTATTGATGCACCATTTGAAGAAGGAACATTTAATTCAATCGAAGAAAAAATGGTCGTTGAAATTAAGTTGAAAGTTTTACAGAAGCAGCAGTTAAATGTAGACTCAAAAAAGTAAAATAAAAAAAGGCTTTTGCTCAAGGACAGCAAAAGCCTTTTTCATTTGCACTAATGATTGCTTTTTTTCCAAAGATATATTATTATCATTATTGATAATGATAATAATAAAAATATATCTTAAGTCGTTGGAGGTTTTTTTGATGAATATAAAAGAAGAACAAGTTCAAATAAAAGGGAATGTTACTTTAGGTGCAACGATGTCTATTCCAAAAACAGCGGCAAACCAAGTACCAGCAGTATTAATTATTGCTGGCACTGGCCCGGCCAATCGCGATGGAAACATGAAAAAGTTTAAGCTTAACATTTATAAATTAATTGCCGATGGGCTAGCAGAAGCAGGGTTTATCTCACTTCGTTATGATAAACGTGGTGTTGGAGAAAGTGAGGGTAATCTTACCAAGGCAGGTATGTGGGAATTAGTAGATGATGCAGAAAGTGCCTTACAATACTTAAGGAATCATCCAAGTGTAGATAAAGAACGTGTTCTTGTTTTAGGACATAGTGAGGGGACGATGCTGGCTACAGCGTTAAATGAAAGAAATCCAGTTTCGGGGCTCATTTTACTAGCAGGTGCAGCCGATACACTAGAAAATGCCACTAAATATCAAAGGGAATTAGTTTATGAAGAATTACTAAAGGAAACTGGTTTTAAAGGTTGGTTAATAAAGAAGTTGAATGTGATCGAAAAGGCAGAAGCAAAGGCTCAAAAGATATTTTCCAAAATGTACGATAGTGATAAAGATGTGATGCGTGTTCAGTTAGTAGCGAAGATGCCTGCGAAGTGGTTCAGGGAACATCAGCGTTTTGACTTATATGGTGCAATGGAAAAAATTGAATGCCCGGTTCTTGCTATTAATGGCGAAAAAGATGTTCAAACAAGACTAGAAAATGTATTTGAAGTACCAAAATTAGTGGCTGGTCCTGCAGAAGTTCACGTTATTGAGGGCATGAATCATATATTACGAAACCAGGAAGGTGATTTTCCGATACAAAAAATTAAAAAAGCTTATCAATCACAAAGTGAAACAACTCTACATCCAGAACTTATGGTTATAGTTACTAACTGGTTAAAAAAAGTGTACAATAAGGAATAATTCTTTATGGAGTGAGCTAAATGGCAATGTCAAAAGCGGATGTTATTTTACATCCTGTAAGAATGAAAATTATCCAATGTTTAGTTAAAAGACCATTAACAGTCCAAGAGCTTATGGAATGGATTCCGGATGTTCCGCAGGCTACATTATACCGTCAATTAAAGGTGCTAACCGAAAGCAAGGTTATTTTTGTTTCCGATGAAAGGAAAGTAAGAGGAACAATAGAGCGGACATACTCATTAAATAATGAAGCAGCGAATATTACGGCATCTGAAGCCGAAAAGCTTTGTAAAGATGATCATCTGAAATACTTCATTACGTTTTTTGCAAACTTAATCCAAGGAGCAGAACAGTATTTAGATAGTGGTGACAATTTGAATATGTTGAAAGATGGATTTGGTTATCGGCAAATTGATTTATTTTTAGATGATGAGGAATTGCTTCTATTTCGCAAAGATCTGGAAACAGTTATAAAAAACTATGCTGCTAATGAGCCGAGTGAAAATCGGCGTAGAAGAAGTTTAGCGACAGTATTTATTCCTGAAGCAAAGAAAGATTAAGAGAAAAAGAAGGCGACTCAAAAGCCTGTGTCAGTCACCTCAAGTACGATATATAGGAAGGGAATCTTTCTGACTTTATAAAGTTTAACTTGAGGTGAGTCGCCTTTTTACAATAATTAGCGTTTTGTAGCTTCGAATTCAAGCTTAATTTTTGTTAATAAATCTGGATTCGTAATAACGTCGTAGGCTGTGTTTGCCATACATTTTGCACCAAGCATAAGTCCCTCAAAGCCTTGGTCACTCATGGCAGCTTCTTGAAACTCTTTCGTATGACAGACATAAGGTTGGTCACAAATTTTTATATAAGGGTGGATCGATGGCACAACATGGCTCACATTTCCCATGTCAAGAGAACCGCCACTGCCTTTTTCGTGGATTTCCTCGGCTTTAATACCTAACTCAATTAAATTATCAGTAAAGGTAGTAGAGAGAGTTTCGTTCGTTTTCAAATCGTCATACGACAATTCATAAAACGATGTTTCAAGTCTTGCTCCAGTAGCAAGAGCCGCTCCCTGAGCGCAATTTTTAACTTTTTCTAGTAATTCATTTAAGTAGCTGCGCTGCTGGGCACGAACATAGAATTGCGCAACAGCATTGTCTGGAACGACATTCGCAGCGTTTCCACCTTCAGGGATGATCCCGTGAATTCTTGCATCAGGGGTAATATGCTGTCTTAAAGCATTAATTCCGTTAAAGGTTTGAATGACCGCATCTAAGGCATTAATACCTTCATGAGGCGACGACGCAGCATGAGCGGATTTTCCGAAAAATTCAAACTGAATCGCATCCATGGCTAATGACGAACCACTTTTTTCATGACGATAAAGGGGATGAACCATCATCGCAACGTCTAGGTGGTCAAAAACGCCTTCTTCTGCCATCGTTACTTTTCCACCACGAGTTTCCTCTGCAGGTGTGCCATAAACGTACACTTTTCCACCACAGTTTTTCATTACTTTACTTAAACCAATTCCTGCAGCGACTGCCATTGTCCCAATTAAATTGTGGCCACAAGCATGGCCAAGTTCAGGAAGGGCATCATATTCAGCCATAAAACCAATCGAGGGTCCCGCAATACCACTATCATAAACCGCATCAAATGCAGTAGGTAGTCCAGATGTGCCTAAGTTAACCTCAAAACCATGGTTGGAAAGTTCGTCAGATAGTATTTTTGAAGCTTTCCATTCTTCATGTCCTAGTTCGGGATTTTCGCCAATGTATTGGCTAATTTTATAAAAGCTTGCTCGTAATTGTTCAATTTGTTCATTGATTGTATCTTTCATGATAATTCCTCCAAAACCTGTTATTTGCTCATTTTACCTTAAAAATTAGAGGGGCGAAATAATTTTTTTCTTGTCACTAGTTTGTTATACTATTAATGTAACTGATGAGTAAAGGAGTGTTTTCATTTGAAAAATTTACAAAGTACTACGACATTACATAATGGGGTAAAAATGCCTTGGTTTGGCCTTGGGGTTTTTAAAATGGAAGAGGGAGTAGAAGCTGTAAGTTCTGTGAAAACAGCCATTGAATTAGGCTACCGTTCAATTGATACTGCAGCTATTTATCGAAACGAGGAAGGTGTAGGTCAAGCCATAAGGGAAGTTAATGTACCTCGCGAGGAATTGTTTATTACAACGAAAGTTTGGAATTCAAATCAAGGTTATGAAAAGACATTAGCGGCATTTGAAGAAAGTATGACGAAACTAGGGTTAGAATACTTAGATCTTTACTTAATTCACTGGCCACTGCCTAAGATAGGGAAATATAAAGAGACATGGAAAGCACTTGAAGAGCTTTATAAAGCAGGGAAGGTCCGCGCCATTGGAGTAAGTAACTTTCAAGTTTCACATTTGAAAGACTTAATGGAGGATTGTGAAGTGGTGCCAATGGTCAATCAAGTGGAGTATCACCCACGCTTAACACAAACAGAACTTCATGAGTTTTGTAAGCAACATAACATTCAGCTAGAAGCTTGGTCGCCATTAATGCAAGGGGCGTTACTTAACGACCCAACGTTAGGCGAAATTGGTCAAAAGTATGGGAAATCGGTTGCCCAAGTCATTTTACGCTGGGATCTTCAAAATGAAGTTGTAACGATTCCTAAGTCAGTAAAACCTGAACGTATGAAAGAAAATGCTGATATTTTCGATTTTGAATTGACTGAAGAAGAAATGGCATTAATTAACGGGCTAAACGAAGATCGCCGTGTAGGTCCGAACCCAGATGAATTTAACCGAGTTTAATTCTTAAAAATAGAAACGCACATTCATGTGAGTGCATCAAAATTGTTAGCATTGTCTAATGATTTTCGATGCATGTCATGGTGTGCGTTTTTTTGAATTGTTGAGAACGTCCGCGTGACTGAACAGGAGGTAAGAATTGAAAACGGTAAGTGAGAGTGGTTCATCGGTTTAAGTGTTGTCATCCATAGTTGATGTTCTAAAATTTGCCACATATACTCTGCCAAACCTTTTTTTAGACCAAGAACTTATCGTCATATTAGGTATTTACTGGTAAAATTGTAGTGTCAGATTATTAAAAGAAGGTGACCTATGGAGCAAAAATTACAACGTTATTTATCTTCTATTAAAAACTTCAGTGGATCTGTTTTGGTGGCCAAAGATGGTGAGATCCTTTTCAAAGAAGGCTTTGGGCTAGCCCGTGAAGGTGAGTCAAACACTACCAAAACGAATTTTGGCATAGGCTCGATTTCAAAATCGTTCACAGCTTTGAGTATTATGAAATTAGTGGAGAAAAATGAACTGACCTTAGAAGATAGAGTAGTAGACTTTTTTCCGCAGGTTTTTCCAGATGCGAAAATAACAGTTCATCATTTGTTAAATCAAACTTCAGGTATTCCTAACTATATTTATGAGAAAAGATTACAGACTGGGAAGGATATTTCCCCTGAGAATATTGTTGAACTAGTCTTGGAGAAACCAATCAAGTTTCAACCTGGCACTAAGTGGCAATATAGCAATACGAATTACGTTTTATTAGCTCTTATTGTTGAAATTATAACGGAACAACGATTTCGAAATTATGTTCAAGAACAAATTTTTACACCGGCAGGGATGGCTAATACATACTTTGATGGCCAAAAGGAAGATAACAAAGCTCATTATTGGGAAAGTGTTTTTGATTGTAAACCTTCATTACTATTTGGTGCAGGAGATATTGTATCAAGCGTGGAAGACTTGTTTTTATATGATAAAGCGCTACATACAGAACAACTAGCAACAATTGAAACTATTAACCAAATGCAGACTATTTCCTATAATGGAACACTTATTAAATACGGCTATGGCTGGTTTATTAAGAATAACTATGGCAGACGAAGCATTTCCCATGGTGGCTTTCATCCAATTGGTTACACCTCACATTTTGAAAAATTCCTAGAGGATAACTTAACAATTATTGTCTTATCAAACAAGCTCCAAAAGTACTCACCTTTTGGGGTGAAATATTTTAATAGTACTGATTTAGGTCGTGAAATTGGGGCAAGAGCTTATGGGAAAAGGGCATTTCCATGGCAAAAATTTAATTAACAAAGGAGCAATGCTAATGATGACAGACAAACAGTTACAAGAAGCATTAACCGTTGAGCAGTTTCCACACTCAGCGAAATATGATCCAAAATGGATGATCGAAAATGAAATGGGACCAAATTCGGTCTGGTTAACTGAATTCGCAGTAGAAAAAATGGACTTGAAACCAGGAATGAAAGTGCTCGATATGGGCTGTGGGAAAGCGATGAGCTCAATTTTTTTAGCGAAAGAGTTTGGTGTCCAAGTATGGGCGAATGATCTTTGGATTAGTGCAACAGATAATTTGAAACGGATTAAAGAAGCAGGTGTAGAAGATCTTGTTTTCCCAATTCGAGCAGAAGCACACGCGTTACCATATGCTAATGAATTTTTTGATGCGATTATTAGTATTGATTCGTATCACTATTTTGGAACCGATGATATATACTTACTTAAATTTTCGGAATTATTAAAACCGAATGGGCAAATTGGTATTGTCGTACCAGGCTTAACAAAGGAATTCGAAAACGATATTCCTGAGAAGATGAAGCCATACTGGGATAATGAATGGTATTCATTTCATTCTCCGGCGTGGTGGTCAAAGCTTTGGCAAAGGTCTGGTGTTGTTGATATTGAAGTCGCAGATATACTACCAAACGGTTGGGATTTGTGGATGAAGTGGGAAACAACGGCCAAAGCATCAGGGTTATGGCAACGTAACGGAGATATTGACTTACTAGTTGCTGATGGAGGCGAATATTTTACCTTTACGAGAATGATTGCCCGCAGAAAAGATGTATTGAAGGATAGGCTTTCACCATTAATCGTTAAATAATGTAGATGATAATTGAGTGTGAGGGGAAATATAGAGAAATTGCGCCTTTGCTAAGCGACGAACAAAGGCGCGTGGTTTAATTACTTGGCGAGTAGCCTTGTTTTTTATTTTACAAAGTTAATATTAATCTCAACCACTTCTGACCGGCTCCCGAGGCGAAATGGCGGTCCCCATATACCGAACCCAGAGGATACGATTGTATGAAGATTTTCTTTTACATAATACCCATAATGATTTTCATAAATGGCTTGTGTAACTAAATTACCAGGGAACAACTGTCCTTTGTGGGTGTGGCCAGACACCATTAAATCTACGCCAGCAGCATTTACTTCAGCAAATTCTCTTGGTTGGTGGTCAATTAAAAAAATTGGTTTTTCTTTGTTCAAGTCTTTTGTCAGCGTATCAATACTCTCTCTGTCTCGATCTGAAAAATCTTTTCTACCGACGATGTAAAAGAGATCTTCTAAATAAGTCACCTCATCTACTAAGACTTGTACATCAATTTGGTTCATTTCCTCAATAAATATTGGAATGTCTCTTCCATAATATTCATGATTTCCTAATACAGCATAAACACCCATTGGAGCAGTTAAACCGGCTAAAGTCTCACCAATATTATGCTTTAAGTAGGGGTCGATGCTATTGTCTAAAATATCTCCAGCTAGGAAGATAATATCTGGTTCTACGTTTTTCGAGAGGTCGATCAGACGAGAGACAAACCTATTTCCAATAGTCTCATTTATATGGATATCCGAGACTAGTAAAACTTTTAGGTTGTCTAGTTCTGTTTCTTTATGGATCTCAACGTCGTAACTAACAACGACCGGGCTCCACATATTAAAAGATCCATAAATGAAAACAAATAAATAAAACGATAGGATACCAATACCATACCATTTAACGCCTCTTTTTTTATTTAAAAAATAAATCAAGTTAATAATAGGGAAGAGAACCAAGCCGTAGCCAAAGATGATTAGCCAGATTGAACCAATCCAAGTAAATGCATGGAAATCAACAATTCGACTTAGAAAAAAGGAAATTGAAATAAAGAACACAATGATAAAATATGTTTTTTTGTAAGTAAACTGATACGTTTTATTTAGCCAAACCCAGCCGTTAAAAGCTATATAAAAACTAAGTAATAAATAAATCAATAGTGAAAAAATAATCAAAAATGGCACAAATCATACTCCCTTAGTAGAATTATTTCTATTAGTTGAATCAACTATATTATACCGTATATATAAATCCTTTAAAAATTTCTGCTACATAATTAATTCATTAATCATAGTTAGGTGCTACTAGAAAAACAAAAAAGGACTGTTCAAGTCCTTTGTTTTAACAAATGTTATTTTAGTAGTAAGTATGGTTTACTCTTTGGTTCTCTTAGGGTCTTCCTCCTCGGCAAATTCAAAAGCAAAACTTTGATTGAAGGTAGGTTTTTGTTTTTCTCGAACGGTAGGATTTACATTTTTTAGAATATAGGAATGGACAAACACTTCTGAGCCTGCAAAAAGAGTTGCTGAGATAATGCTTCCCCATGCAACCTGTAGGTAGTTGTGGAAGAAAACAGCGCCAAACACCCAGACGATTAAATACGTTAGAAAAAAGTCAACAACAACGGCGTTCCTATTTCCAATGCGAGGAAGTAGGACTTGGTCCCCTAAAAAATAAGAAACAATTGTTACTAGTAAACTGAATGCGACGATTTGGGTAAGGGTTGCATCAAAAAACAAATCTAAGCTAACCCAGAAGATAATCATCGCGGCAATAAACTTGAGTAATAGGACATTAAAGTGCTTCATTAACATAAGTACCCCTTTTTTAGTTATCTTGGGCAAAGTAAGGAAATTTTATACAAGAGGGTAAAAGGATAACTAAATTCTTAGGATTATCAATTATGTTGCCCTTGATGTCAGGTGACTAACTTGTGGCTATTGCGTGAAATATCATAATTCATCCCTTTTTCCAACTGCTTTTCTAAAGGGTTCGCCACTTATTACGTAGAATTTTTAAGTAAATATTGTCGTGGAGGGAACTGAATGAAAACAGCAGTTATTTATGCATCAAAAACAGGTTTTACAAAAAAGTACGCAGAATGGATTTCAGAGGAATTAACAGCAGATATGTTTGAACTTAGTGAGATTTCAATTGATAAGTTAGTTAACTATGACACAATTATTTTCGGTGGTGGACTATATGCCGTTGGAATCAATGGGATCAACATCATCACTAAAAACTTTGAGAAGCTAAAGGATAAAAAGATCGTAGTTTTCGCCACAGGTGTGAGTCCGTCTAGGGAAGAAGCAATCATAGAAATTAAAAATAAGAACCTCCCTGGAGAAATGCAAAAGAGCATTAAGTATTTTTACCTTAGGGGAGGATTTGAATACAGAAGATTAAAATCTTTAGATAAATTATTGATGACCCTTTTGAAATGGAAAATCAGCGCTAAGAAAATCCTAAGAATGAAGCTAATTCCAGATGAAAGAGGGATGTTAGCGGCTTATGATGTTCCTCTTGATTTTACGCGTAGGAAGAATATTAGGGCGTTAGTAAATTATGTGAGATTCAAGGATTCCTCTGCTAGTTAGTAGTGGGTCGTGAGGTAGGTTAGGTAAACAAAAAAGAGGTTGGGACAAGAGTGTCTGACATCGCGAGGGGCCTTCTAAATATAGACAGTCAGATTTATATCAAATGTCTATATTATGTGCCTGGCGGTGTCTGACACTTTGTTATGTCCCAGCCTCTTTAACTGTGAATGAACTCGTAACGGATTTTTCAGACGAGTAAACCCGTTAAGGAAATCCAAGCTGTTGTTTTTGAAGTAATCGTAGAAATTACTTAATATAAGCTGATCCTACAACAACTAGTAGGATGAATAAAACAACAATTAATGTAAATGACCTACCTGTGCTATGAGCACTTGGGTAACCTTGGAATTGTTGTGGTGCGCCATAATGATACATTATGCATGCCCCCCTTTTTTGTTTGGCTACATTATATTAGTATGTAGGAGGTCAAAAATAGGGTGGGCATTTACCATAAAGAAAACGAAGTTAAGTGATCCGCCTATTGAAAAATCTCTTGTAGGATCAAATCCTCTTTCATAAATTCAAGCGCTTTTTCTTGATATGAAGCATCATGGAGAAACGTATAGCGATTCGGCTTGATACTTGGTGCCATTTTGATTGCCTCGATATATTCATCTTTTTGTAAACTCAGTGTTTTGACGTAATCAAAAAATCCAGTTCGTTCAAACACTTTTTTTATGCGAAGGGCACGATGATCTTGGACATTTGCGGTAATATAAGTAGCGATACCAACTTGAATACCGTGCATTTCGGGTTTGGTAGCTATTTTATCTAAAGCATGCGAAATTAAATGTTCTGATCCGCTAATTGGTGAACTATTACCACTAATTGCCGTAGCGATACCGCCCATTGTCGCAGAACTAATTAACTCTTTTAAAAAGATCGGGCTTTTGACGTCAGTCATCGGTGTACGGATAAAGCTGTTGACAGCTTTTTTGCTTAACATTGACGCAAAGGCATTAACATGGCTTGCACCGTTTTTTTCTTCAAACTCCCAGTCGTAAAGTGCAGTAATGTTACTCATTAAATCGCCAATTCCGGCTAAGATAAAGCGCTTTGGAGCGTGTTGAATAATATCTAAATCAGCGATAATGCCAAACGGAACCTTTGCAGGAACCGTTGTTTTTTTACCATCTACGTGAATCGAGCAGTTGGAACTTGCGAAACCGTCATTGGATGCTGAGGTTGGAATGCTAATGAAGGGGCTCCTTCTTGAGTAGGCAATATATTTTCCATAATCAATTATCGAACCTCCGCCCATCGCAACTACAACATCATAGCGGGGCATTGCAAATGCTTTTTTGATTAAATCTTGAATATCGAGATCAGAAGGCATCATGATCGTATCGACTTCAAGAGTTTGTAACGATTTTTCTACATCTTCCTTATAGGTCGCGTATGTGAAATCGTCAAAAATAACTACGACATTTGAAAAGTTATGCTTTCTTAGAATATCTCCTAAGCGGGCGAGTACACCATTATTGATTTCCAAGATCGCCGGAATCGGTACACTTGTTACAGGCGAGAGCATTTAAGAAAGCACTCCTTTTTCACGTAAGTACGTTTCAATTTCTGCAAATGTTTCGACAGCTACAAAAGGAATCTGCTTTTCTTTTAAAATATCTTGCAAAGCATCCTTGGCAAAGGTGACGTCTGCATGTGCAGCGGGATGACTATCTGGTTCACTATCGCCAGCAAAATACACATGTTCATACTGTTCTTTCAATTCTAGTATAACTTTCGATTTATCAATGCCGTAACGCTTTGAGTAATGGCGATGATTTTCATCAATGTTCATCAAGACATTTTTCTCATGAAAATAGCCTTCATTAGAAAACACTTTGACATTATGAATGCCATATTTTTTTAGAATATGGTAGATGTAGTAGTCAGTTCCAGCACTTAGTACAAAGAAGTCGCCGTTACTTTCTTGAACTTTCTTAATGAAGCTTGGGACATGCTCATCAATCGGGATTGAAAGAATGTCAGCGATAATTTGATCTTCATCTTGGTGAATGGACGCGAAAACTTCACTAAGAAAATCAATATCTAACAGTTCTGCTCGTTTCCATTTATCAAATAACTTCTGACCTTCAGGAAAATATTTGTTAATTACTAGCCAATAAAAATCTTGTTTTGATATCGTCCCATCAAAGTCAGAGACAAAAGCCCATTTATTCATTTGTTCAGCTCCTATTCTGTAGTGTAAGCAATTTAGGTGCCTGGCACCTAAATGTATCTATTTAAAGTAGTCTTTTTCTAAGCCTCTAAGGATTTCGATTGATTTTAGGGCAAAAGGAGAACCTTCTGCTTCAAGTTGGCTGAATTCCTTGTCGAGAGCACTTCGTAATGACTCCTCATAGGAAGGTAGCTCGCCTTCATATGGTTTTACGTAGACATTTTGGATGTTTACTTGCTCACGGTGCGCTAACGCGCGACGTTCATGGAAGAAGACACCGTCAACAGTTTTAGGGTTATGGAGATCACCTTGAGTGGGATGATTGATGACGGCTAACACTCGCATGACGTAATTCGCTTCTTTGACCATCGTTATTTCACCTATGTATTTTCCTGTTTTATATATACCTGTAACTAATTGACCAACTTCAAATTGTTGACTCATAGATAATCATCCTTTCAATTTTTCTTGCAAATATCATACCATAGATCGTTTCTTTTTCACTATCTTTAGGGTGTTTACAATTAGGAAACGTCTCCCTTTAGAAAAACTTGTCCATTTAGAGTATAATGAAGAAATTAGAAATTTAAACGTAAGGAGAAAACTCATAAATTATGAAACTTATTTCTTGGAATGTGAATGGACTTAGAGCATGTGTAAAAAAGGGGTTTTTAGATTACTTTCATGAAGTGGATGCTGACATGTTTTGTATCCAAGAGACGAAATTACAAGAAGGTCAAATTGACTTAGAGCTTGAAGGCTATTATCAGTACTGGAATTATGCTGAGAAAAAAGGCTATTCAGGAACAGCTATCTTTTCAAAAATAGAGCCAATAAATGTTCAGTACGGCATCAGCATCGATGAACACGATCAAGAGGGCAGAGTGATAACGTTAGAGTTTGATAACTTCTATTTAGTGAACGTGTATACTCCAAATTCTAAGCGTGATTTAGCGAGGCTTGGATATCGACTCCGCTGGGAAGACGATTTCCGCGATTATTTATTACAGTTGGAAAATGTCAAACCGGTCATCCTTTGTGGGGATTTAAATGTAGCCCATACAGAAATCGACTTGAAAAACCCGAAATCAAATCATGGAAATTCAGGATTTACTGATGAGGAGCGAGGGAAACTTACAGAACTACTTGAAAAAGGATTTGTCGATTCGTTTCGTTATTTATTTCCAGACCGCCAAGACTCATTTACGTGGTGGTCTTACATGAATAAAGTAAGAGAGCGGAATATCGGCTGGAGAATTGATTACTTTATCATTTCAAACCGCTTAAAAGAGCGCATAGCAGCCGCTGATATTCACTGCGATATATTAGGAAGTGACCATTGTCCGGTAGTCGTTGAACTTAAAAAATAATTTTCTGTAAAAAACCTTGAAGAACTACTTTTTTCTTCAAGGTTTTTCGTTTATACTTTAAAGAAGTTTAATTGAGTAGTGGGTTAAAGTGAAAAAGTTTAAGAATATTCAATTTTTTTTAGTTTTTTTTCTAAATACACAAAAATTCCTCTTGTCTACAACCGAAAGTAGTATTAATATGAATTAACAGAAAATTTTTACGATTATAAAAGAACTTTTGAAAAGGGGAGTAAACTATGAGTGCCACTGTAGTTGAAATTGTGAAAGCTTCAAATTTAAAAATAAAACCTGAAGACGACAAATTAGGTTTTGGTAGGTACTTTACTGATCACATGCTTGTCATGGATTATTCAATAGAAACAGGTTGGACTCATCCGCGAATTACTCCATATGAGCCGATTTCGTTAGACCCGGCAGCTGTAATTTTCCATTATGGCCAAACGGCATTTGAAGGTATGAAAGCTTACCGGACAAATGACAATCGAATTTTATTATTTAGACCAGAGAAAAATTTCAGTAGATTAAATGCTTCGTGTGAGCGGTTAAGTATGCCGGCAATAAATGAAGAAGAGGTTCTGGAATACGTAAAACAGCTAATTAGTGTTGATCAAGATTGGGTGCCAACTTCTGAAGGGACGTCGTTGTACATCCGCCCGTTTATTATTGCAACTGAATCATTTCTCGGCTTAGCAGCTTCTAAACAATATAAACTTGTAGTCATTCTTTCGCCAGTAGGCTCATATTATTCGAACGGTATTTTGCCTGTTAGTATTAAGGTTGAAGAACATTATACGAGAGCAGTTCGCGGTGGAACAGGTATGGCAAAAACGGCAGGTAACTACTGCGCAACATTTAATGCGCAAACTAAAGCAATAAATGAAGGCTTTTCACAAGTGTTGTGGTTAGATGCAATCGAGAAAAAGTATGTTGAAGAAGTAGGAACGAGCAATGTGTTCTTCAAAGTGAATGGCGAAGTAATTACACCTGAATTAAGCGGCAGTATTTTACCAGGAATTACAAGAATGTCAGTCATTGAAATGCTAAGAAGTTGGGCTATACCGGTCACCGAAAGAAAGATTTCTATCGAAGAAATTTATCAATACTACGCTGATGGACTTCTTGAGGAAGTGTTTAGTACTGGAACCGCAGCTGTCATTTCGCCTATCGGAGAATTAGAATGGCAAGGGCAAAAAATTATCATTAATGATAAAATAATTGGCAATGTCTCACAGAAATTGTACGATACGCTGACTGGTATTCAAACGGGAAAAATTGCTGACACCTATAGCTGGACAACCGAAGTGAAATAGTAAGAGAAAAGTGGAAAGCATTTTGTTGCAAATATCGATTGTTTCCTATATTTTAAAAAGAGCAGCTTGGAATGTTTGCCAAGCTGCTTCTACGTGTACTTTTATTGTATAATCTAAAGGTGCTTACTTATGCAAAAAGAGTGACATGTACTAATAATCTTAATGAAGAAACTATCATCTATGGATGTTCATCAACTATGAAAGAAGGGGTTATGCTGTCTCGAACACTTACGTTTAGTTTACTAGTTTTCGTGATGTTTATCTGGGGATTGAACGTTGTTGCCATTAAATACCTTGTTACTGAATTGCCGCCCTTAGCGATGCAAGGGACGCGAATTTTTATTGCAGGGATGTTTGCAATTACGGTTCTTTATTTTCTGAGGGACTTACGGAAACTGACGAGAACCGAATGGTTTTATGCGTTTTTAGCAGCGCTCTTTGGGCAAGTGGGTCATCATACGTTACTCGCGATGGGATTAGTTCAAACGACTGCAACAAAGGCGGGGCTAATCCTTGGGTTAATCCCACTAGCGACGGTTATTTTCTCGATGATATTCCTTCGTGACCGCCCGACCTTTGTTAGAGTTGTTGGGATCTTTCTCGGGTTTATGGGAGTCGCGATTGTTATTTTCCAAAAAGGTGAGGGGTTAAGTTCGGTTTCAAGGGGCGATCTATTAATCTTTATTTCAATGATTTCACAAGCATTTAGCTTTATCCTAATTAAAAAGGTCACGACGACGTTATCTTCAAGACAGTTAACTGCTGTTATGCTATTAATTGGTTCTGTTTTTATTCTTATAAGTAGTTTTGCTTTTGAACCTGGTAATGTCAGTGAAATGACTGGGAAATCAGCCACTGTATGGGCGGTATTTTTTACATCGGCGATCCTAGCAACTGGATTAGGGCATATCCTTTATAACGCGGCGATTCAACAAATTGGTGCTGGAGAAACGGCAGTTTTTAATAACCTTGTTCCATTTTTTGCGATCGTTGGAGCTTTTTTATTTTTAGGGGAAGCGATTCGCTTCATGCAAGTCTTCGGCTTTATCCTCATTGTGATTGGTGTCTTACTCGGAACTGGTTATTTAGAAATGAAAATGATCAACCGTATAAAACAAAGAAAACTATTAAAAACAGGTTAGGTGGTGTTAGTTTTGAAAAACCTAATAGAAGAACAAAATGGCATTTTTCCTGCTGTTTGTTCGCTTGATTGTCCTGATCAATGTGGTTTATTACTCCATAAAAAGGATGGAAAAATTGTAAAAATTCAAGGTGATCCCAATCATCCTGTGACGAAAGGCAACATCTGTAACAAAGTTCGTCATATGACAGAGCGTATTTACGATCCGAAACGGCTAAAATACCCTTTAAAACGAGTCGGTGCTAAAGGCGAAGGGAAGTTCGAGCGAATTACTTGGGAAGAAGCAATGAACACCATCTACTCGAACTGGACAAAACTAATTGAAACTGAGGGACCTGAAAGCATTTTGCCATATAGCTTCTATGGAAATATGGGAAAATTAAATTCTGAAGGAATGGATCGTCGCTTTTTTCATCGCTTAGGTGCTTGTCTCCTTGATCGGACGATTTGTTCGTCAGCAGGCTCAACAGGATATCGCTATACAATGGGTGGTAGCTTTGGCACAGATCCTGAGGAAACAATTGATACAAAGCTATTTATTTTCTGGGGCGTTAATGCCGTAAGTACAAACATGCATCAAGTAGCGATCGCCGAGAAGGCGCGAAAAAATGGCGCTAAAATTATTGTCATTGATGTTCATAAAAACCAAACAGGACGTTGGGCAGATTGGTTCATTCCCATTTTACCGGGAACGGATAGTGCACTAGCGCTTGGATTAATGCATATTCTTTTTGCTGAAAATATGGTAGATGAAAGTTTCTTAGAAAACTATACAGTAGGTTATGAGGAATTAAGGGGACATGTAAAAAAATATGATCCAGAAACTGTTTCAGCGATTACTGGGGTTTCTATAGACGATATTTATAGTCTGGCAAGAATGTATGGAAAAACAACGCCAGCCTTTATTCGTATCGGTAATGGTATGCAGCACCATGATAATGGTGGGATGTGTGTTAGAACCGTTGCTTGTTTACCAGCCATCACTGGTCAATGGCTTGTCAAAGGTGGTGGGGCGATTAAAGGGAATGGTGGCTTCTTAGCCCACAATAGTCATGCTTTAGAGCGCCCTGATTTACTTGAAAATAAAAATACCCGCGTCATTAACATGAATTTAATTGGGAAAGCATTACAACAGTCAAAGAAACCAATCCGGTCGATGTTCGTCTACAATTGCAATCCGGCACTAGTCGCTCCTGAAGGAAATAAAGTGAGAGAAGGATTGCTTCGTGAAGATCTATTCCTTGTTGTCCATGACTTATTTTTAACGGAAACAGCAATGTATGCAGATCTCGTCCTACCTGCAACATCTTCATTTGAAAACTTAGATTTTTATGCTTCGTACTGGCATCACTACTTGCAAATTCAAGAGCCTGTTATTGAATCGTATGGTGAGAGTAAAGCGAATACAGAAGTGTTTCGCATGCTTGCAAGCGCGTTTGGCTTTGAAGAAGAGTGTCTTTATGACAGTGATGAACAGTTAATTCGCCAAGCGTTAAATCATCCTGAAAACAAATGGATAGAAGGAATTGATTTCGAAACCTTGCTAGACAAAAAGTACATCAAAGCAAACCGAAAGCCACTTGCTGCTGAACCATTAAAAACAACGAGTGGAAAAATAGAGCTTTATTCTAAAACGCTAGAAAAGTTAGGATTGCCAGCACTACCGACATATACCCCTTTAGTAAAGGATAATGATCATCCATTTTTATTTATTCCAGCCCCCAATCACAATTTCTTAAACTCTACCTTTTCCAACAATGAGAAACATATTTCATTGGAAAAAGTGGCTCGTCTTCATATAAATAAGGACGATGCCTATAAGCTTGGAATTGAGGATGGAGAAAAAGTAAAGGTTTGGAATGAACGTGGGGAATGTGAACTTGTTGCTGCTGTTGGTGATAATGTACTTGAAGGTGTTGTCGTCACACAAGGATTATGGGCGGATTTACCGGAAACAAAATACTTTGTCAATGCTTTAACTCCAGACCGTGTCGCCGATATGGGTGGTGGGGCAACCTTCTTTTCCGGTCGCGTCAGTGTCGAAAAGCTCTAGACAAAATATTTGTGTTGATATTTGGAAAATTTTATATAATATATAAATTAAGAAGGAAGTTATGATTGTTATAATCATAGCTTTTTTTTCTATATAAATTATAAGGAGACCGTTATATGACACTGGAAAATCGTAAAACGATTTTTAAAAGCGAGCTAAAGCAGCTTAAAGAACATAGTTACATAGATCAAGAGGAGTATACAAAAGTTGCGGATGCTTACGATCAATATTTTGAGTTAATGATGGAAAAGAAAGTAGCAGAAGAAAATCGTTTGGTTGAACAAAGGAAAGCAAGGCAAGAAGAAGTCAAACGAATCGCCGAGGAACGAAAAGAACAACTGAGAATAAAAAAGGAAGCGAAAAAACTTACTCCTGAACAGGTGAGAGAGCGGAACATTAGTTTGGCACTAATTGCAGGGGTTGTTCTCCTCTTATTAGGTGGGTTAGTCCTTGCTACGAGTAGCTGGGAAAAAATGAATCATTTAATGAAAGTATTTTCAATCGCTTTTGTCTCGCTCTTATTTTTTGGAATTAGCTATGTGGCACGCAAATATTTGAAAATTGATAAAACGGCTTTCGCCTTTTTAACATTAGCTAGTTTACTTATCCCAGTTACATTTATCGGGATCGGCTATTTTCAACTGTTTGGAGAATGGCTTTCACTTTTCGGTGGAGGACGGCATGTGTTAGGCGTGATTGCGACGCTTACCTGTTTGCCACTTTACGCGTGGATTGCTTATCAAAGTAAAAACCGGTTATTCGTATGGTTATCGTTTTTAACACTAACTGCGCTGAGTGGCTTTGTTTTAGCGGCAAGCTTATTGCCGATCGATTTCTTCTATTTAGGTATTATTATTTATAACGGTTTATTATTAGCTGGATATCATTACTTAAAGGACAACAACAAATATGCAATGTTTGTCCGAGAGTTGCCGTTATTTTCACAAGCAAACTTGGTCGTTAGCACATTGCTAATGCTCGTTTTTTTCCAAAGTTATGTTATTTACAGTGTTAACATTCTGCTTACGGCAATTATTTATCTTTCAGTTGTATTTGTTTATAACAAAAAAGAGTTTCATTATGTATTTACGTTGCTTTTGGTGTATGGGATGTATCAATTACTAGAGCACTCATTTTTACAGCCTTTAAACTATATCGGTTTTGCACTCATTGGTATTTTTTATTTAATCCTTGAAGATCGTCTAAACGATGGTTCCTTAAAGAAAGTTTTTAAATACACGAGTGCGATTATTTCAGCACTTGCATTTGTTTATATAAGCTTTGAAGGGCTACTTCTGCGCTACGATGAAAATTCAGTTGTTTTATTAGTTGCTTATCTAATGATTTCGCTAAATTACATCTATTTGGCGTTTATTACGAAAAGACGTGTATTTCAGTTTTTAGCCCCAATTTTCTTAGTCGTCTCGGGCTATCAATCTTGGAATTTACTTTCAGGAGTGTTCTCTTTTGATCTAAAAGGGCTATATATCGTTGAATTGTATATGTTTGCTGTTGGTGTCGTGATGTTTTTGTTGTTATATGTTAGAAACAGCCATAAATATCTAGTACCTATTAAACATACTAGCTTCTATGTTTCAGTGGCAACAATGGCTCTATCAATAATGTCTAGCTATTTTGGAGGCAAGGATCTTGAGTTGTCGTTTCTACTTATTGTTTTTGGGGTCATATTAATGATCATTAACGCGACCCACGATAAAGCAAGTTATCAAAAGACAGCGGCTTGGATGTTTCCAATTTCATGGTTGTTAGCATTTCATAGTATCTACGCAAGCTTTGTTTATTCGGATTTTTACACAAATGAAGTAGGGGTGATTGGTCATTTTGCCTTAAGTTCATTACTACTTTTGGCGATAAGCTTTGGTTTTAGAAGGTATCGAAACATGTTATTTATTCCTATCTATTCGATTGCGATGATCGGCTATTCGATTGCCCTACTTAATTGTTTTACTGCAGAAATGATGCCAGTCTTCAAATCTAGTTTTTATTTGCTAGGAATTGCTTTATACATTGTTTTAGTTTACATCACAAAAATTAAGCAATTTTGGACGCTTGTGGCGATTACGACCGCAATGTTTTTCTTATCGTTTATTGAACCACTTAAAATAATGGATACTAATAGTGTTCTGTTTCTAGTGTTGTTCCTCGTACCTGTTATTTTGCTATTCATTTATGAATTTATTGGCAGGAAAATTGCTGATCTAAAACCGTATTTTTTCTGGACGGCGCATAGTTTCTTAATCGTTTTTTTGATCTTGGCATTAGTTATTACGATGGAAACAACAAGTAACCCATTAGCATTTTTAATCCCATTGTTGATCTACGCCTATAGTGTGCAAAGACAAGAAAAAGAGTGGGCAGTTAAGTTGTTTTTATATGCGGGTTTAACAATGATCCCAGTAAATATCCTTTTAGTGAGCGACTATTTTAACTTTAATATTGATTTTGCGGAAGGCTTAGCGGCTTCAGTGTTAGCCATGGCAATACTGTTTGGACTGACTAATGATAAGTGGAAATTTAGGATTGATTTATACGCTCTGCCATTTGCGATGATTACCTTATTTAGCTTTTTGACTTTTCAAATCAGTCTAGTTGACTTAAGTATTGTACTGCTAACAGCTGCATTTATCATCTATTTATTATTTAGGAGGAGCTGGGATTTGCTAGCGATTATACCGCTTTTCTTTGCTAGCGTTACGTTCTTGGATTTTTTTGATGGATTAGAAAAGTCGATAAATATTAGTGCGATTATTATCGCAATTTTGTTCTTACATCTCATCGGGAAGTTTTCCTATCAATATTTATTTTCCAATGATCAGGATACGAAGAAAACTCAAGTGGATTGGTTTACAATCATAACAGCAATGTTTCTAATTGAATTAAATGACGCTATCTTTTATACAGACCCTCTATGGATGAGGCTAATTCCGTCGTTACTATTGATTTATCTACTATTTATGCAAATCAATAGAGTAAAAGAGGCAGTGGTAAAAAACGTGATGGTTTCTCTTACAGCTGCCGCGACATTATTACCATATTACTTAATCGTAAATTACTTTAACGTACCAACAATTGTTGCGATGGAAGTAAGGATGCTGCCGTTTATTGTCTTGACGATTTTCTTAAGCAAAAAAGCATGGAACAATTATGCCCATGTAATGAGGAACATTCAAACAATTGTGCTTGTGATCGTAACCGTATTTATCGTTGGCGATGCAATTCAAAGTAACACGATTTATGACGCAATCATTGTTGGCGGATTATCGTTAATTTCAATTATCGCTGGGATGCATTACCGGATTAAGTCGTATTTTATCGTTGGTATCGCTGTTTTGCTCGTCAATGTCTTCTTACAAACAAGACCATTCTGGGGTAATTTACCTTGGTGGATGTATTTAATTATTGGTGGTGCTACATTAATTGGCTTTGCGTCATTTTACGAATGGCAAAAGCAACGACCGACTCGTGAAGGAAAGACGTTATTTCAAGAGAAGAAAGAGAAATTTATAAAGTCGTTTAAGGATTGGCAGTAGAGGAGTTGCATAAAGGTTTTTTTGTCGACATTTTTCTTAGATGACCTTTTGAGCTATGCCTCTTAATAGCAACTAATAAAACTGTGCCGCGAAAGAACTAGTCAGTCACTTTTCTTCAAGGGTTGAGGGAAAAGTGAGAAAGTTCGAAGTTTTGTAAATCCTTAGGTTTAACAGTTGGTATTTTATGTTAGAATTATAGAAAAACACTGAAAGTAGGTGTGCACTATGGAAGTAAGAGTTTTAGAGCCAACGGACGCAAAAGATTATCAGTTGCTTAGATTAGAGGCATTGCAAACGAATCCGGAAGCTTTTGTAGCTAGCTACGAAGAAGAAAAGGATTATCCGCTTGAGCATTATGAAAACAGATTTTGTTCGGAGTATTCTGTATTCTTTGGTGCCTTTGACAATGGTCAACTCGTTGGTGTCGTCTCTTTAGTCAAAGAAACGAAGCAAAAGTTAAAGCATCGAGCCAATATTTTTGCGATGTATATTACTCCTAGTGCACGTGGTCTTGGAATTGGCAGAAAGTTAATGATCGCAGCTATTGAAAACGCACTGAACTCAGAAGGGATTGAACAGGTTTATTTGTCAGTCGTAACGACGAATAAGGCTGGAAGAAACTTATATTTAAATCTAGGTTTTGAAATCTACGGAAGAGATTATCGTGCCATAAAGATAGGAAATCGTTATTTTGACGAAGATCATATGGTTCTGTTTTTGTAATGTCAGACATTCAAGTGGATTCCGTCTACAAATATCTTTTAGGTTAATAAAGATAGTGTCCTTTGCCACGAATATAAAGAGATAAGTAAAAAACCTTAGCGATTCAAAAGGCTAAGGTTTTTTTATGTGTTTATGAAAAGCCTAATGTACTTCACAAACATTAACTTCCGATTGGTAAGCGAATAGTTACGGTCGTACCCGCTGAAGTTGTTTCAATGTGAAGTTGACCTTTATGAGAATTGATTATATCTGATGCAATTGAAATTCCTAAGCCGTTACCATCATCCTTTGAAGAATATAAAGGCTTTCCTACTTTATTTAAGTCATTTAAAGCAATACCTTGACCATTGTCGCTAATTTCAATACAAACGACTTGCTTTGACTCTGAAAAACTTCGAACTTGAATCGTACCGTTTTTATTTTTTGTAGCCTCAATACTATTTTTAATGAAATTTTCAAATACACGTTGGATCTGGCTTTTATCTACCTTAAGTTCAGGTAATGTCTCTAAAATTAACGAGATGGATACATTGTATTTATCAGCTTCCGGTTTTAATGATGAAGTAGCTTCGACAAGAGAAGTTGCTAAAGGAATCTTCTCCATCATTGGATAAGCAGGCTTTGTCGTAAGTAAAAATGAATGGATATTTTCCTCCATTGTTGCTAGCTCATCTAAAATGACTTGCTTATGCTGTTGGAACTTTGGTTCTTCGAGTAAATACTGGATAAAACCTTTAACTGTTTGCATTGGGTTACGAACTTGGTCGGCTAAATCAGCAGCTAATGTGCTGATGATTGATTTTGCATGCATTCTAAGCTTGTCTTCCTCTGGTGAATAGGCGAAGCCTGATTGATTTACAATATAAGTATAAATCGTGGCTAACAATACCATATTTTCAAGTTCTGTTTCAGTAAAACTATAAGGGTCAGGGTCTGAAGCACATAGAGTCCCTAATAAAGTGTTATCTATGATAATAGGAACAGCCAAATGAGACCCGATTTTTAAGTCGTGAATGACGTTTTGTTTGTTTACTCGTTCATCTAGATGGGTGTTATTAATGATTAGCGGCTCACGACCGCTAGTTGAAGTGATTTCTTTTCAAAGAGTTTCACTAAATGAGTATTCTCCGCCTTCTTCTACTTTACTCCCGTTGTTATTTAAGACTTTTAAAATCGTATATTTGTCATTATTTAGCATACTTATAAAAAACGTTCTTGTACCAATTAGCCGATTAGCTAATTCGAGGATGGTCACTGTCAATTGATCCAAATTAATGTTCATCTAATTTTCTCCTTCCATGGAATACCATCGATTATACAGATTATTAGTCGCTTTGTAATACAATGTGTTGATTTACCATATTTTTAGTTGGTGCTTCGACATTTGAAGAAGAATGTATTTTTATAAAAACCCCGTTAATGGTTAAATATGTTAGACTATGAGTGGTCTTTGCAAGTTGTTGTTTTATTGTTAGAAACGTAAGGGTAACAGAAACTTATATATGGTAAGGAGGTAAGATAATGTTAGAAAATCAAGTTATCATTATCACAGGTGGCACGAGAGGTATTGGCGAAGGTATCGTAAAACTTTTATTAAATGAGGGAGTTAAAACGATCGTTTTAGCGAAAAGTGAAGACTCAATTGAAAAACTAAAAAATGGTTTTGCTAGTTTTGGAGACTTAGATACTTACCAATGTGATATTACTTCAAGTGAGCAAGTTTCAAAGGTGATTAATTCAATTTTTGAAAAATATGGGCGAATTGATACACTAGTAAATAATGCTGGTGTTGGGGTTTGGAAGCCAGTTGAAGAAATGACTGAGGAAGATTGGGATTGTCAATTAAATACGAATTTGAAGGGTGCCTTCCTTTGTAGCCAATCCGTTTATAAAATTATGATGCAAGGGCAAGGTGGACAAATAGTAAACATTGCTTCAGATCTCGCCTATAATACAGCTGAAAAAGCCTCTGCCTATTGCGCGAGTAAATGGGGACTTTTAGGGTTGTCGCATACGATGAATAAAGAAGGCAAGAAATACGGAATTCGTGTGACAACAGTATCTCCAGGTCTTGTCCAAACCGACTTTGGTGGTGTGCTAGCTTCGAAAAAAACCACAGGCTTAACCGTGGAAACTGTAGCTGAGCAAATTATCACTGTAATTAAAGCTGGAAAAGATGCAGGCGCCATTGATGTGATTATTAGACCTTAGGAAAGGAACTTGTGAAATAAAATACTTAAAAGTAACAAAAAGGGAATTGAGGGATTTAGTTAGTGACTTTTATGATAACCTAGCAGAAGAGTACCATCTCATATTCGAAGATTGGCATAATGCAATATCTTGGCAACTAAAACAAATTATACCTTGATTGGGGGCTAAAAATTGAGTAATGAAATACCGGATAAAAATCTATTTATGATGTGTAATTCATTGATTTTAAGCGCTACAAGCAAATTACCAAAAGGGTATCATGTGCGTTTTTGTAGAGAAGATGAGTTAGATACATGGAAAGCCATGCAATTTGACACAGCAGAATTAGCAAGGGAATATTATGGCTTTATGTCAAATTACTATAATCAGGTCTATCATAAAAAGGGGAATCTATTTTTTCAAAGGTGTGTATTTGTCTGTGATGATAATGATAGGCCAATCGGAACCTGTTTTTTATGGAAATCGTATGATGAGATATGGACACTACACTGGTTTAAAGTTTTGAATGAATATGAAGGAAATGGTATTGGGCGAGCATTACTATCATATGTAATGGAATCCTTACCCCAAAAAGAATACCCAGTGTTTTTACATACTCATCCTTCTAGTTATCGAGCAATAAAACTCTATTCTGATATAGGTTTCAAACTTTTGAAAGATCCAGCTATAGGAAGTAGGCAAAATGATTTGGAAGAATGTATCCCTATTTTAGAAAGTTACATGTCTAATTCAGATTTTGAGAAATTACAGTTTACAAAAGCACCACAATATTTCCTCAATGTGGTCAGTTCTTCAAAAGTTGAAGAGTTTTAATAGTTGAGTAGAAATAAGTAGAAATTGGCTGTGGAGGACCTAGTTACTTTTAATCCAGGTCACAGAGGAAAGTCAGCTAACGAATAATGGCGAGTTTATAGATAATATAGGTTTTGTTTTTTTGAAATATGATTTTGTACTAAAAAATAATAGTAAACAAGACTTAGAGGTTAGTAGCGATTTACAACAGGCGAAAATAATAAAATCATTACGTTAACTATTGAACCCAACGCCAATTTAAAAAGAATGCAATAATTGAAATAAATCTGTTTGGTTCTTTTAATATCTTCTGTTACACTCCTCTAACCTAAATATAAAGTTATTGTACACATTAAATCGTATGTTAAATAGTGCGCTAATTCCCAATCATAAAATCAAATAACTTTACATTAAACCTTGATATATCAACGAAAAAAAGAGGTGCGAATTAGCGTGCTAATTCCACCTCTAAAAGATGTGTTATTTATTATTTTCTCCCTCTCAACCGAACGGGTTGACATCCACTGAACATCTTTATAAAGCCATACCCACTAACTCGGTATGCGTATTTTTGTCTTCAATTTTTCTTTGCCATACACTTTAATTGCAATCTTAGGCGCTAATTGGAACAATATTATCCCTATCGATGCGGTGATTAAGATGTATATTCCCCCAAACAAAGCATACTCACCAACCGCTAAACTCGCTATGATTACCGAAAACTCACCTCTAGCTGTTAAGGACAATCCAGCTTTTAATGCTGTTTTCTTATTTAAACCATACCATTTACCACCAACTATTCCGACTATTACTTTTGCAACAATTGTGTACACGATTAAGATGATCAATAAGGACAGCATAGGGATGGCACCAAACTCTATCGTTGTACCAAAATATAAGAAAAACAGGGGTAATAGCAAGTCTTTCATTGGTAACAATAAATGCTCAATAGGTTCAGGTCTTTTCACTTCTGCCAATGTAATTCCTATTAAGAATGCCCCTAACACTTCTGACAACCCTAATTGTAGCGCCCAGCCACCAAAAGCTAAGGCTAGTCCTACAATAAGCAAGATCATTACATCACTGTCCATATAAGCATCAAAGAAAGTAGCCAGTTTACTAAATACGAATACTCCTAACAAAATAGCAAGGATAGTCATCCCAATAATTTTTACGAATATCATACTAAAATCGAATGCAGTTAATCCTACACCTGCAGTCAATGCAACTAAAATCGCCACCACTATCGGGGCTACTAAGTCTTCAAAAATTAATAATCCTAACATAAACTCACTTTCAGTGTTTGCCATACGCTTATTAGACTCTAACAATTTTGCTGTTATTGAACTACTAGTCGCATAAGTAATACCACCAATAATGAAACTTGTTAGTAAATTCAAACCAAATAACAGACAAAGAGCCATAGGTAAGCCTAAACATAAAAGGACATCTAAGACACCTGCAGGAGCTACCTTCTTCGCGATACCTACTAATCTTTTTATCGGGAACTCTAAACCTAATAAAAAGAATAATAAAATGATCCCTATTTCACCCATTACATGCAGTAGTTTTAATTCGGTAAACAATCCACCTACAACTATCCCTAATACTATGTAAATAATTACATTCGGCACTTTCACTTTAACACCTATAAATCCTGCCACAAATAGCAGGAGAAATAATAGCCCACTATTTAATATCATGTTGTATTCCGAGAACAATTAAATCACACTCCTCGGTTGTTGGAATTAATATATTGCGTTTTTATCCATTCTTCAAACGAGAAAATATTTTCCTTACTTCCAGCCACCATTAGCACATCATCTGTTTTTAAAACTTCGTCAGCAGCAGGACTTACAATGACATTTTCACCTCTCGTTATCGCTACTACCATAGCGCCAGTTTTCGCTCTGATATCGGATTCCACCAAAGTCTTCCCTACTAAAGCACTACTTGCGGTTAACGTGTACCACTCTAACACCATTGCACCTTTGACCATTTTCATTTGGTCTGAATCCCCAGGCTGATAACTTGCACCTAATAATTGTGCACCTAACTCACGCGTGTCTTGTGCAGATAACTCAATTGCATAATCTGCTTCGTCATCATCTACGTCATGGGAAAAGTATAAATCTCGCTTACCCGTGTGATGTGTAATTAAATTTATTTTCTCATTTTTCGATGTCACCATTGTGATCTTCTTTCCAACGGTGGGTAAATCAGTTACTATGGTTTTCATTTGAAATTCTCCTTATTTCGTAATTTAGTTGCCGATTATCAGTACTTATACTTACATTAGTTTAACCCAACCTCCAATTCCTGTATAGATACGAGGCTTTCTACTACAAAGGTTTAAATTCTAATTTTTGAAACTAGATAAGTCCTAATATCGTATTATACAGGTAGCCATGGAACTGATATATATACCAATGAATTAACTAAAATATGGATACTTATTCCTATAAGGTGTAAAGTGGGAAGAAGAGGAGGAATATTTATGTTTATGGCTCAAGAACTATTTTTAATTATCATCCTTTTGTTATTTTTAGTTGGGATAGTTGTCGTAGTATTACTAATTTCCTTTTGGATGAAAAGTAGTTATAGGAAAAAAGATTTAAAAATCAAAGAGCTCCAAGATGAAATTGATGAACTAAAAGGAAAGAAATAAATATAAACGACGAAAGAAGAAAAAACAGTCTATTCTAGTAGACAACTAAATCACGTGAGACAAATCTAGTAATTACCTATTCTTTGGTGCGGCAACGGTACTGTTCCTTGATGAACTAGCGTTTTATCGGTCTGTAGTGCTAGTCTCTTTTTTGTTTTTAATAAATGGTTGCACCAAAAATAGAGAATTAGGAAAAATCTGCTCGGCAGTTGTCTTGTTATTGCTATATTTTTGGCATTGGCTATTTTTACAGTAGATAAGGTTCTGCCACTCTTATTGGGATTATCTGTTAAAACAAAGTAATAAATTAAATGGGAGAAAAAAGTTGAGAATTCTAACTATGCTTTTTCTTTCAACAGTTTTTTTGTTATTTACTTTTTGGTTTTTAGATACTTATACCATTTTGTTGTTCCTTGGAATACAGCTACCGATATAATTGGAATCATCCTTCTTGTTGTTATACCTATTTCTTATCTCTCAGCAACCAAAGCCTTAGACATAATTAAATCTTCATAACATGGATTAATTGGAAATGTTAATGAAAAACAAGAAGTAAAGAGCGTTATTGCAAGGTACAGTAAAAATACAAAAGGGGGTACAAATTATTAATGTTTAGTAGAAAAGATGAAGCTAAAGATCATACTAAAGCAGAAATTTTACTGGCTGGTCAATCACTTTCATTCAAACTTAGTAGCAGTGAAACAACAATACTAATGAAAAATTTAGAGGATGCATCATACGATTTTAAGAGAATGGAAACTATAAAATTATTTCATCAAGACGGTAGATTGAGGTCAGTTATTAACCCTTTACAAATTTCGAGAATTTGGTTCTCTTAATAAAGTACCTTATTGGATTATCGACGTGCGATAACGTAAGAAGCAAATGGTAGATAGTATTAAAATTTACTTATTCAAGAAAGAAGCAGTTAAGGATAACAATAGTGATAAATAGTTTATTGAAAGAAGTGAAAATAGATTGAAATCTTTATATATAATGATAATTACAATCGTTTTAACTTTTACTGGGTGTGGTCAAGGACCATCAATGTCAATAAATACTGCCAAGTCGCATTTGGAGAAGGAAGGATTTACACCAATAAATTTAAGATATAGCATGAATTTTCCGCGCACAGAAATGCCTTGGATTTGTATATGTGCCAAAGAAGATAATCAGTATATAACCGTGATAAATAGTAAAAAGGACTTCAAACAAGTTCAGATCGGTACTGAACAATACCTATCACTAGAAGAGATACAAGATAAACTAGTCAGTCTTGGTTATGAAAAAAATGAATATTTAATAAATAACCTTAATGTTGATTTATCAGAAAATGATCAACTCTACTGGTTTTTTCCTGTAGAAAGTTCAGGAAGTCTTTTGTTTTTTTCACTAGACGGGAAGAGAATTAACCATTAGACAATTTTAATATTTTATTTACTTAGATTGGAATTATCTATATCGTTGTTTTGGTTTTTAGAGTAATGAAATAGTAAACGGATAAAAGAATTGAAGAAAAGGTTGACAACTAAACGAGGAGACTACGCAAAATAAGGAGTAGATGAACTTGGCAATTACCTTAGAATGGTTTATCAAATGGCTTGTTGTTTTCGTAGTATTTATTATTATATTCGGAATACCTACATATATAATTTATATCTTCAATCAACGTCAAAATAGGTTGTTAAAAGCTAATTCACTGGAAGGAAAAGTTGAGGAGTTAGAAAGAAGAGTTAAAGAATTAGAGAATAAGGATAGGTGAAATCCCTTTTTATACAGAATATTTAACTTAGCTAGCCGCATTGATTTATTTCGCACTTAGTCTTATTAGTGATTTAGTGATCAAATTAAAAGAAAAGAAAGAAGCTTCTCCTGGCAGTGAGTGGTCTTTCTGAATTTAGAAATTAAACTATATGAAAGCTTTAGTGGAACAAGCAGCTAACGAGGAATACTTTAAGAAGAATAGGTTTCTAACAATTGTAACTGTAGGTTTAGAATTAGGGAGGCAATTATGAAACTGCCAAAATGTTCTGTTTGTGAGCAGCAATTTAGCCATAAAGAAATCATTAAATCACAATGGCGTCGTTCTTTTAAGGAGTTGAAATGTAGCAAATGTAACACAAAATATACTGTAAGGAATTCTTTTTTACACTTCTTAATTATTTTTAGTGGAGCTTATATAACTTCAAAATTGTTGTTAATAAATTATTTCAGCCCAGAAGTTAATTTACTAATTGAACTATTAATATTTATCATAACAGCGATTTTTATTTCTCTAATAACCCCGTATTTCGTAAAGTTAGGGACTCCTATAAAAGATTAGATGAAATTATCTCTTTAATTAATGAGTAGACATTAATTAACAGTTCAATTGACTTTCCTCTAAATAATGGTAAGGTCTAAATGTAAAAAGTTTTAGATATTTTTAGTAGCAGAGGAGATAAATGTATGGAGGACTTATTCTATATTTCTATTTTAGTTTTTGCAATTCTAATCATTATTATTACATTTGTAACATTACCAAATGTAGTAGGTGACGAGAGAAAAAGAATGATTAGAACAAAAGCACAAGCTCACGCATTCAGCACTATGATCTTTTTATTAACCTACCAGGCGGGAAGGGATTTCTACTCCACTTTCAGGGGTAATGATCCCTACGAGGCGATACCACCATTTGCAACTTTAAGTGGAGCGGCAGTTATTTATATAGGTTCCTTATTATTCTTTAACAGAAAGTATGGAAAATAAATGGAGAATCGAATCTGGGAGCATAGAAAATCTCGAAACCTATCACGGGAAGAAGTTGCGAAATTATGTGATGTATCGAGACAAACGATTAATGCTATTGAATACAATAGGTATGACCCAACATCAATTAGCCTTTCGATTAGCAGATGGGTGAAGCATGGGGAAGCATGGGGACGGTTCTTCTGCTTCCTAATTATTTCAAAAAGGAAGCACCAGAACCGTCCCCTTGCTTCCGAAGTTTGTCCATCGAAACGATCCCTAAAATCGGTCCGATGCTTAGGAAGGCAAAGACCCATTCCCAGCCAACTACCGTTTGAAGAAAGGGGAGGGCTTGAATGGTGATTATTGTAATCGCAAAACCAATGCACATTTGAAAGGTTAGAGCAGTACCTACATATTCTACATCTGCAAATTCTGAAACAGCTGCGGAAAATTGGGCAGAATCGGCAATCACGAACACCCCCCATAAAAAGGCAACGGCTAGCGTTAGCCAAACCGCCTTACCGAAAGTGAAGCCTATTAAAAGAGCACATACAGTACTGCCTGATAAGGCAATGATCGTTAACTGAGCACGACCTATTTTATCAGCGATATATCCGCCAAGGACAGAGCCGATCGCCCCTGCTATCCCAATCGAGAAAAATGCGGCAAGTGCGCTAAACCACAGACTAGTTTCAGGCGCATACATCATAAAGCTTGCGGTTAAAAAAGCAGGTAACCACGTCCACATCGCATAAAGCTCCCACATATGACCGAAATATCCGTAATTGGCTAGCATCACCGGTTTGTTTTGAAGGACTTTCCTAAGTAAAGTAAAAGAAAAAACAGTTTTATTCGAAGCGGTTGGGGCATCGGCAACCAATAGATACATCATGATCGCAGCGCAAAAAGCTAGGCTGGAACTTGCAATAATGATAAATTTCCAACTAACTGCTGTTAAAAAGACGACGATAAAATGAGGCAAAGCAGAGCCAAGTGTTAAAGCTGCTATTAGTATACCAATGGCTAAGCCGCGATTTTTAGGAAACCACGCTGCAAGAATTTTTACAGCAATAGGATAAACAAAGGCGAGAGTAATCCCGGTTAAAAAACGGAGTGAAATTCCGATGAAAGCAGACCCTGTAACTAATATAAAACAATTTATTACTGCACCAAATAGAGCGGCGATAGCAAAAATTTTCCGAGCGTTATACCGATCAGCGATACCAAAATAAGAACTAACTAATGCACCAACAATAAAACCTAATGGTACGGATGAAGAAATAAGCGCTTCACTAGAACCAGACAAATTCCAGATGTACTTGAGGTCGGTGATAATGACAGAGGCACTAAACCAAAGTGAGAGAGCGAATAATTGACTTAATGCGATCCAAAATAAAGCTGTCCAACGAGTCTGTTTCACAGTTATTCTCCTCAATCGTAGATTAATAATTTTCATCATATCATAATTTCAGCATGCCATAGCTAGACAAAGTAAAAATGATATGTTGAAAGTTTCATATACATGCTAAAATATTGGAAAGATGTTATTTTTCTGCCAAAAAATAGAGGAGGGTACTAATGGGGGAGCGAACGGTAATTATAACAGGAGCAAATTCAGGAATTGGCAAAGCAGCAGCGATCAAGTTTGCAACAGAAGGATACCGAGTAATCATGGCTTGTCGCGATGTTGACCGAAGTAAAAAGGCTCAAATGGAAATTATCGCTGCGACAGAAAGTGAGCGTGTTGAACTTATGGGGTTGGATGTTTCTTCGTTTGAATCGATACGCAACTTTTGCGCTGAGTTTAAAACTAAATATGAAAAGCTGGACATATTAATACATAACGCTGCTTACTTTAACCATGGTGAAAAAAGCTATCAGTTTAGCCGTGATCAAATCGAATTAACTTTTGCCACTAATACATTTGGTCCTTATTTAATGACAAAATTGTTAGCTGATCACCTTGCTAAATCAGAGGATCCAAGAATACTAAACGCGTGTACAACCAACATTCGCTACTTCTTTGATCCAAAGCGAAAAATTGAGTTTGATAATCTTCAAGGTGAGTTCAAAGACAGCAAGCCATATAGCGTCTACGTCAATTATGGGAACTCGAAAATGGCCTTGTTGATGCTAACCTTTAAAATGGCAGAGCACTACCACGAACAAGGGATTAAAGTAAATGCAGTTCAAATTCCAGTGATAAAAGTGTCAAAAGAAACGATAAAAAAGGTCAGCCCTGGTTATCGTATCATTGCGAGACTTCAAAACCTTTTAGGTGATTCCCAAGAATCGATGGCTAATACATATTTTCATATATGCACCTCGGAAGAGTTTAAAAATGTTACAGGAAGACTCGTTAATGATAAACGGAAAATTGTGAACTCATCACATTATGGTTCTAGCATCAAGGACGGTGTAAAACAATTTTTTGATAAAGATGTTTATCCAACCTATGCGGATAACCGTGAAATAATTGAAAAAGTGTGGGAGCTAAGTTCTAGGTTAACAGAAGAGGCTTGAAAAATGAGGTGTTAAAATATGAAATTCACTTGGAATAAATTGGTCATCCATCATATACTAGATGAATAGGAAGGGAGGATATTGTATTGAATAAGCTGTTAGTAGAACTATTTAGTTGGATGAAAGTACTGTTCTTTTCATTAGCAATATTTTTAGTTGTTAGTATTTTTGTGTTTCAACCTTATACGGTAAATGGAAGTTCCATGGAGCCGACATTCACTGGAACAGATCCGGGCCATCATGAAGAAAAAGGGGATTTCGTTCTCGTGTCAAAAAGCTCTTATAAGTTATGGGGGAAACCTGAAGTCGGCGATATCGTGGTGATTGATAGTCGGACGTTCAAAAAGCGGACGATGAAAGATGAACTTAGAGAACATCCTTTAGTAAATCTCTTTACAGAAAATCCTAGCAACAATTATAAGTGGATTAAGAGAGTAATTGGCGAAGAGGGAGATACGATTGAGCTAAAAGACGGAAAGCTGTATCGTAATGGGACGCAACTAGAAGAAGATTATATTTTAGAAGAGACGGAAGGTAGCTTTGAAGCGGTTATTGTCCCTGAAGATCATGTATTTGTATTAGGTGATAATCGAAATCATAGCGGTGACAGTCGCGAGATCGGTGCAGTTCCAAATGATCATATAATTGGCAAAGTTTTTGTTCGCTATTTTCCATTTAGTAAATTAGATTTGTTTTAAGTTCGGTCGGAGTGTTCAGCCCTTGTACCAAACTTAGGATCAGTTCCTTTAATCATATCTACTAAAGAGCATGCTAAAACGAAAGCTATGAAATCCTTTTTAAAAAAACTAGTTAGAAATAGAGGCAAGGTCAAGATGGGAACATCTCACCTTGCCTCTATGTGTTTATAGTTCATGAATAAACGAGAACGATTTCTTTTCGTAGGCCATTTTCTCTTCATAAAAACGGTGGGCATCTTTGCGTTGCAATCCTGAAGTGAGAGCGACTGAATGGCAACCTTCGTCCTTGGCTAGTTGATGGATGAACGACAATAGCTTTTGGCCATAGCCATTTGAGCGAGCGCTTACCTTTGTAACTAGATCATATACATACATGTGTTTGAAATTGTAGAAGTTTACTAACTGGCTGATCCCTGCTAAGGCGACAATTTCTTCATTTGCATATAAGGCAAACATTCGATAGCCTTGTGGGACCATTTGTTTAAGTAGCTGCAGATAGTCGTGCTCTGATAAATGTGTTCGTAATTCGTGCATCACTGGATAGGCTTCAAGCCATTGTTGCTCAGTTTTCAATTCTTGAATGACCATTTTTAAATCCCCCTAAAAATTGTATTTTATAGTATCTAATATATCGGTAAAGTGGTCTGAATAAAAGGAATATTTTAAAAATAATTCTGTGTTTAAATGTCAAACGACATAAGTATGTTGGTAACACAATTGGTGACGTACAGCTTTGTCACTATTGAAGTTCGATTTTTTGAAAAGCTAGATCGGTTGGGTCATTAGAATTAAAAAAAGCAGTACAGTGGTGTTATCCACTTGTACTGCTTTATCTATATATATTCGTTATAGATGGAAGGCGTAATGATAGGGGAATGCCAATTTTATGACAAACGGTCATATAGTGCATAAGTGTAAGTAATACAACCCCTGTATTCATTCCAATAATAATTCCATGCATTTGCAAATTTGGATTTGATCCTAAGAAATACATGAGTAAAAATGAGATAAATGTTGACCAAACCGCATGCATTAGCGCGTCTTTCACTAAACCTAAACCAATTAAATAGGCTTGAAGTGGGATGACAAAGAAGTGAAATAAGAAATAGGGTACTAACAGCTGTAAGTAAACAACAGCTGGTGAATCTTTGAAAAATAGACCTGTTAATGGTTCGGCAAAAAAGTAAAAAATAAGCACAGAAGGGAGCCCGTAGGCGAGCGTTAACTTCATAACTTGGATTAATAAGTTTTGGAGTTTTAGATAATCTTGTTTGGCATAAGCTTCAGCAACTGTTGGAATTAACACTATTAATAACGAATGTGCAATAAATGCCGGGAAAAAACCTATCGAAAATGCGACTCCAGCCAACTTTCCAAACTGAGCAGTGGCCATTGTTTCTGTGAGACCAGCGTTTACTAGGGCATATTTGATTAAAAATGGCTTTACTGCAAAGGTGACAGAGTGGAAAATTCGAACTCCTGTCATAGGCAAGGAAACCGCTAATAAACCTTTGCGGACAGTATCACCATTAAGTGTTGCATGCTCCTCCAATCTTTCTGACCGTAGTTGAATAAAGAACATCGTAGCCATGTAGGCAAAAACAACAAACTCACTAGCGATAAGGGTACATAAGGCAACTAATAGAGCAATCTCGTGTTCGAATTGAAATAGTTGATAAACGATAACGAGTAGAACTAATTGAAGAGCACGACGGATAAAATTAGAGATTGCGATTTTACCCATTTGCTGTGAACCCATGAAATACCCCCGAAAAACTGAGGAAAATGAGATGATCGGGATGAGAATATAAACAAGTATTTTTACATACGGATGGTAAAGTTCAAAAACAGGGATATGTGGAACGACAATCATAGCTAGGGCTAAGAAGAGAATGGCAATAAAGGATGCAATTCCAATAGCGTGTAGTAACATGCTTCGGTGATACCGCTTGTCTTTTTCTGCAACGAATTTAGAAATTGAAATGGGAAGCTCCATACTAGCAAGTACGGCAATGAGCATAATCGTTGGGAGGATCGACATATAAAGGCCTAATCCTTGTTCCCCTAATTCTCTAGCTAAGACAATGTTGATGACTAACTCAAGACTCTCCCCAATAAAAGCTGCAATTGCTAATAGAAGTACCCCACGAAAAAATAGTTTCATAACACTTATCCCCTAACAAACATAAAAGTTTACTTAAAGACTATGAGACAAGTTTGGAAAATATGATTTTATTGAAGTGATCTTATCGATCTGCCCGTGGAGTTTGGATGGATACAGCCTTTGTCTGTGATAGATGTTCCATCTAGGAAGTAAACAACAAAATATAAGTGAAACTACTCAGGTCCTAAAGACGTAAAATATATATAAATAATCTTTGAAGAATGCTGAAAATGGGAGGGGTCAAGGTGAACAAAAAAGGTTGTATGAAATGTGGTGGAACAGAAGCAGGAACGAAGGAGATAGCCACAACAGGTACGGGGGTATCTAAGATGTTTGATATCCAACATAATAAATTTATCGTTGTGTTTTGTAAAAACTGCGGCTATTCGGAGCTTTATAATAAGCAAACTTCGACAGCTTCAAATGTAATTGACTTCTTTTTTGGTGGATAATCGGATAATAAAAAGGGATTTCTCATAGTTGAGAGATCCTTTTTTTCGCTAGAAGATTTAGCTATATTCCTTGAACGCGTGATAGTATATATTTTGTATTGAGTTAATATTCACTATCGAGTAATAATAGAATTAAAGATGAACGATTTTAATCTAGAAGTGAGGAACAAGGATGAGAGTTGATAGGGAAAGATTATTTGGAATTAGTCTAGTATTAGCGGCGGCCATATTTTGGGGAGTATCAGGCACGGTTGCCCAATACTTATTTCAGAACCATAGTGTTACTGTTTCCTGGCTTGTTGTTACTAGATTGCTAGTTTCAGGTGTTCTTATTTTGGGTATTACCCTAATAAAGAAAGACAGAAACGTTTGGAACATTTGGAAATCTAATTGGTTAAGCTTGCTTTGCTTTGGATTATTTGGACTGTTAGCTGTTCAATTTACATACTTTGCTGCCATAGAAGCATCAAATGCGGCAACAGCAACGTTACTACAATATTTAGCACCTGTTTTAATTGTCATTTTTGTTGCAATGAAACTTAAACGTTTTCCAACGAGAACACAAATAATCGCGATTTTTTTAGCACTAATAGGGACGTTTTTATTAGTCACACATGGCTACTTTCAGGAACTTTCAATAACTGGCTCAGCCTTATTCTGGGGAATAGCTTCGGCGTTTGCCTTAGCATTTTATACAGTTCAACCAATTAAGCTACTACAACAATTTGGTTCTTTTGTTGTCGTCGGCTGGGGAATGATTATTGGGGGGATTGGGATGAGCTTTTTTCACCCACCGTGGCGAGTTGAAGCAAACATCAACATTACGTCCATAGCTGCCATTTTGTTTGTCATTATCTTTGGTACACTTCTTTCGTTTATTTGTTACTTAGAAAGTTTAAAATACTTAAATGCAACTGAAACAAGTCTCTTAGCATGCGCAGAACCGTTATCTGCAGCAGTTCTATCCGTGATCTGGCTACAAGTGTCATTTGGTGTTTCAGAATGGACAGGAGCCTTCTGTATTATTTCAACGATTGTTATCCTATCGCGCGTGAAAGAAAAGAAAAAACAATTTCTAGTGAAGGAGAGAAAAGGGGCATGAATGGATTTTCACAGCAGTTTTACGAAAAATTAATGAGTGAATATGATAGTAGCTTAAATCGTTCGGGTATTGATGGGGAACGTTTAGCTAGCCGGTTAGCGAAATTAACGGAAATTGGCTTAACATTAGAAAATGGCTCGAATCGAATGGGCTTTTCTAAAGAAGAGCGCAAGGCAAAAGAGCTAGTGAAAGTTTGGATGAAAGAGGCGGGCTTAGACGTTCGTGAAGATGGCGCTGGAAATGTTTTTGGAAGGTTACTTGGTAAAGATAGTGACGCTCCTATTATTTTATCGGGTTCACATTTAGATTCGGTTTCAAATGGTGGTCATTTTGATGGTCCGCTTGGAGTGCTAGTAGCACTAGAAGTTGTAGAGGCATGGAACGAAACTGGCTTTCAACCGAGTCGATCGTATGAAGTAGCTATTTTTACAGATGAGGAAGGCTCAAGGTTTAATGGAGGACTAAGTGGAAGCACAGCAATGGTTGGGGATGTTGACCGAGACGATCAGGTAAACCTAGTTGATGTTAACGGTGACTCGTTTCAGAAGGTAATTGAAGCAGACGGCTTAACGGTTAAGGACTATTTCGCCGCTAAACGTGACTTAAAAGAAATTGCGGCATTCATTGAAGTTCATATTGAACAAGGAAAACAATTAGAGAAACGGGATCTGCCTGTCGGAGTAGTGACGGGTATTGCTGGACCTTGTTGGATTGAGATAACGTTCTCTGGGGAAGCAGGACATGCTGGAAATACGCCAATGAACGATCGCAAAGATGCTTTAATTGCTGCTAGTATGTTTATCCTAGAATTAGAGCGATTTCCTAGAGAAATCAGTCCAACTGCTGTTGCAACAGTAGGGCGATTACACGTTCACCCTAATGGAATTAATGTTATACCTGGCAAAGTCACGTTAACAGTTGATATTCGTGATATTTATAAGGAGACGAGAGACTTACTTGTTGAGGAAATTATAAAAATGGCCCAGGAAATTGCTGAACATCGGAAAGTAACTATAGACGTAGGTGAAAAAGTTAGAATTGCACCTGTCCCAATTTCATTTAAAATGCAAGGGAAAGTAATGAAGGCTGTTGAAGAGCAAGGATTCGAGTCTTTTTCATTGCCTAGTGGAGCAGGTCACGATGCAATGATTATTGGGCGGCACGTACCTGCTGCGATGCTGTTTGTCCGAAGCAAAGATGGAATTAGTCACAATCCGAAAGAATGGACTTCGTTAAATGATTGTGTGATTGCAGCTCATGTGTTAAAAGGGGTAGTTGAGGAACTGACAGAATAAGATTAAGTGAAGATGACAAAAAAATGAAAACCACTTGCAAAAACGAATAATTGGTAATATAATCTAATTAACCGATGGTCAATAAAAGGAGCAAGCAAATGTCCCCTCGAAAACCAGCCTCTGAAGAACTAACTAGAGAGATGATTTTAAAAGAAGCAAGAACTCAGTTTGTTGAAAAGGATTTTCAAAAAGTATCAATGCGCAACATCGCCAAACAGTTAGGTTGTAGTCATGGCGCAATTTATTACCATTTTAAAAATAAAGCGGAATTATTTTACGGGATTGTTGAAGAGGATTTCGCAACTCTCAATAAGCTAGTAGAAGAAGTAGCACAAAGTACTGATGATGACGAAACAAAGATATATATGATTTTTCTTCGTTTTATCGAATTTGGTCTAAACAATCAGAGTCAGTACGAAATTATGTTTATGACTAGAAACTCGGAAGTTGATAGTTTAAATCAGCAGGCAGCTTATGCAAGTTATCAATTATTTGCAAAGAAGGTGCAGTCAGTAGCTAACAAACAGCTAGCGATTAAAGATATTTGGTCTGCATTCATTGCCCTGCATGGTTTTGTCTCCTATTACCGTGGCTATGTAACTAGTTTTGAAGAAGCGAAACTACCTGCCGAAGGACACGTCAATTTTGTATTAAAAGGGTTACTTAGTTAAAATAAAAAATACAATCTTTAAATAGTAGTATTCATTAAAAATAGTTTTGGGCCCATAAAAGTAACTCAAGAATATTTTTACATTCCTGACTTCTAATGGGGCCAAACTGTAAATGTCTATAGAGGTTTCAACTAAATTTTTTTTAGTGGTATTTGACCAGTGGTTAATAAATAAAAAGGGAGCGATTGTTCATGAAAAAGGTATTAGTATTAGGGGCTTCAGGTGGGATTGGGTATGCATTAGTTCAAGAGTTAGTTTCTCGCGGTGTTGAAGTAATAGCGTTTGCAAGGGGGAAAGAAAAGTTAGAGACTCTATATCGAAGCGAAGCAAACGTGAAGATTTTTCAAGGTGATGCCCTTGTCGAACAGGATGTCATTGAAGCGTCAAAGGGAGTTGACGTTATTTTTCACTCTGTAGGTTTTCCATATCAAGACTGGGATGAGACACACCCTCTTTGTGTAGAAATTATGATTACGGCTGCTAGAAAAGTTGGAGCAAAAATAGCATTTGTCGACAATGTGTATGCTTATGGTAGACAGGGAGAATTAGTAACTGAAATAACAAAGAAAATTCCCCATACGAAAAAAGGAAAGCTACGCCTTGCCATGGAAACTAGCTTGAAAGAAAGTGGTGTCCCAACGTTGATCGTTCATATGCCGGATGTGTACGGTCCTAATTGTGAAAATACAATTCTCCATGAAACGTTGAAAAATGTTGTTCAAAACAAAACGGCAAACTTTGTTGGTTCTATGAAACCAGCTCGAGAGTATCTTTACACTCCTGATGGAGCTAAGGCAATGGTGGAACTAGCTCTTCGTGAGGGTGCTTATGATCAAAATTGGAATATTCCCGCTGCTTACCCGATAACTGGGGAAGAGTTACTAGAGCTATTTCAAAAGCAATTCAACTATACGAAATCACTGCGTTCTATTTCTAAAGCGATGATCAGACTCATAGGAGTTTTCCAACCATTCATGAAAGAAATGGTAGAGATGATGTATTTAACGGAAGAGCCAGTTGTCTTAAGTGGTCAAAAATATGAGAGAGAAATTGGCACAATGCCACGGACATCCTATCAGGATGGGCTTAACCAGACATTTAAATGGATGGAAGAGAATTCAAAGAAAGAGTTACAAGTAAGATAGAAAAGGATAGAGGCTGACTCAAAAGGTTATTTTAAAATGACTTTTGAGCTCAGTCTCTTTTTTTAGCCATCTTATAGACAAGCTAAAATCACTTTTGAATCCACTCATTTTTATCTTATCGACTCTCATTTTTTCTCTTGAAATGCTATACTTTTCAAATTATAGGTGACAGAAAGTTACCACATTCTTCAATGTGCCCTTTACACTGTCTTTGAGCTCGTGAAGGGCACGCGGGGAGCGCTCATGTGCCCTTTAAGCTGACTTTGATAACGTGAAGGGCACGTGGGGAGCGCCCATGTGCCCTTTAAGTTGGCTTTGATGACGTGAGGGGCACGTGGGGAGCGCCCATGTGCCCTTTAAGCTGGCTTTGATGACGTGATGGACACGTGGGGAGCGCCCATGTGCCCTTTAAACAAGATTTGATCACGTGACGGGCACATTGACCGCGGCAATTAAAGCCATCTCCACTATTAAAATAGATTTGCAAGAATACAATTGTATCTCTACTAAAATAGTTTTTCACAAACATACAGTTAAAATCACTTGGGTGTCCACTGATACTAATTGGTTAGCCTCAGTTTCAAAAAAAAGGAATTAGATACCCCTATGCTGAATAGGTAGGAGACGTTATTTGATAAGCTATGCTTTACTGAGTGAAATAAATACATATAGAGAACCTAGAGGGAGTGGTTATTATGGAACGTTATTTTGGGTTTGCAAAGGAATTATTAACAAAAGGGTTAGCGAAAGAAGAAGATAGCTACGGCGAGGATAACTTATATGATCTCAATATCACGGACACCTCTGACTTTGAATTTTATTTGTCATTAGCAAAACAATGTAATGGCAAGGTGTTAGATGTTGGATGTGGTACAGGAAGAGTGTTAAGGGAACTATTAAAGGCGGGGTATGACGCAGTTGGGGTTGACCTATCTGAGGAGATGTTAGCTGTTGCGAAGTTGAAATTAACAGAAGCTGGATTTAATCCGCTACTTATTCAGGGGGATATGCGAAATCTCCAGATAGATGATAAATTTGCACTAACGATCATTCCTAATTGTTCAATGATTTATATTAATAATGATGAGGACAGAAAACGTGTATTTAAATCAGTTTCTAACTCCTTACAAAAGGGCGGGTTGTTTGCGTTTGACTTTGATGCAGAAGATGTGCCCTTGGGTGAAACAAAACCATGGCTGTCTGCACAAACAGTTAATCAAAATTCAGGTGAAGTCGTTATTTCCACCGTTCAAATGAAAGGAATCGATAATCAGCTACGGTTAATTAATATGGTTAATTATCGTTACAATAGTGAGAACAATTGTCATATCACTGTAAATGCTTCGTTTGAGGCAACGTGTAAGCACGAACGAATGATTGAGCTTCTCGAAGCAACAGGATTTCATGTGAAAGGCATTTATAGTGACTATCAGTTAACGCCATATCAGGGTGAAGAGCTATGTGTAGTCGTTGCTGAAAAGTTATAGTAAACTAGCATTTTCAACATGACCTATTTTACTAATATGATAAAATAACATTGAAGTATTTACGGCATTAAAATGCCATACAGGAGGAGTAAAGATGCAGGTCGAGTTCGGATTTCAAAATGATCTCATAGAGATTGTATTTACGTTAGTAACGTGGGGATTAATTGCTTTTATGGCTGTACGTTACTATAATAATCAACGAGAAACAACAACACTATGGAAAGCATTTATCGTTACTTTTATCGGGATTTTTTCGTTTACATTTAATTTCACGATTTTAGATACGCTTGTTAAAGTTGCTCTTTTACCGCTTGGGGTCTGGGTGTTATATTGGCTTTTAAAAGAAAAGGGCGATATATGGAAAAGGTATCGTAAGTTCGCCTGGTTAGGGTTTTGGGCAAATTATTTATTTTTAATGACTACGTTGCTTTCCATTCCACTCCACAATATTGTTTATCCTAAGGATGATGCTAAAACGTATGTTGCTAATGTAGAAAATGCGACGATCGTGTCTACGCATCCTTCAGCAGCTGAAGTTAGCTTAAATCATGAAAAGCTTAGAGAACAACTTCGGACAATGAACATCGAAGCAATTCATAGCGATACATGGTATACATGGCATACAGACATGTATTACATACAAGACACTAAAGAAATAGAAGAACGATTTCCTTATCAACTAGCAGGGACTTCCTCAAAATGGGGGAGCGGCATAGCGACGGTTATTTTCGTCGAGAATGATGGCAAGGGATTACTAATATCTACTTCCAAAAAACAAGTCTATTTCCGCTCAAATGAAATATTTTTAGAGGGGGAACTAAAAAAATGAACAAGAAGGAAATTTCCCTAATTGGAATTTGCACATTGATCGTTGTTTTATCAATTATTATTTATTTGTTTTACTTTGCGACGCCTAAAGCCTTTCCTAATGAAGAACTTTTGATCGACAGCATGAATGAGCTTTTTCCTAGTGCAAAAGTGAGTCGCATTCAAGATGTTATTCATCTTAATGAGAGAAATGTGTTTGTTCCGTTTATCTCTCGTGATAACGATTATGGGATAAGTTATTGGATATGGGATAAATATCAATGGAAGGTAGCAAAAATCGAAACTAGAGGTGAACCTGAAGTTTGGAAGTTTAATGGCAATGTCCCGGCTAATCACCATATTGTATGGAATATAAATCCAAATGATCAGTTAAGTCATCTGGATTTTTATCTAATTAGAGATCGAGGTTATTCTATTAGGAACGACATTCATACGTATTACCCAAAAGTACAAATGACGACGACGGCTTCGCTTAACGAGCAATCATACGGGGTTATGCCTGTTCCTAGTGAGTGGAATAGCTTACTAAAGGCAGTTGAAAACATTTGGATAACCAATCAGGGCGATTGGCTATTTGGTCAAGTGTATCAGCAAGATCAGCTCTATATCGGTTGGATTCCATATGCGAAAAACGGAAAAGTATTTTTTCCGGAGTACTCAGTAAATGGTGGAGGCTATATAAACAAATCTATTAAAGTTGAATTTCTGAGAATTTTAAATGAAAGTGAACTAGAATTGCCTTAAAAAAAGGAAGGTGTCTACAACAGATGAGATTACAACAGAATATGCGCCGGTTAATAAAACCAATCTTAGTTACTACGGTTATTTTCATTGGAGTACTCGGAGTGGCATTAGCAATATTAATTAAGGATGCGTATCAGATCGACCTTAGTAAACTAGAAGAACCTTTACCAAAGCCAACAATTATTATCGATAAAAATGGCGACGCAGCATCTGAATTGTCATCAGCGAGATTTACCTCGGTACCATTATCAAAACTACCCGAAGAATTAATCCAGGCGATTATTGCTGTAGAGGATCAACGTTTTTTTGAGCATTGGGGTGTCGATGTACGAGGGATAGCACGCTCGGCGTGGACGAATTTCCGCGCTGGATCGGTTGTGCAAGGTGGTAGCACGATTACGCAACAATTAGCGAAAAATTTGTTTTTGACATCAGATCGTACGTATACTCGAAAGTTTCGTGAGGTCATTACGGCATATCGAATCGAACAAAACTATAGTAAAGAAGAGATTTTAGAATTATATTTAAATCAAATTTATTTTGGAGAAGGAACATGGGGAATTCAAGATGCAGCTAGAGTCTACTTTGGAAAAGACGTTCAAGATATAACAATATCAGAAGCTGCGTTACTAGCGGCATTACCGAAAGCACCGACACATTACTCTCCCTTTCAGAATGAACAAAAGGCCAAAGACCGTAGGAACCTTGTTTTATCCTTACTTTATGACCAGAAATACATTGATAAGGAACAATATGACAACGCGGTAAATGAGGAAATCATCCTGAGGGATTGGGATTTAGAAGGTTTGAGGGGGAAATTCCCAGGCTATGTAGATTATGTCATTGAAGAAGCGATTCATAAATATGGGTTTAGTGAAGAATATCTTTTGACTGGTGGCTTGCATATTTTTACCCAAATGGACCCTATCGTGCAAACGGCAATCGAAACGGCGTATGCGACAAACGAACTTTTTCCTGCAAATAGTGGTGAGGAGCTTGTACAAAGTGCCTCTGTGGTGATTGATCCCTATACGGGTGGCGTACGAGGTCTTATTGGCTATCGTGGAAGCCATGTATATCGAGGCTTTAACCGTGCTTCGCAACTAAAACGGCAGCCGGGATCTGCGATTAAACCGTTGGCTGTTTTTGCGCCGGCGTTGGAAAATGGCTATAAACCAAACTCCACGCTTATTGATGAGAAAACAGATTTTAATGGCTATTCTCCGAGGAATTACAACGATCGCTATAGAGGGAGAGTTTCTTTATATGAGGCGTTAATTCATTCTATTAACGTTCCTGCAGTAGCTTTACTAAATGATATTGGTGTTAAAGCAGGTGTTGATTTTCTGCAGAGGGCAAGTATTCCGCTGCACCGGGATGATCGAAACTTAAGCATTGCCCTTGGAGGATTTACTGACGGAGTATCTCCTTTGGATATGGCACAAGCATTTAGTTTGTATCCTAATCAGGGTACAATGAAGAAAGCACATGCGATTACGAGGATAACTTCTAGTACGGGTGAAATTTTATTAGATGTTGTTGAGGAAGAAGTACAAATCATGAAACCTGAAAATGCCTATACAATGACTCAAATGTTAATGGGTGTTGTCCAAGAGGGAACAGGAAAAAATGCTGCATTAGACCGACCAACAGCAGGGAAAACAGGGACGACGCAATTACCGGCAACTGAGGCTTTCCAAGGTATTTCGGGAGCAAGAGATGCTTGGTTTGTAGGGTATACTCCTGAGTTAGTTACAGCTGTTTGGGTAGGTTATGACAAAATAGAGCCGAGTCAAGTAATGGAATCAACAGGTGGAAATCATCCAGCAAAAATCTTTCAGGCGATCATGGCAAAGGCATTACAAAATACGGCAATTACGCCATTTACGAAGCCGAACAATTATCAGGAAGAATTAAAAAAGCAACCCGGGCAAATAGATCAGCAGCCTAAAGAAAAAGAGAAGGAAAAGGACAAAAAAACTGGTAAAAGTAAAGAAAAAGAGAAAAAGAAAAAGAAAAAGCCAGGAAAGGGAAAAGGACGAAACTAAAGAATTTTAAAATGCGAGGCTATCCGATAAGTGTTAGAGTACCTCAAGGTCGCACTATAAATAGAAATGTATTCTATGCAAGATTTATTTATAGTAGGCGGGATGACTGATACTTTGTTTTTGGAAAGCCTCGATTTTTCTTTAGGTAGATAGAACTGTAGTAACGAACAATTTTCCAACATATCTATTAGGTAACCCAATAAAAGGAGGCGTTTTTTTGATTCCATCGATTGTCATTAAAATAGCTATACTAATTATTGCGATACGGTCTGGATATGTTGCAGTCAATATGCTATCAAATTATCGGAAAAGCCTATTAGATTTACTTTACCATGTTTCAATCTGTATCATCGCACTATCATTTTTCATCTAATCGTGTAATCCAGTCTCATTATTAACACTCTTTGAATTTTGGCATATAATAAAAAAATCACTTTTTGAGGTGCACACAAATGACTGATCCGCGAACGTTAGAGATAGTCGAAGAGTTCATACAAAAACGTTTTAACAAAATTCTAGAAAATAATGAGTTGGAAAACTTCGATAAGCTTCCGGGACTGGTGGAAGCGTTAAAATTGATTAAAGAAATCAATTTAGAAAATGAATAAAACAGCAATGAACTTTCCTTCAAGCTTGAGTGGAGATTTCACAATGCTGTTTTATAAAGCGCTAGCTAAAATATGTTACTTATAAAAAGGATGCCCATTAAGTATTGGTTCATTGAAGGTGTTAGATTTAGAAGTTAATATTCTTCTAAATACTAACACTTTATGAACGTCACTTTGTGTGGGCATCCTCATTTTAATTATTGTAATGAATGTATCGTAGTTAGAAACAATTGCTCATTTTGCTTGAAGTAACTATAAGAAACCTTTGCATCTGTTTCTAGCAATTCAACAAGTTCTTTTGAGCTTGCAGTCAAACGGTAGGCCTTTGGATTTCCGTCCGCATCAATAATTTCCACTGAATTGTTGTCAATTTGACCTACGTACTCACCTTCAACATTGCTGCCGACTTCCTCAAGTGTAATCTCCATTTTCGCACTTAAGTTTTCTGCTTCAGTGGCCATCGACCATACTTCTAATATATATGTGTCTGCTTGTAGTGTCGGGAAAATTTCTACATCAATATTCATTTGATATGAATCGCCAGCAGCGATCGTTTTCTCACTTATCATTAGTAAAAACATTTTATCCATTGAATACGTGTAAACAACTTCACCAGCTTTATCTTTAAGTTGGTATTCATACTCTTGGGAGCTTGGGATAGTAAAGACAATGTCTTTGTCAGACGTGTTCGTCATGGTGAATGTATAATAACCGTCTGAAAATTGTAAGTCAGTTTTAACCACTTCGTCGTTAATAACTTCCTTCCCATTTTCACCAGGTGTTTCGTAACCAGTTTGGTCACCGCCACCAACCTTTTTTTCTACTTCTCCTGAACCACAAGCTGTTGCTAATATAGTAGCTAACGTAATTGCCGATAATACTTTCCAATGTTTTTTCATAGTAATTGCCTCCTTTAATCTATTTTGTTCTGTTCAACTAATTAGTCGACAACTAAAATAAAAGGTTACAAGCAATCTATTTATTATTGTTTTACTAGTTTTTGATCCTAAAACTCTACATCTATGTATATGAGCAAAATAAGAAGTAATTTTCAAACGTTCATGTTATGATATGTTGTAGCTTTTTTGGGCACATTTTTTGTGTCCTTTTACTTCTTTAAAGGGGAAATACTATGACTTGGGAAATTTTGACGATCATCGGGACAATCGCTTTTGCCTTAAGTGGAGTCATTGTTGCGATGGAAGAGAATTATGATTTAATGGGGGTATATATATTAGGGCTAGTAACAGCCTTTGGTGGTGGGGCAATCCGTAATTTACTTATAGGGGTCCCAGTTTCTGCCCTTTGGGACCAAGGGCATCTCTTTACAGTAGCGATTATTGTTATGACGATTGCCTTTTTCTTTCCTAGGTTATGGGTGGCACGGTGGCTGCGATGGGGATTACTATTTGATGCATTAGGCTTAGCGGCCTTTGCTATCCAGGGTGCTTTGTACGCTACCGATATGGGCCATCCTATTAGTGCTGTTATTGTCGCTGCAACCTTAACAGGGACAGGTGGAGGAATGATCCGTGACGTACTCGCTGGGAGAAAGCCACTATTTTTACGAAATGAAATCTATATTGTTTGGGCGATGTTAGCAGGACTCGCAATTGGCGTCGGTGCGATCAAGGAACCAATAGGAATTACAGTGTTATTTGTTATCATCGTCGTATTACGAATGTTATCAGTCTACTTAAAGTGGGAGTTACCACGTCGGAGCATTAGTAATTAAGAAACAAAAATAGGCTGTACAAAATCAAATGATTAGTCGCCTCGTAGAACTAATATGGAACCTGTACAAACACATTTCTATGAATAGTATCATTTCGTGGTGGGTTGGCACTGTTCTTAAAACCATAAATAAAAAAGACGTCCCTAAGGACGTCTTTTTGCGTATTGCGGCGAGTGACTACACTCCACATAGTGTATTGCCAAAGGCGTGTCTCTCGACTTATGCAAATCAGCTCATCGCTTAGTAAATATACCATGGCAAATCCTAAAACACAATAGAAAATTATGGGCAAATATATTAACTTGCTAAAACACCCCTTTTATAAAAAGTTCTATGCAATTGTAATCTCTAGGGGATTTAAGTTCGTGGCGGTTGCGCTTGTACAGGTACGTATGGTCATTACTTATTTGGCATTACCCCACAACAAGTAAAAAAATGCTGACCAAATAGAAAAAGGTGACTTTTCGACAAAAGAAAAAAAGTTGGTATGGTACAATCTGGATTTTACATAAGATCAGAATAAGTGAGAAAAAGAAGGGAGTTGTTTTATTTGAGTAACTTTCCAAGTCAACAGCCGCAAACTCCACAAATGATTTCGTTAGTCGATCCTTATGTATATCAGACACTTTTAACTGTCGTAGGAAAAACGGTAGTCGTGCAAACATCTGAGGGCAATATCCGTGGCCTCTTAAGGGATGTAAAGCCAGATCATGTTGTTGTTGATGTTTCGGGTTCGTCCTTTTTCATTCGTACTCAATGTATTGTTTGGGTATTGCCGCAGTAAATCGATTGTAAATGAATACATGAATTGAGAAAGGGGCGAAGGTCTTGATCCAACGTTTTGATAAAATCCTCATTGATTTACCAAAGCCGGATTATCCAGATCCAAACGGTGCTTCAGCTGTTCAGGAATTACTCGGTGGTAAATTTGGTGAAATGTCGACATTAAATAATTATATGTATCAATCGTTTAACTTCCGTAACAAAAGAAAATTCAAACCTTTTTATGATCTAGTAGCAAGTATTACTGCCGAAGAATTCGGCCATGTAGAGCTTGTATCCCATACAATTAATATTATGTTAGAAGATACAACATTCCCGGGTGATCCTAATATCGCCCCAATGCAAAGTGCCAAAGACTTACGCTTCCATCATCATTTTATCGATACAGCGCAAACGGCCAAACCAGCTGATTCTCATGGCCGTCCTTGGACTGGTGATAATGTCTTTAATAGTGGTAATTTACTACTAGATTTAATCCATAACTTTTTCTTAGAGTGTGGCGCAAGAACCCATAAGATGCGTGTCTATGAAATGACAGAGCATCCAACGGCACGGATGATGATCGGTTATCTCCTCGTTCGTGGAGGAGTTCATATTATTGCTTATGCAAAGGCGATAGAAGTAGTCACTGGCGTTGATATGACGAAAATGTTACCGATACCGAATTTAAGTAATCGTGCTTTTGAAACAGCTAGACAATTTGAGGATGCAGGAGTTCATACAAAATTATATACATGGAGCCCAACAGACTTTCGAGATATTAACAAAATATGGAAAGGGGCACATCCTGAAGATGGAAGACCACTAGAAGTAATCATAGGTTCTCCTGAGGGTGCACCTACCCCTGATTACGATGCAGTCCCAGAAGAGTTCGCACCAGGAATATCGGCAGAGGACTACCAAAAGATTGTTAGTCGGTTAATGCGTTCTGCAGGATTGTAGTTTAACGTTAGGAGAGTACTAAGAACAGAGTATTTTCAATAAAAAGCTTCTATTAAAAATTCAGAAAAAAATGGTATAATATCTATAAGAAAGCACCGCATTTGCGGTGCTTTTGTTTATACATAGGGAATTTTTGGTGCCAGGCACCTGTAATTTATAGTTTCTCTCCATTTGTAGCAATTACATCTTTATACCAGAAAAAGGACTTCTTCTTTTTACGTTCTAAAGTGCCACTACCGTCGTCGTGCTTATCAACATAAATGAAACCATATCGTTTGGAGAACTCTCCTGTCGACATACTTACCATATCAATGCAGCCCCAGCTCGTATAGCCCATTAATTCAACACCATCTTCAATAGCTTCAGCCATTGCTTTAATGTGTTCACGAAGGTAGTCAATCCGATAGTCATCATGAATCGTGCCGTCTTCTTCTACTTTGTCATAGGCTCCTAGCCCATTTTCTACAACAAATAGTGGTTTCTGGTAGCGATCATATAGTTTGTTTAGGCTAATTCGTAATCCTTCAGGGTCGATTTCCCAGCCCCAGTCGCTTGCTTGTAAGAATGGATTTCTTACTCCGCCAATCAGATTTCCTTGTGCCGCTTCTTCTGCTGTCTTCAGCTTCTTTTCAGTACGGGACATATAATAGCTAAAGCCGATATAATCAACAGTGCCTTCCTTGATTAATTCCAAATCACCATCTTGTATATCCAAATCGATATCATGTTCTTTAAAATACCTCTTAATGAAAGCTGGATATTCACCTCGTACTTGCACATCAGTACAATAGTAATTAAAAAGCTGTTCCTCCTGAAGGGCATACATGACATTCTCTGGATGGCTATCAAAGGAATAAACAGGTGCAAAGAGAATCATACAGCCGATTTTTGAGTTTGGGATGATCGCATGGCATGCTTTGACAGCAATTGAACTTGCAATAAATTGATGATGATATGCTTGGAAAGTAGGTTGGTATTTATCCTCTTCTACTTGAATTGAAAAACCAAGACCTTGAATCGGCATCACCAAGCCGCTATTTATTTCGTTAAAAGTCATCCAAATTTTCACTTTATTTTTATAACGATTGAAAATGGTTTTTACGTATCTTTCAAAGAATGTTACAACTTGTCGGTTTCGCCAACCACCATATTCTTTGACAAGGTGTAATGGCATTTCATAGTGAGAAATAGTTACGACAGGTTCAATATGATGTTTATGCAACTCATCAAAAATACGATCGTAAAATGCTAATCCTGCTTCATTTGCCTCTAACTCATCACCATTAGGAAAAATTCTCGTCCAGGATATCGACATCCGAAAGACTTTAAAGCCCATTTCTGCAAAATAGGCAATATCTTCTTTGTACCGATGATAGAAGTCAATTGCTTCATGATTAGGATAATAATATTGATCAAGATCTATTTCAAAATCAAAACCTGACTTCATTAAAATATTATACCGCTCTTTTCCACCTGGAAGAACATCAGCAATATTTAATCCTTTATTCCCTTCATTAAACGCACCTTCAATTTGATTAGCTGCAGTAGCTCCTCCCCATAAAAACCCTTTAGGGAATTGGTTTTTTTTCATTATGATTACCTCCAGAAATTTATTCCTTCATTAATATTTGCTAATTTGGTAATTTATATCTTTCTTTTCCCTAAAAGTCAAGGAGAGAAAGACTACAAATGCATCATAACTACGTTTAGCTTGAAAGTATATAAATGAAGAGTATCTAGTTTTTTATAACGTAAATATGCATTTGTTACATAAATGTAACGCTATGTTTCTACATAAAGGTTATGTTAAAATGGCATTATTCATTTTTAAAATAGGTGAAGGAGGCACTAAATTAATGTTCACAAACGAAATTATCGCTTCTTTTAATGAATTAGAAACTTCTTTATACAATTATATTTGTCAGAATAGTACTAAAGTGGCTTATATGAGAATTCGTGAATTAGCGGATGAAACACATGTATCAACAGCTACAATCATCCGTTTTTGTAGGAAACTAAATTGTGAGGGTTTTTCCGAATTTAAAGTAAAGCTTAAAATGCAATTAAAAGAGAATAAAAAGACGATCATAAAAGGGTCTCAACAATCAGTAATGGAATTTTTCGAGCGAACGCTAAAAGGTAATCTAGAAGAAATAATTTTAGAGGCTGCAAGTCTAGTTACAAAAGCAGAGAACGTCATTTTTATAGGGATTGGAAGTTCTGGTATTCTTGCTGAATACGGTGCAAGATATTTTTCAAGTTTAGGTAAATTCTCGTTGTATATTAAAGATCCTCATTTTCCGATTCACTCGAAACTTCGCAATCATAGTGTAACAATTGCTTTATCAGTCTCAGGAGAAAATGAGTTCACGATCGCTCATCTAAATCAACTTAAACATGAAGGTAGTAAGATCATTAGTATTACCAACAATAAACTCTCAACGATCGCAAAAATCTCTGATATCAACATTCCTTACTATGTCACAGAGGAATTTTTCGAAGAATCTAATATTACTACCCAAGTACCAGTTGTCTATATTTTAGAATCGATGGCACGTGAAATACATAAACTTACTCAATAAACGATTGGTGCCAGGCACCTGTTGTTTAATTTTGGTGTCTGGCACCTACTAAGTTAAATTTTTTTAAAAAATAGTGAAACTTTTTAAATGTTCATCCGTCTTTAGAGGGACTGAACAAGAGAGAGAGGTGATTTTCTTTGGAAGAGGAGTTCGCAAAAGAAAAAATTCAAGAGTGGTATAGCTTGTATAGTGATGATATTTATCGCTTTATTCTAATGATGATCGGGGACGATGCGGAAGCGAAGGATTTGACGCATGATACGTTTCTTCGTGCACACAAAGGGATTGCTAGTTTTGAGGGGAAGGCTAGTGAGAAAAACTGGTTATATAAGATTGCAAGAAATACGACGATCGATTTCCAAAGAAAGCGTAGGCCGATTCAGTATGTTGTGGAATTATTTACGACGTATCCCTCGGCGGATCGTTGCCCTGAGCAGCTAGTGACTTTAGGCGAAGCGGAAGAGATTTTATATCGCTCGCTAAAAAAGTTAAAGCGTTCCTATCAGGAGGTTATTATTCTACGAAAAATCAAGGAACTAACGATTGAGGAGACTGCCGAAATACTAGACTGGAACGAAAGTAAAGTAAAAAACACGTTATTTCGTGGCTTGGCAGCCTTAAAACAACAAATGGAAGAGGAGGGATACAATCATGAAACAGCATAACACTGAACATGAACTTGATCGCACCTTTCAAAGCTTTAAAAATATTGGTCTTAATGAGGAGGAGAAAACAGATATGTACAAAAAGTTAATGGGAAATATAAACGACTCAAACCAAAAAAAGAAAAAGGTTCGTTTTTTTCAATCGGCTATTCCACTAGCAATGACCGCGCTACTCTTGATGATTGGCGGGTTGTATGTAACTCAAATGTTCTTTCCTAATGAGCAAGTTAGCCCTGGTACGGAATTGAGTGATAAAGAAACGGCGATCAATGAATTGAAGCCGACAGATTTTTACGAGTTTCGTCTCGTTGCTTTCTTTGAGGAGTTCCCATACTCTGATTGGCAAGGAGATGAAAGCTTAGATCCTGGCTTGAAAAAACAGTTTGAGATTTATGAAGAATTGACGACGATAGTTCCAATTGATAGGTTAGAGGAGTTTCAGCTATTTATGCCAGACTCAAAATATGTAGAGGCGTTCGGTGTGAAGGAATTCCCAACGTTTATTGGTTTTGACCACACGGGGATTTTCTTTACATCAAATGAATTAAACGATGTTGAAGATTTCATGGAACATGTTCAACAGCAACAAGCTATGGCAGGCGCTATCGCAATAAGGACAATTGAGGAATTCCCTTATGAGATTAAACAGCCAACGGTAATGCCGTTTGAACCGGTGTGGACAGACATAGACGGTAGAATTGTTCAGCACACTTCTGCCTTTTTGAATATTTCCTATAGTGACCAAGAAAATAGAATGGAAATCGTTATAATGTCGGATAGATCAATTGAAGACCCACCGTTGGAACACGAACTACCGTTGGAAGAATATCAACAGGTACAACTGAGTGATGGTACTAAGGCACTTTATACCTTGGATGATCGTATACAGGTTCTGATCTGGGATGACGGTGAGTTGAATTACAGGATTATCATTTATCTTGAAGAAAAAGCTGTAGAGAAATATACGATCACTGAATTAATTGAGATTGCAGATTCGTTTGAATAGGGAAGAGGTTATATTTAAAGGGGTTTCCATCATCAAATATATGCGGTAAAAATAGTCGCTTTTAACGAATTAGGCATTACTTCAAACAATCGAAGTAATGCCTACACTTGTTACCCATAAAGATAATAAAGGACCGTCAAAAGAAGTGCGGGAATTAACACGATAACGTATATTAAAGATAATCGGATCATTCGCTTTTTTGTTGTTTTGATGTAATTTTTGTCGTTTGGCTTAACAGCAATCATAATTGTGGCTACTAATGCTGCAAAAGTAATGATAGCACTTAAGATGATTAAAATGGTCACTAGAACAGGCCTCCTAATAGTGGACTCGCTTATAAGAGTATACCAAATGAACAGCCAAAACGGTTACTAGTTTGCTTTGTAATCAGACTTATTATAAGTTTAATCTGAGACTCTTGCCGTTTGCATTTCAGTCATTCTCCATTGTAAAGTGGAAGTAATAATAGGGGAGGTGATGTGCCAGTGTGCGGTAGATTTACGTTAACTGCTGAAGTAGAGGCGATTAGTGAACGTTTTAACTTTGATCCTCCAATAAGAGGATATGAGAAACGCTACAATATTGCACCAAGTCAGCAAGTATTAGCAATTATCCATGACGGTAAGAAAAATAGGGCAGGCTATTTGAAATGGGGACTAGTTCCGCCCTGGGCAAGTGATCCTGCAATTGGTCATAAATTAATTAATGCTCGTGGAGAAACCGTTGCTGAAAAACCGAGCTTTAAGCAAGCTTTCAAAAAAAGACGTTGTTTAATTCTTGCGAATGGATTTTATGAATGGAAACGTGATGGCAAAATAAAAATACCAATGTATATTTCACTAAAAGACAATCGTTTATTTGCTTTTGCAGGACTTTGGGAAACGTATAAAACAGAGGGAAACCCATTACATACATGTACAATTATCACTACTAGTCCTAATGAACTTGTTCGTGACGTTCATGACCGGATGCCGGTTATTATACCAAGAGAAAAGGAACAAACATGGCTTGATTTGACGATGGAAGAGTCTCGGGTACAAGAAATAATCAAACCATATCCCGCTGAAGAAATGTTTACCTACCAAGTTCCTAGTCTCGTAAATTCACCTAAAAATGAAGGGTCAATCCTATTAGAAAGGGACGAGCCTACAACGTTTTTCTAGCTAGAAGCTGCGGTTTATATCGAAATGGTAGCCATAAAATTATAAAAAACAGTCTTGGGTAATATTCCAAGGCTTATTTACATTTATTTATCAAATTAATGGAAAATATATGTTAATATAGAAATTATTAAGGGGTTTTTAGATAACTAATTGGAACTGTGAATTGCTAATGGAGAAAATAAAAGAGAGGAACGGATAGGAACAAATGCGGAAAAATTGGTATTATGCTATTTTAATCATTGTTTTATTAACCGTTACCCAAATCTATCCAATGTTAAATGTAAAAACAGTTGACATGGTTAGTGAAGAGACGGAGCATTTTTTGCTTAATTTCGAGGAAGTTGATAGATTAGTAGCATTAGAGATAGGGCAGGTATTAGAAGCAAAGAAAGCGGATATTGATAGAACTCTCAATTTTGAAAACGATGGGAAAACTGAAGTTTACATATACCCAGATCAAGGTACTTTACACGGAAAGAAATACGGAATGGTCGGCAAGATCATTGCACCCGAATGGTATATTGGTGACAATATAGGTGAACAGGTTTTACTAGTATCACCGAGTAATCCAGGTCCCATGCATTCTTATGAGAGTGTGATGTTAGCAGCTGTTCATGAATATGTTCATACGGTAGTTTATCAGATTAACAAGAAAACACCTAAATGGATAAATGAAGGATTAGCAGTCTATTTGGCAGAGCAACAACCTGACTCTAATTCTATCAATAAAATTTATGCGCCTTCATTTAAAGATACTCGTACAAACAATCCGATAAAATTCGGTAATATGGGCGGCTATGAATATTCTTATACGTATATGAGATTTTTGGATTCTCAGTTTGGTCTTGAAGCCGTGTCGACTTTACTTAGGAACGGACTAGATTATGAAGCTGCGTTTGGCTACACAGAAGAGGAGTTATATGAGATGTGGATAGTTTATTTAGAAAAGGTTTATTAGGATAAAAAGAGAGCCGAGTTTTTCTATGAAACTATAAGCACTTTTATGGTGATTTAATTTTTTCGTCAATAATTTCCCAGCCTTTATTGACGAAAGACCTTGTCATAGAAGGTGAACTTAACGAAGTATCTTTAGTAGAAATCTTAGCGAAAATAAATAAGTATGTGTATTGAGCCTGCACCCCAATTATTAGATACAAACAACAATTGGGGTGCAGCTTTTTGCTGTTGCCTAAAACTCCGGTAAATTGTCTAAATTATTTTCTTTAATTCCGTCAGGTTCACTTCGCAAGATGTCGCGACCATATTTATGAAATACGTCAACATGGGCTAACTTGCCAGCCTTGGCGTCATTTAGTGCCTCCACATAATCTAGTTGCCTACCTGAGCTTGTTTGAAAGGCAATTAAATCACCATCATCATTTTTGCGTACTGCGACAATATGCTCTTTCCCATCGTCTTGGCTCATGTCTATCTGATCTGCCTTTTGCCGATATTCTTCAAAGATTTTTTCGAAATGATCATTCTTTTCCACGAATATCCCTCCTTCTCTCATAGTTTGTGTAAACAATGTTGTTTAATTCAAAGCGATTCGTGAAATAATTTTATAGAGAGAAAGGGGAGTTAAAGGTGCAAATTTATTTTTCGCCAGAATTCATTAATCAAAATGCCCAAGTTTTAAATATAGTAACGGACCGCAATGAAGCGATTGGTTACCTATCTTTTTTGATGGAAGAAGATAAAATGTATGTTTTTAGTCAATTAGAAGAGGAAGGTGTATGTGAAGATTACAAAGACCTTGTTAAACCTTATTTACAAGGCTTAACGAAAATCAAACCAGAATTAGAAGTGATGATGTACTTAGCTGTAGGTGGGAAAAAAATTGATATTGAGTTAGATAAGGAATAGAAATAATTAGAACAAAAATAAAGAAAATACATCCTCTTGTCGTAAAGGCTTGTATCGGTGAATACAATGTACAAGCGGTTAGTTTGTCCGACTAACTGAACAACTTTACTGACTGGAGGATGTTTTTTATTATGAGTATTTTTTTAGGTTATATCTTCTTAGGCTTATCATTAGCAGCACCAATTGGTCCAGTAAATGCTGCACAACTTGACCGTGGCATAAAAAATGGTTTTTTTCACTCCTGGCTTGTAGGTTTAGGTGCAACGATTGCGGACGGCATTTACATGCTCCTTGTATTTTTAGGTGTTGTCCACTTCCTAGAGATCCCCTTTATGCAAACGTTCCTTTGGTTGTTTGGTTTTTTTGTCCTTGTTTATACTGGGTTTGAAAGCATCCTTGGTGCAAAGGAAGCAGCAAACTTAACTCCAGCTGAACGAAGTAAAGAGTCTTATTCTAAGTCCTTCTTATCAGGATTTTTTATTTCCTTATTTAATCCATTAACTATTCTTTTTTGGCTAGGAATTTTCGGCTCTATTTTAGCAAAAACCGTAACAACCAATGATTTAAGTACTGTCCTACTTTATACGGGAGCAATCTTTTTAGGAATTACCGTTTGGGACATTACGATGGCAACGCTTTCGAGTAGTTTACGAAAATTTTTGACGAGTCGTTTTCTCGTTACTATTTCTGTTCTATCTGGATTGTCGCTGATCGGTTTTGGTGTTTACTTTGGCATTCAGGCTGCTACTGTTTTATTTTCGTAAAAACAGAAGGCATCTTAGGCTTCTTCGGTTTCTTCCAATGTTGTTTCATGAACAAGGTCACAATTAGGATGATCAAAACAAAGGCGACACTAACAAAAAAACCTGGACGGCTTATACTATGGAATAGCGTTCCAAAAACAGCGAACATGACAAGGGCAAATCCTAGAAAACGTTTGACGTTATCGAGAGTTGTTAGCTCGTGGATTTTACCATAAGAGCCGATGATAAATAACCAATTGTAGAGAAGCATTAATCCTGCAGCAGTTGTAATGTATTCATAAATACGCCCTGGCATAATGATCGCCAAGATGATCGAAACGATGATCCCGGCAGTAGTTAATAAAATTGCATTAATAGCAATTTTATTGTTTTTCACTCTTTTTGCTAATCCTGCCGGTGCATCTTCATCTTCAGCTAAGGTTACTAAAATTCGAATGACTGCGAATAAGGAAGCAACCATCGTTGAAAAGCCTGCGATGATAAAAACGCCGTTAAAAATATCAGTAACATAAGGGACATTGTAATTCGCTAATGATGTGACGAATGGACTCGTGTCGGTTTTAATTTTATTGACCGAAACCATAAGTAAAGCTAGCCCAATGGAAGCGACATAAAGTCCTGTTAGCGAAAAAAGCATGACTTTTCCCGCTTTCGTGGCATCATTCATATTCGTTAAGCGGATCGCTAAAAGCCCGACAATCTCAATCCCACCAAACCCGTAAAATCCGAAAATTAACGACGGTAAAAAACCACGAATTCCATTTGGGAAAATCCCATCATACGTTCTTGGGACGGTGACCTCGGCATCAGCACCGCCAAATACGCCGAATAAAGCAACGATGGCTAAAATAATAAACATTACGATCGCTGCCAGTTTAAGGACGGCTAATAAGTTTTCAACTCTGTCAAAACCACTAGGTCCTGCCAAGATGACAAGTAGCCCTAAAGCGGCATATCCACTTGCAAAAACCCATAAAGGGATATTTGGAAACCAAAATTTCGTAAAGATTGATAAGGCCGTCATTTGACTCCCCATAATAAGCATTTCGGAAAGAAAGTAAACCCAACCACTACTAAAACCAGCCCAACGTCCGTAAGCTTTTTTAGCATATGTACGAAATGAGCCTTTTTGTGGATCGGCAATCATCATTTTTGCTAATGCTTCATAGACAAAATAAGTTCCTAAACCAGCTAGAGCGTACGATAGTAGGACAGAATATCCTGCCATATTAATAGCAATACTTGAACCTAAGAAGAAGCCTGTCCCAATTGTACAAGCAACCCCTAATAAAGACAGTTGCCACCACTGCAAGGGTTTTTCTTGCTGTTCTTTAGACTTCGTCTTCAATACATTCCCCCCTTTTTCATTCTTATATTTTCTGATAAAAGAGCAGAGTTTATGTAAAAGAATGCAGAAAGGAGGGAGGGAATTAAATGTTAACAGTAAAAGTAATGAGCAATAATCGTCGCTGTTATTGTAATTTCGCCAGGCTGAATCGGTGTTGCTTCAGCCTTTGCCAGCATTGTAGTCGCCAATGGTACTGGAGGTGAAATGACTTGCGAAAAATCCTCGATTTTATAAGGGACCGGGTTTAGATTAACAGGTAACTGTGAAGTTAATGTTAGCGCCTTCTGATAAGCATTTTGTAAGGCTATCTTTAAGGCCTCATTATAATAAGCTTCTGGATGAACAACCGTAAATTCAATATTGGAGACAGAGTTAGCGCCTTGACTCACAGCAAGATCAACGACTTGACCAGTTAGTTCAATTTGATTAATTTTGACTAGCAACTGATGAGTGACCTGGTAGCCTCGGAAGATTTGCCTGCCATCCTGGTAATCGTACATAGTGTCAATCCGGTAAATCACGGTTTGAATTTGATCTTTTGGGATTCCGAGTTCGACAAGCGCTGCAATTACATTTGAAATGATCCTTGCATTTTCCTCTTGAGCTTGTTGTAGGCTCTTTTTTTCTGTAATTGCTCCAATTGTAATGTTAACTTGATCTGGGGCAACGGAAATGTTGCCTTCACCAGAAACCTTTAAACGTTTCGCTTGGAAATGAGGATAATACATTGGTGTCAACTCCTTCGTAAATGAACTTCTACTTCTATAATATTAAGGAGATAAAGTTACAGAACATAACGAGAAGGGGCAATATTAATTTTCTTAGAATACCGGTAACGCTAGTTATACGTAAACTTTAGTTACGTTGTGTTATTCACTCTTTACATCGTAACAGTGTTATGTTACATTGGTTTTAACAAAACGAACTTCTGGAGGTGAAGAAATGGTTGAACACTTAATTTCAAAAAAAGACTTGTTAAATGAAACAGGGATTTCATATGGACAGTTATACCGTTGGAAGCGAAAAAATCTAGTTCCTGAAGAGTGGTTCGTTCGTAAATCAACATTTACTGGACAGGAAACGTTTTTCCCAAGGGAGAAAATCCTAGAAAGAATTGAAAAAATTATTAATTTAAAGGATGATCTCTCATTAGATGAACTAGCCGATATGTTTTCTGACAGCCCAACAGATCTTACTTTATCTAAAGAGGAGTTAATGAAACGTAACATTGTTTCAATTACTTCCTTGAGTGTTTTTATAGAAACGGTTGGCGACCTAAGCGAATACTCATTTGATGTTATTCTTTATGTTTATGTTCTTGATGAACTGTTACAAAGTGGTGAAATAGGTTTTGATGAAGGGAAACAAATTTTACAAACGTTAGTTGATCATTATCCGAAATTTCAACAAAAGAGCTGTGAGCTCTTCGTCATGAGGAAAATGGGGATCGCCATCGCTCTTTTAATAGCAAGTGGTGAAGAAATTCACCTAGAAAAAACAGCGAAGATCGCAGTCAAATTCTCGATTAGTGCGGCAATTGAAAGTTTAAAAAAGAAAATTCATGTGGGAAGTTAGCACTCAAATTTAGATCAATAGGCAAGGAAGCTAAAAAGTTGGCTATTTAGTATTTATAGAAAAGTCTAGAGAACGAGGTCAAACCCAATATCCCTTAAGAAGAATTTGTTCGATAGTAGAAAAATAATCTAATGAGGTGAGAAAATGATGGAAGCGCAAAAGATTGGTGATCTAATTATTTCTGGAAATGGAAGTACAGCGGGTGGGACGTTTACGAATGTAAAATTAAATGGGAATGGAAAAGTAAACGGTGATATCGAATGTCAAAGCCTAGAGTGTAATGGATCAAGTAAGGTAGAAGGAAATGTAAAATCAAAAACAACTAACGTAAATGGAAGCACCAAATTTATTGGAAACCTCACTTCTGAACGAGTAAGCTTTTCTGGTAGTTCGAGAGTAGAAGGTGATTTGACATTTGATTACCTTATCTCAAAAGGTGCTAGTAAAGTTACTGGGGGGGTAAAAGGGGAAAAAATGCTAGTAGAAGGCACGATCGATATCGGCGCAGATTGCGAAGCAGAAGAAGCAAATTTTCAAGGAAGCTTTACGATTGACGGGCTTCTTAACGCAGACAAAATTTTGGTTAGCTTACATGGTAGGTGTTATGCAAAAGAGATCGGTGGAGAAATGATTAATGTAAAGAAATCGATAGGTCCCTCACTTGGATTAGATAAATTTTTCAAAATATTATCTAGAGATTTAACAGCGGAGATTATTGAAGGAGACGTCGTCGAATTAGAATACACGAAGGCAAAGGTTGTACGTGGTAACAAGATTAAAATAGGCTCGGGTTGTGAAATTGAACTGGTTGAATACAAAAATCAATTAGAGACCAGTAAAGATGCTAAAGTGAATGAGAGTAGAAAAATCGAGTAAAGCTAAAAAGGTTGTCTCAATAGTGTCAGTTCACCTCGTTTGGGTACCTTTATTTTTTTAGCTTGATATATAGTACCTGTGGCTACTGTTACTTAGCTCTTGGGACAACCGCCTGTTTATGATTAGTTTGAGTATAAAAACAGATTAAGTTGACAGCGACCTGAGAAATTTCGTACAGTGTAAACGAAATGACTTTTTACATAATTATGTTTGTGGAGGTAGTTGACATGGGTACACCGGATATTCGTAAAAACTTAGTATTAAATGCACCAATTCAAAAGGTTTGGGCGGCAGTTGCAACTTCTAAAGGGATAAACTCTTGGTTTATGCCAAATGATTTTCAACCAGAGGAAGGGTTTGAGTTTACGATCCACTCTCCATTTGGTCCAACTTCTTGTAAGGTATTAAAGATAGAGGAACCTAAGCAAGTGGTCATTACATGGGGCGAAGCAGGTTGGAATGTCTCCTTTGATCTAAAAGATTTAGGTGACAAAACAGAACTGACGCTTGTTCATTCAGGATGGGGAGAACCTGACGAAAAGGTTCAAGGTCCTGGACCAGATATGACAAACCTACAAATTAGAAATACGATGGATCTCGGCTGGGATGGACTTTTTAATAACAATCTTCGCTCCGTTGTTGAGGAATAATTAATAAACCTTGATCTAGTTTAACTGGAACCTTCCGCACACGAATCACGCTGATTTGTGTGTTTTTTAGTTTAAGCAGTTCAATGTCCCTTTAAATTACTTTGAGGATAAAACTAAAGGCCGATCTTAATCATAAAATCTAACCTTTGGGGGAAAAATAGCCTAACAAATAAAATAGAAGGTGATATAGTGGACAAAACTCAAATGGATTTAACTGCTACTGAAATAGGATATCTATGGAATACATATCAAGCCCAGTGTATGAACTACTGCTTTTTGAAATATTTTGACTCGATTGTGGAAGATGATGAGATTAAACAAATTAATAGTCAAAATTTAGAAAAATGTAAGAAATATTTAACTGAATTAAGAGGGATTTTCGAGAAAGATGCAATACCAATACCGATTGGCTTTTCAGAAAGTGATCTAAACGAAACAAACGAACGATTATACACCGATCCATTTATTCTTTACTATCAATGGTTTATTGCGAAGGGAAATATAAACTTCGGTTCGATTGCAATTAATACAATAGCTAGAGAAGATGTCTTTACATTTTTAAATCAGCTTATCTCGGACTCCCTAACAATACTAAACGATGCTAGAAAGCTATTATTAAATAAAGGGTTATGGATAAGAGCACCATATATACCAACTCCTAACGCTGTTGAGTTTGTTCAAAAAGAGAGTTTCTTAAACGGTTGGTTTGGTGATACTCGGCCGTTATTGGGAGTTGAAATAGCAGGTGCATTCTACAATCAGATGACTAACTCACTTGGAATAAGCATCATAAATAGTTTTATTCAAGTAACCAAAACAAATGACATTAAAGACTATTTTGTAAAAGGAAAAGAAATCGCAGCTAAGCATATAGATGTGTTTACGGACATGTTAAAGAAAGAGGAACTAGCTATTCCTTCAACTTGGAATTCAGGGATTACAACATCGACGGAAGCCCCATTTTCAGAAAAAGTCATGTTAAATTTTATTGTTCTTTTGAATGCTCAAGGCATTAGTAATTATGGGATTGCAACATCTATGTCAGCTAGAAGAGATATTGGTATGACATTTACGAAGTTGGCAGCTGAGGTCGTAAAGTATTCAGATGAGGGTGCACAACTTCTAATTGAAAAGGGATGGATGGAGGCTCCGCCTCATGCACCGAAGCGGTAAGTTAGTTTCAACTGGCAATGCCTCTATAATACGCTAGACTTTCGCTCTAGAGACGTAAGAAGTCGTTATGCTTACGTCTTTTTTATTGTTTAAATAGACTTTGAGCAAGCGACTCAAGCTCCAAACTGGAACATATCAAAAAAAGGATTTTCAGCTATAGTTAGAGAAAGTAATTTACAAGAAATCAATCTTAGGGGGGCGTATGTTTGAGTGATTTGAATTGGAAACATTTTGAGGAGTATTTAAGAGAAAAAGTGAAACAAAGTCATATACCAGGGTGTGCAATAGCTGTTTATCACAAAGGGAAAGTTATTTATAAAAATGGATTTGGTTATCGTGATATGATTACCAAAAAGCCAGTCACACCTGAAACGATTTTTGGAATTGCTTCGATTACGAAGTCATTTACAGGATTAGCAATTATGAAGCTAGAGGAGGAAGGACTCCTCTCAGTAGAAGATCCTGTAATTAAACATATACCTGAATTTAACTTACTAGGTGTCGAAGACATGAGCCAAATTAAAATATGGCATCTACTAAACCACACTACTGGACTCGCACCAATGTTTCGTAGGGAGGAGTTAAAAAAACTAAAGCACCACGTTGCATACTTATCCGAGAAAGAGTTTGAAAAAATTGGTGTGCCTGGTGAATATTTTAGTTATTGTAATGACACGTTTTTACTTTTAGGAGCGATTATCGAAAAATACACCGGGAAACTATTTCGTAGACATATAACAGAAGCCATCTTAAATCCGTTGAAGATGTATCGATCTACCTTAAGTATTGATGAGTTAGGTAAATACGAAAACGTATCAATTCCATACGATTACAATAAAAGAACAGGGCAACTTGAGGAGAAACCATGGCCAATGCTAGGCAATTATGAAATCGGTGGTGGAATTAGATCCTCTGTTTTGGATTTAATCGATTTTGGAAAAGTTTTTCTCGGTGATGGAGGGACAATAATCTCAACTGAAAAGGTCAAAAAAATGTGGGAGAACCCCTTTAAAATAAGAAATAATACCTATTATGGATATGGCTTGCAAGTCACCCCTAACTATAATAACTCTACGTTAATTGAACATGGTGGCGGGCAGCCGGGCGTTTCCGCGCACTTTGGCTTTATTCCAGAACAAAAGCTTATTGTCTCTGTCTTATGTAATGTCTCAAATATTCCTGTCGATGAGATTTGGTTAGGTGCAGTGAATACTGCTATTGGGTTGCCGATGAATAAACAGCGAAGCATTGAGCCTTCATATGATATGTCTCCAGAACGGGTCATTAAAGTACTAGGAACGTATGATTCATCTGAAGGAGGTAAGGCAACGATATTTTTAGAAAATGGCCAGATCATGTTAGAAATGAATGAAGAAAAATATTCACTACGGGCAAGTAACGAGGAGACGCTAGTCATTGATATAAATCAACAATCCATTCCTCTATTCATTAAAGATGGTGAGGTGTGGGCGATTTTATTGGGGTATCGAATGCTGACAAGAAAAAAGAGCTGGGTGCCAGGCACCTAGCTAGTTTTTCTTCATTTCACTGCAGATAAAAGCCAGTTCTTCATTCCCGAACATTGATAAAACGGCTAGCAGTGTTTCAGTAGGAATGTAATTGGATTCTTCTTTTGGAACTGTGTTTTCCATCGCGTTTTTTAAAGCGTCATTTGCTTTTTGCTGTGGATATGCTCGCTCGTAGATCTCAACTGGATTTAAATCATGATTAATACACCATTGAGCAAAAATTAATATCATCATCTCTTCATCGCGTTGATAGTTTTCAACTACATCGTTTTTCATCGTATTACCGCCTATCGCTAAGATTTTTTAATAATTACCTAAAAAGGACTCCCATTGTGGGGAGTCCTTTCTTCGTCTTTAAGAAAGATTACTGGGAATTACGATTAAGGGAGAACAAAAAAACAAGCTTCGTATGTAAATCATGTAACGATAAGTGAAGTTTTTTCTAGGTAAGAGGAAAAAAACTAAGGTCTAATCCTACAAGAATGTGCAATTAGCAAATTTTTATGTAGTTAGTTGTGCCAGTTCTTCTTCAAAATAAAATGTTTGTGGGTTCTCTTTAATCGTATACGAGTATCGTTTCATATTTGGGACGTAACTAAATTTACTGATCGTAACCGTTTCTCCAGTCACTTTCAGCGTTACTTTTTCGTTTTCTTGAAATTTATTTTTACTTTTCAATTTAGTTACCTACTTTCTAATAAAGTTATCTTTATTATCTCATACTTGCGTTGTTTTTACATGTTTATCGCTAAATTTAATTTTTAAAAAGATTTACCTCTGTTAAAAAGTTCCCTTATTTTAATTTTATTAACCCATTTTTACAAAAAATCTCACAGTAAACTGCTGTCAAAAATTAAAAAGGATATCAAACGGTATTGTCGAATAAATTGAGTAAGAGAAGTAAAAAGATTGTCATAAACTATAAATAGGCTGCCCAAAAGCATTGTCAGTACCTCATCTACTAGACATAGATTGAGTACAACATACGTATGGGACAGCCTTCTTTATCCTCTTGGAAAAGACAACTCTCAAGAGAACAGTGTAATCTTTTTTTCTGCTTTAGTGATTAGACACCTGGTGTTACCCAAGCAGTCCCAATAATCACTAACAAGATGAATAGCACAACGATTAAAGCGAAACCGCGGCCATACCCAGCAACAGGAGCAACAGGAGCACCAGTAAAGCACCCAGCACCAGCACCAGCACCATATCCATATCCGTACATTAACAACACCACCTTCCGATGAAGATAATACAGCATATGCATTTTAATCTATGTCGGTATTAGTTATTTGAGGATTAGGCGATAAAATGGGCGACAGCACTAATTGTGATATGACATAAATAATATGTTAATGTGAAAACTAAATAAACTAAGATAAGGATTAAGTTCCCTCTAAACACACTTGGAATATCACATGGAAGGGAGAGGAATAGAATGGAAAGATTAGATAGATTATATCCGCAAGCAGTGGAACATACGAAACTAAAAGTGTATGAAGATATAGATCGTTTTCTTGAGGTGAAAACAGAACCACTAGGGTACGACGAATATGTGAAAGAACGTTTTCAATATTTAGGTCAAATTTGGTTTAGTATTTGGTTGAATTTAACAAATAATGATGTTCCGCGAAAAGAAAAAAAGCGGTTCCTTAGTGAAAAGGGTTATGAGGTAGAGGCCGTTGATAAAAAGCTGATTAACAAATTATTTCGGAATGAAATGATGTTAGTTCCAGCATTTGATGTCATACAATGGTTGAACGCACAGTTTTTGAACGACAAGGAAGAATGGGACGAACGATACCCACTAGCTAGGGCAAATTTCTTGAAACGAGTAGAAGACGAGCGGAGAGCAGAGAAAAAGCGATTGCTTTACAATGAGATTGAAAATACGGCATCAATTACAATTGACGAAGAATATGACACCATTTACTTGTTTGTTCGGAATTATGTAGCCTCTAAGTTAGCTAAAGATATTAATGATAATCCGAAATATTCGACAGTCGATGAACCTTATATGCTTGAAGAAAAGTTAGTCGAGCAAGGAAAGTTTGATAAGTCGAAGTATACGACAATGGAAACGTTCTTTCATGAACTAACCGGTTCAGTTCATAAGATGTATCAATGGGAATATGAAACGTACCAAGCGCGATACAATGTGATTCTTGAAAAATATGTAGGGAATCTTGTCCCAAATTGGATTTTAGATAAATTAGCACCTACAGTTCTAAAGCAATATCACGAAGTAATCGGAGAAGAGTTGACTGCCAAGCGAATACATGAAATTTTGATTGATTACGTCAACGCTATACACTCAGACTATTTTTTAGAATTGAAAGAAGAGTATCTAGAGGATTTATTAAGACTAGCTACGATTCCTTTTGAAATAAAACTCCATCAACAAATCTATGAAGAAGATTTGCAAGGAAGGGAACGGAGAAAACAGGAAGAGTTAGCTGAAATCGAGCGCCGTAAAGCTGAGGAAGCGCGAATGCTCGATGATATTTTTGGTCGAGAATATAACCCTTCGACTGGTCGCAATATTCGCTACGTTCTTCATATTGGTGAAACCAATACTGGGAAAACCCATCAAGCCTTAAAAAAAATGAAACAAGCAAAAACAGGTCTCTATTTAGCACCACTACGACTGTTAGCTCTTGAAGTATATGAAAAGTTAAACAAAGAAGGAGTTCCTTGTGGACTTAAAACCGGTGAAGAAGAGAAAGAGGTTGAAGGAGCTAGGCATCTCTCCTGTACCGTAGAAATGTTCCACGAGAAATCATTTTTTGACATTGTTGTCATCGATGAAGCGCAAATGATTGCCGATAAAGACCGAGGCTTCTCTTGGTACAAAGCTATAACGAAGGCTAATGCAAGTGAAGTCCACATTATCGGAAGTTGGAACTCTAGGGAGATGATTATTCAGCTTTTAGGTGACTCAAAAATAGAAATCCATGAATATTATCGTGACATTCCTCTTGTAGTGGAGAAAAAGGAATTCAATATTAAGCATACAAAAAAAGGTGATGCGCTTGTCTGTTTTTCAAGAAGAAGGGTACTTGAGACTGCTTCAAGGCTAGAAAACGATGGTCACTCTGTTAGTATGATTTATGGAAGTATGCCGCCTGAAACACGACAAAAACAAATTGAGCGATTTAATAAACGGGAATCGACCGTGATCGTAGCTACAGATGCTATAGGTATGGGCTTAAATCTGCCAATCCGTCGCATTGTTTTTTTAGAAAATGAAAAGTTTGATGGTACACGCCGACGTCGCTTAACATCACAAGAAATAAAACAAATTGCTGGTCGAGCTGGTCGTAAAGGGATTTACGATGTTGGGAAGGTAGCATTTACGGGTGATATTAGAACGATGGAACGATTGTTGGAGCAAGAAGATGTCCTCATTTCACAATTTGCGATTGCGCCAACAAATGCGATCTTTGAACGATTTCAAAAATATTATCGTGATCTTAGTAAGTTTTTTGAACTGTGGTATAAGTTTGAAAGCCCAAAAGGAACAAAGAAAGCCTCACTTTCTGAAGAACGCGAGCTTTACGCGACAATACGCGATACCGAAGTAGAGGGACGTCTTTCGATGATGGATTTATACGGATTTTTACACTTACCGTTTTCAAAAAAGGATCCCGAACTAATTAAGCAATGGCGCGATACAATGTTTGCGATTGTTAAAGGAAAGGATATTCCAGAACCAATCGTAAAAAAAGGTACGCTTGAGGAGTTAGAGCTTTCTTATAAAGCACTAGGGCTCCATTTATTATTTTTATATCGATTAGGACGAGGGACAGAAGCTATTTACTGGGAAAGGTTACGAACGGAAATTAGTGACTATGTTTATGAACGTCTGAAAACGGATGTTAAGACGTTAACGAAGAAATGTAAAAGCTGTGGCAAGATATTACCATGGGATTTTCGTTTTCCAACCTGTGATGCGTGTCATGCCTACAAAAAGAAACGCAATGACCATAGTCATTTTTATGACTAAAAAAAGCAAGGGTACCGCCTTCCAAAGTGGTGGTATTCCTTGCTTTTCTTCAATTGCTATGCTCTTGGAGTCTGGTAATAATAGACCGCACCTAAAATGATTAATAAAATCACGACGACAACAATGAGCGCAAACCCGAAACCTGAACCATGCCTAACTGGTGGATAGGCTGGACCGTAAGCCGGGAATGGAGGGGAACAACATGGATCAAAATATGGTGTGGTAGGATAAACAGGTGCACCGTAATACCCCATACAAACACCCCTTTCTTAGGTTATAGTACAAATTATGTTAAGGAATGTTTATGTGATACAGAACCGCATAGGAATGGGCTTTCGTATTTTTATTTTAAGGCTTTTTTAAGGAGGTTAACCGACATCTTCTAGAATGATATTTTCATGTTTAAATCAATTGGTAAAAAAAAGCGCCTCCAAGCTAATTGTGTCATATAGTATAACATCTTTTAAATATTGGAGGTCCGATGATGAACCATAAACACACGGTTAAGCAAGGCGAAACGCTTATGTCCATTTCTGAAGATTACCGAATTCCGATTCAAACAATCATTTCCGAAAATCAAATAAGCAATCCAAATGTAATCTACGTAGGTCAACAGATTACTATTCCAGGTGTACCTGACCCGAATTTAATCGCTTACTCTATCGTTGTTTCGATTAGCGCACGCCAGTTAACGCTAAAAAGAAATGATACAATCGTTAAGACTTACCCAATTGCAGTAGGAAGAATCCTTCATCAAACGCCAATTGGTGAATTTATCGTTATAAATAAAGCGCCAAATCCAGGTGGACCTTTTGGGACGATGTGGATGTCTTTGTCAAAGAAACATTATGGTATTCACGGCACAAATGACCCGTCTTCAATCGGTAAAGCTGTCTCAAAGGGATGTATTCGAATGTATAATCAAGATGTAAACGAACTGGCAAGCATAATCCCTATTGGAACTCGAGTATTGATTCGCCCTTAAAAATTAGCAATTAATTCTTGTCCAATTAGTCAAATAATTATGTTAAAATTAACCGGGTGATAAACTTTGGCGTGCTTTTAGTTGAGTAGTACTAACCAGATTTTGTTACGGCATATTTTACTTACGATAATAAGGATGAGTACTAGATGATGAGAATTAACAAGTATATCAGCTTAACTGGAGCTTGCTCCAGAAGAGAGACAGATCGTTTAATTGCGGCGGGAAGAATTACGATTAATGATACGATTTGCGTTCATGGCGATTCAGTTGAGCCAGGAGACCTTGTTTTAATAGATGGTAAACCGATTGAAGGTAAAAAAGAAAATGTCTATCTTATTTTAAACAAACCTGCAGGAATTACATGTACTGCCAATAAACATGTGAAAAGCAATTTAATAGATTATCTAAATTATCCAGAACGGATTTTTGCAGTTGGGCGACTAGATAAAGAATCTGATGGCCTACTGTTAATGACGAATGATGGGGACATCGTAAATGAGATTCTCCGCTCAGAGAACAATCACGAAAAAGAATACTTTGTTTCTGTCGACAAATTAATAACAGATGAATTTATTCAAGCGATGTCAGCAGGTGTGGACATTTTAAATACAACAACGAAGCCATGTTATGTGAGTAAAATTAGTGATTTTCAGTTTCGGATTATTTTAACACAAGGACTAAACCGCCAAATTAGGAGAATGTGTAAAGTTCATGGTTATAGAGTAGAGCGGCTTCAGCGAGTACGAATTATGAATATAAATATTGGGGATTTACCGATAGGTGATTGGCGTTACCTGACGGAAAATGAGTTGAGCGAACTGACTGCTTTATTGGACTAAAAGAAATTAATAACGTTTTAAATAGGTGAAAGTATCTCGAAGTATCGCTCAACTTTATTTTGTTAAAGTCTCATCGTCAAAGTAGCTGTGCTACTTTTTTTTATTTGTGAAAAAGTTCACAATTCATTCAAAAAGCTGACGAAACCTAGACAAATGTATCAGTTCCCACAAAAAACAACTGTGATATAGTAATAGTAAGAGAACAGTAACATTACTAAATCAGGGGAGTGGTTAGATTATGAGAAAAGTTAGTCTAGTTTTTGAGGGGATTTTTGCATTCTTAATTTCATATCTTTCAGTTTTCGCAGCATTGATTGTATTGCCATCATCTTTAGGTGTAATCGTTAACCTCTATGCAGGTAATTTTCAAAATGTCGGAACGTTATTTTCAGTAGTCGTTTGTGCAGTGGCCCTAAGCTCAAGTTTCATCGTGAAACACCTAAGAAGCTTAAACATTATCGCGGCAAAATAAGGTCCTTTTTTTAAAAGAAACTATGTGAATAATTGAACAATAGATAAAAACTGCTTCTTCTATCGGAAAATAGAGGAGCAGTTTTTTTACGTATAATACTCAGTAACTTGAAAGGGTACTTTTTTTCCATTCACGGTCACAGAGAATGCTGTATTTGTTTTTGGATCATATTTACCGCTAATAACTCGTCCACCGAAATTATTACCTAAATTTAGCGCACCATTTAAATCTTTAATATCAAGATGATCAAGACGATAAGATAGCTCGTCTAACTTAAACTCCTGGACATTGATCTCTTTAATTTCTTTTATATTTATATTAATTGTTATGTTCTTTCTTTCTTGTATTTTCTCATTTTTCGTTAGTTCTTCGATTAGGTCTTTGTAAGAAGTTAGTGGTTTTTCTCCTTCTTCAAACATAATAACACCCCTTTTTTCATCTCAATATTAATGTATTTGTTTAAGCTGAATTTTATTAGTAATATTTTTGGAAACAAACGAGCATATATTAAAAAAGAATGTTCCAGAAGCAGCAAAAATAATGGGTAGGGGTGAGTACTTTGGCAACGATCCGTTTTCAAACTATGAAAGTAGGTACAATCTCGGAAACTTCGGATGTGAATAGTGGGAGGAATACACAGATTAATGTAAAAGCAACTATAATAATAAACGAAGGGCAAGGAGCGGTGTCTGGTAATTACAATCAATTAGCTCACAATAAAAGTATAATCATTGATGTTAGAAATAAAGATACAGTTTAAAGGAGTGAGAGTATGTCCTCATTTTCTCCGAACTTTACGATCGGAACGATCCGTATCGGTACAATTGAAGGTGCCTCATGTGTAAACATGGGAAATAACTTTCCAAGTAATTTTCAGAGCAATAAAAAACATAATCAAGGATTTGGATCAATCACTGGTGATCATAATACTCTTGAAGGATTACGCTCAATTTTAACTGATTCTAATATCATTGATATGATAACGAAGTCAGCCCTAGATGAAGATATTCCCGACTGGGTAAAAGAGTTAATAGAAGAAAAGCTAAGAAAAACTGAAGAGGATTGTGCACCTTGATGTTAGGGAAGCACAGCTTAAAACCATCTGAATAGAATGCCAAAGATTATTGTAGGGGGAATTTTGGTGAATGATGTAAATGTAAAATTTGAGAATATAGAAGTAAATAGTATTACAAGTTCCTCAGGAATTTTTTTGGGTGATAATCTTAAACTTTATGCTTCCTCTGAAACTAAGACTAATATTGGTTCTATAAGATTAATCGGAGAAGTCAATAGGTTGGTTGATAATGATACTATTGTCATTGGTAATGGAGACAATAGGGGGACAAAAAAGGAGTGTGTCACATGAACTGTCCGTGAGTTGTAAAGGGAGAGATCGTGTACGATCTAAAAGATCAACGGTGGTTAAAAAATATTCAACAATTGGGCATTTTTGAAAAAAGAGTCGTATTGACTTTTGACGATGGACCTAGTCGCCAGCTACCAGAAATTCTAAATATATTAAAAGAAAAAGGCGTCCAAGCCTACTTTTTTTGGCAATCTAAATTGTTATATCCGTTAAGGCCATGGGAAAAGGTAATAGAAGATGGGCATATCATTGGTTCGCATAGCGAAAATCATAAGAATTTGACTAAGTTGTCTTATGGTGAACAGTTCAAACAAATAAAGGGGAGTGTTGAGAAGATCGAGCGGATTACTAGGGAAGAAGTTCGTTTTTTTCGACCACCGTTTGGTCAATATAACGAAAATACAATGTTGATTTTGACGGAATTAGGTTTAATACCAATGATGTGGGAAATTTCGTCTTATGATTGGGAGAATAAAAGGATACCTGAGAAGATCGTTTCTAATGTTGTTGATCATGCGATGGACGGATCGATCATTCTCTTACATGAAACAAAGCAGACAGTAAAGATCCTACCAATTCTTATTAATGGCTTGAGGGAGAGAGGCTTTGAGATAGGTTTAATACAAAAAGAGGAATGAGTTTCATTCCTCTTTCGTCCGTTATGCTATCTTTTTTGAATTAGTATCTTTCGCAACTTTATTTCTATTTGTAATGAGATAATCTAAGCAATAACCTAAAATTCCACCGACGAAAGCGGGGATTAGCCATGCTAAGCCTAGATCGGAGAATAGCAATTGAGCAAATACGTTTTCTAGGTAAGGTAAAAGGGTATCTAGATAACTAATCTTCTTTACATACATGATTAAACCTTCAAAAATACTAACTAAACCAGTGAACAAGATAGCACCGCAATAGACCATTTGTTTTCCATTGAACAATCTATGCAAAAATGCTAATGTGACTAAAACAATCGTGATTGGATAAACCATAACAAGAATCGGTATTGATAGTGAAATAATCTGATTTAAACCAAGATTAGAAACAAATAAACTAAAGAGTACGATAATCGTAACAGTAGTTTTGTAGCCAATTTTTGTCGTCTTTTTTGTTACGTACTGGCTACAAGCGATCGTTAATCCAATACATGTGGTTAAACAAGCAAGAAGAACAATAAAGCCAAGTAATAATTTTCCGCTTGAACCAAAAAGAAGTTCTGCACCATTTGAAAGAATAGCACTACCATTTTCGAATGTACCGTAGCTGACCATTTTCACTCCCATCATTCCGATAGCGACATATACAAAAGCTAAACCAGCACCAGCTATTAACCCTGCAATTATAGAATGTTTCATTAAATCTTTAGGGTTACTAATTCCTTTTTCTTTGAGGGCATTAATTACAATTAGTCCAAATGCTAGTGAAGCGATGGTATCCATCGTTAAGTAGCCCTCAAGAAATCCTGTAAAAAACGGAACAGAAAGATATTTGTTACTTGGCTCATAAGAAGAAGCTTCAAGATTAAAGTAGCTTGCTACAGCTAAGCTAACGATTGCTAGTAATAACGCAGGTGTTAACCATTGGCCAACACGATCAACTATCTTTGTAGGGTTTAAGCTTAAGGCATATACGACTGCAAAAAATGTGATTGAAAATAACAGCAAGCCGATAGACTCAATTGGACCACCAAGCACAAACGGCTTTAGCCCCATTTCATATGCGACTGTTGCCCCTCGCGGAATTGCAAATAACGGACCGATAGCTAGATAGACAATTGAGATAAACACAAAACTAAATAGTGGATGGACTCTACTTGCTAAGCCTTCGGCACCACCCTTTACCATAGCAATTGCAGCTATTGCTAAGATTGGTAAACCGACTCCAGTCAGAATAAAACCACTTATCGCTAACCAAAATGAGGAGCCTGCTTCCATTCCTAAAAATGGCGGATATATTAAATTTCCAGCTCCAAAAAATAATGCAAATAACATAAGTCCAATAAATAAAGTGTCTTTCGTTTTCATCGTTCTTCCTCCTAAATGTTTTCCCTATCGTTTTTTTTCTGAAAAAATAAAAACTCATCCCTAAAAAGGGACGAGTTTAATCGCGATACCACCCTAGTTCCGTAAAATGAATAGAAATCCATTTTAAACGGCGCTCCATCAACGTACAATCATACGTGTTCCAATGTAACGGCGGAAAATCCCGGCAAAGCTTACTTGGTTTCAACTTTGCATCTCGGAGATGATTTTCAGAAGTAGCTAAACATTGACTCGCACCAACCGTCAATTCTCTGATGTTTAGTGTTACTCTTACTATTCTCGTCATTGATTTTATTTTATAACAGAATTTTATAACAATTATGATTATATAACTTTTATGAGAATTTGCAAGTGTTTTTTTAAAAGATTAAATTTTCAGAAATGTCAGTATAACTAGGTTACATTCGAAAGGCGAGTATTTTCACGCGGTGGAATTGCTTTTTTAGAATAATAGCTATGAAGCAGCATACCTACTATAATAATGGATAGCCCTGCTGTCGCAACGGTGTTTGGTAATGGACTTGAAAGAAGCAACACTTCACCAATGATCACAAAAAATACTTGAGTTGATTGCGTTGCTTCAACTGAAGCTAATTTACTATGGTCATCGCGAACACGGTTCGTTGCTAGGAAAAAAAGGGTGGTTGCGATAATGCCTGAACTAATTGCGACTATTAAGGCTTGTAAGACTTGATCAGTTGACGGTAGGCCAACTTGAACATAGCCAATCCCGCCAATAATTACCCAAAATGGAAGACATGCCAAGGTCATTCCGAAAATCCGTTGAAACGTGTCTAATCTGCTACCGCAGACCTCCATCATTTTGCGATTACCTAATGGGTATGAAATTGCAGCAACAAGAACCGGGAGTACCCCAATGAGCAGCGAATTTAATGTTACACCGGCTATGTTTTGAAATTGAATTAAGACAACACCAATTAAAATAAACGAAGAAATCAAAAGGGCCCGAACAGGGATTTTCTTTCTAACTTTTCCGTCCCCGTTCTCTTCAAAAAATAAAGGTCCTAATAAAATTCCAGCAACGATTGTAATTTGCCAAGTTCCAGCAACTAACCAACCTGGACCATATGCTGCAGCAAAAGTAATAGAACCGTAAAAAAGGACAAATCCAGTAAAACTCCATACTAGCCACTGGATAGGTTTTTTCATCATTTCTTGAAATAACGGCCTGATGTTTTTTCGCAATAACACAATGAAAAAGAGGAACGGTACCATGAAGAAAAAACGTAATGATGAACTCCACAACCAGCTACCACCAGACAATTCCATTGATCGATTTAAAATAAATGTCACCGAAAAAAACATCGAAGCCAAAATACCTAGTGCGATTTCTTTCATAATTGGATCACCTAATTTTCTAAAAAATACGATAATTCTATCATACGTTGCTAATGACTAATTGGCTAGAAAAAATTCTCTATGGAGATGTAACATAAGTTTGTCCACCTTCTCATATAATTTTTTAACGAACGTATTGGACGGTGGAGAAGATGAGTGAAATCATTTATTACGAAAGTGACGATAAAAAAATTAAAGTAGCAGACGAATTTATTAGAGTCCATCATAGAAAATATCGAATAAATGAGTTAAAGAGGGGCGAGGCTCTTATTGGTAAGCCTGACCAAACATTGAACTTGGCGTTAGCTGTCGTGGGGATTTTCTGTATTTTATTAGGGAAAATTAGAGCAGGGCATTTCACACAAGTAATAGATGTCAATGTCCTATTTAGTGCTTCAAATTACTTTGACTTAGCAGGACTGATCCTTATTCTAATTGCCTTATTAATTACGTTACCTCAAAAAGAACATTACGCACTTCAATTGACCTTTAAAAATGGTAAGAAAAAAAACATTATACTCAAAGATCGCCAAGAACAGCTTGATATTCGAGAAATTAACAATGCGATTAAACAAGCGATCCGCTATGCCAACTATCGCCAACATATAAGAGAAGAGTTCTTTTAATTCTGTAGTGCTGCCCCAAAATTGTAACATCTCCGGTAAAGAGGTGTTTCTTGCTGTTTACATTGAATTAATAAGCAAGATTATTGAAATAATAGTACTGAAATGGAGGTGTGATGACAATGGCGAAAAAGAAAGATCGCAAAAATCGTGACAATCGCAACAATAATGACGAATTAGTCGTTGGCAATGTAAATACGGAATTTGCATCTGAAAACGACGCTCAGGATTTAGTTGATAACAAACGCAATAAACGAAAAAATAAAAAATAATTTTAAAGGAAGCTACCACAGAACTAAACTGACTGTGGTAGCCTTTTTTGTATATGCTTCACTGATTTATTTTTCTAGATGTTTCGCATAGGACTGAACATTGTGAAAAGGTGTACGTAAAGGTAAGTTAAGAAGGAGTATCAACTCTGTTTGACGAAATAAGAAAAATAGCATAGTCATAAGTATCCTTTGCAAAATTGGGGTTCAGTATGGCGGAATAAAATCCAGCTATTCGATGGCAATGCATTGTGCCTAGGCATTGGTTAAGTTAGTATAATTATGGGAGATTAAGATATGGTAAAAATAGATTTAATGAAGAAGAATGAAGTTCAAGTTGTAGCTAAATTTATTTCAGATTTAAACAAAATCGAACAGTCGCATATTGGTTACTGTGGTAAAGATAGTCTTGAAATCGCTCACTCATTAATTAATGATATAACAGATATTACTTATGATAAGAGCTTTGTAACTGTGTATGAAAAAGAAGAATTAATTGGCGTTTTAGGATTTGATGCTGACCTTGAGAACAATAGTGCTGAGATATGGGGACCATTTGTTAAGGGAAATAAATGGGACATTGTGAATAGTATGTGTGAAAAAATGTATAAATTACTTCCAGAAGAAATAAATACAATTTGTATGTTTCCAAATAGTAAAAATAGTAAAGTGCTTCAGCTGGCTACTAACCTTTCATTCATTAAGCATAGTGACCAAACCATTTTGCAATTCAGCCGAGATAGAAAAGACGAATTAGAGGATGTTCCTATTTTAGAATTAAGGGAAGAGTATTTTATCGAAATGGTAAAGTTGCATGAGGAAACTTTTCCTGGTACTTATTATACTGGTCAACAAATAATTGATCGACTAAATGAAAATAGGAAAGTCTTTATAATCGTAAACAACAATCAAGTGAGTGGTTATGTTTATGTAGAATCAGAACCTGCCTATGGAGAAGCAAGTATTGAATTTTTTGCCGTCAAAGAAAGTGAACGAGGGAAAGGAATTGGTTGTCAATTATTAACCGTTGCCCTTAAATGGCTGTTTACTATTGACAGTATTCAGTCCATAACTCTTTGTGTCAATTCCAGTAACCAAAAAGCAATTAATTTATATAAGAGAGTTGGATTTAAACATATACATGATCTATGTTTTTTTACTAAAAAAATGTAAAAGTTTAATGAAGTGAATTTCATCAATACAATAAAGTTGATGACTTAACTGTGGTAGTAAGAGGGAAACAGGGTGACTCATTTGCATATGTTCACCTCAAGTTGTAAAGGATAGAACTTGTTACAACTGAGATGATAGACATATTGCTGCCAGGTCGCCCTATTGTGGAATATTTTTAAGCGATTACCTACCCTTTTGGGAAGGCGCACTTTTATCATTTTTGTTTAGCCATTGGTCCTACATAGATCAGTTCCTTGGTGTCAAACTCAGCATCATACGAACGGACAATGATTTTGCCGAAATAGATTTCCTCAGGACTTCCGGTTTCTAGATTATATAAAATATATTCAAAGTTAATATCAGTATCAACAACATTGCCCTCGACTGCATCAGTTTTTACAGAAATGTATTGAAGAAATTCTTCGTTTTCAGTTGGGGGGGTGAAAACATCATATTCGTGAATTTCTACGCCTTCGATCAATGGGTGCGGAAGTTGATTCTCATTAAAACTTTGAAAAAACCGCTTGATTTCTTCGTTTTCTGCAGCGGTCAACGACGGTGAATACTCATTGATAATTAGTTCTTCGATAAACGCTTTTGTGTTTACCTTTACAACATCTTCCCCAATGAAAAAAAATGAACTAATAATAATTGAACCAATAATAAGTACAAATGAAATAATGGCAAATTGTTTCAAACGACGAACTCCTCCTATCTATTGTTCTTTCACTTGTTCTAAGTTATCAATAAGCTTTTCAGCAACTCTACGATAAAGATTACTTGTACTAACGAATGTTGCGATGAGCAAAATTTGTTCGAGGTATTGGTGATCTTGATCAGTCAATTTCGAGACTTCGCTTTTTACCGCTGCTTCTCTAGTGGTAACTTCATGTTTAAAACTCTCTACATTATTTTCCAAAAGTTGCAGATAACTAGTATAAAAAGCTTCAAGATCAAAATCTTTTTTGACAGTTTTATCATTAATTCCTTGGAGTGTCGTTTTAATATCATTAATCGACAATGCTCCTTTTAAATGATAAATCATGCTAATTAAAATGAGATGTTCTTTTGAATACTTTTTGTTTTGAATCGGGAAAAATACTTTTCCTTTTGCATAATTGTTGATCATCGTTTTTGTCATCACTTTTTCACTATCGTTGCGTTTTGTTTTACCATATTTATTTTCAAACAACTGAATAACTTGATCCATGTATAGATCAATGTTTGGAATATCATCGAGAGTGATTGTCTTTTCTAACCCAAGTTGATCAAGAATTTCGTTTAAATTGTTCATACAGGGTACCTCTTTTTTCTTTTTATTATACTTAAAAAAAATGACAAAGTAAACGTTGACTACTTATCGAGTTGGGTATATGATTATAAGTAGTTATTAAAACTATATGTGATCGTGAGGGGATTTATCAATGTTAAGTTATATTCGTGAACCGATGAACGGTTTAACACATTTAGCAGGGGCGCTATTATCATTTATTGGATTGCTAGCATTAGTCATTAAAGCTTCAGTAACAACAGGTTCAGCACTAGCGGTTGCTGCAGTGATTATTTTCGGGCTCAGTATGGTGCTACTTTATTCTGCATCGGCAACGTATCATATGGTGATTGCGAAAGATCGCGTCATTGCCTTTTTGAGACGATTAGATCATTCGATGATCTTTATCCTTATCGCAGGATCTTACACACCTTTTTGTTTAATTAGCTTGAATGGGTTAACAGGTTGGGTGTTTTTTGGAGTTGTTAGCTTTCTTGCAGTTACTGGAATTGTTTTTAAAATGGTTTGGTTTAACTGCCCTAGATGGCTTTCAACTGCGATATATATAACAATGGGATGGCTTGCAGTATTTGTCTTCTCCCCATTAGCTGAAAGCTTAACGACTATCGGGCTAGCATTATTAGTGGCTGGTGGAGTTTTTTATACAATTGGCGGTGTTATTTACGCAATAAAACCAAAATTTTTAGAATTTAAATACATGGGCTTCCATGAGATTTTCCATATATTTATCTTATTCGGGACCTTATCCCACTTTTTATGCGTGTATATGTTTGTTCTTTAGCATTAGGTGCCAGGCACCCAATATGGACAAAAACGTAGAGATGTCCACCTCCAGTGGACTTTTTTCTGGTTTTACAGTAAAAGTATCCAGAGCTAACATCTACTTTTGTTGTTAATATCTACTAATGATATAATGAATTATTAAATTACGATTATTTGGAGGCAATATGTTAACTTTTGAAGAAAAACTAGCAATTATTGAGTCTTACCCTGAATTAAAACGTCACGATGTGTCGCTAAACCGTGTAAATTTCCATTATGAAGAAGGTGAAAGTGATAAGAAGAATGTGGTGTATCACTTGCATCCAAATGGGAATGGGTTTGTGTACGCTGCGAAATTAAAGGTACCCAAAAAAGACCCTAAAGGGATGGTTAACATCCGTGATTTTTCAGAAGTCGATTTACGTTCAATAATTGAGCGATCAATTGCATCACTAAAACCAAACGCGGTTAGTGAAGTGGTTGACCAAGCCCAAGCAATAGATGAAGTGTGGTTAGACAAAGAGAAGCACTCGTTAACGGTTATTAATGAAGATGAGATGTGGAATGTATATGCTGGCGAGCTTTTAGATGGAACATTTCCATCTTATAATGAAGCAAAGCAGTATTTACTCGAAGAAGGGTTTAAACCGAAGCGGAAGTTTGATAAGCAGAATTAAAAAGTGCATGTGCACGAGGATAGGCAATTAGCTCGTGCCTACGCATGTCCAAGTTCAAATTCTTTTTTCCCTAAGATGAAAGAAGAGATGGCCAACGTAATGTGGCCATCTCCTCGTTCCTTACCCATTCTTTCGTTTACTTACAATCTGGGGCCGTATCGATCTTTGCTTTCCACAGAAACACCTCATTTCATTCATGTTAAGAACATTCTTGAAATTTCTTGTCACTGTGCAAACGAACCACCTCATCTTGTATATTAACATCAACAAAGTGATGGGATTGGGTTGAGAGGGCAGTTGTTGCCCTCGAATAATATGATGTCCCAAGGAAATAATTTTATTATAAAAATCTAGAAAAACAAGAGGTTACATAAATGAGAAATTTTAACAGCTTACCAATCAATGAAGACATCAAAAAAGCCCTCGCTAGCCTTAATTACCAACAACCAACAGAAGTTCAGGAAAAAGTAATTCCAGCTGCATTACAAAAAAAAGATCTTGTCGTTAAATCACAAACAGGAAGTGGTAAAACCGCATCTTTTGGAATTCCGATTTGTGAATTGATCGATTGGGAAGAAAATAAGCCACAAGCATTAATCTTAACACCGACAAGAGAACTTGCTGTTCAAGTCAAACAAGACATTACCAACATTGGCCGATTTAAACGGATCAAAGCTACTGCAGTATATGGTAAATCACCGTTTGATAAGCAAAAATTGGAGCTTAAGCAAAAATCTCATGTTGTAGTAGGAACACCGGGTCGTGTCCTTGACCATATTCAAAAAGGAACGCTCAAATTGGACAAGGTAAACTATCTTGTTATTGATGAAGCAGATGAGATGCTCAATATGGGTTTTATCGATCAGGTTGAGGCAATCATTAAAGAGGTTCCAAAAAAAAGAGTGACAATGCTGTTTTCAGCTACACTTCCAGAGGATGTTGAGAAATTAAGTGTAAAATATATGAAAAATCCTCTCCAAGTAGAAATTCAAGCTACAGGAATTACGACAGACAAAATTGAACACTTTGTCATGGAAGTAACTGATGAGAAAAAGTTTGCCCTCCTTAGAGATGTTTCAATTGTTGAAAATCCAGAGAGCTGTATCATTTTTTGCCGTACCCAAGAGCAGGTAGAAAATGTCATTGATTGGTTAAATGAATACAATTATCCTTGTGACAAAATCCATGGTGGAATGTATCAGGATGACCGTTTTGCGGTAATGAATGATTTTAAAAGAGGAAAGTTCATTTATTTAGTAGCAACAGATGTCGCTGCAAGAGGAATTGACATTGAAAATATATCCCATGTCATCAACTATGACCTGCCTCTAGAAAAAGAAAGCTATGTCCATCGTACCGGGCGAACGGGACGAGCTGGTAAGTCAGGAAAAGCGATTACATTTGTAACACCGCATGAAGGAAGACGACTTGCAGAAATCGAAGACTATATAGGTTTTAAAATCCAAAAGATTGATGTCCCAACTCCTGAGGAAGTGACAGAAGCTAGAGCAGCGTTTCTGGCGAAAGTAAAAGCCCGTCCAACGATTAAAAAAGATAAGAGTGAACAATTAAATAAGGAAATTATGAAGCTCTATTTTAATGGCGGCAAGAAAAAGAAGTTACGGGCGGTTGATTTCGTAGGAACAATTGCCAACCTACCAGGCGTAACTGCTGATGACATTGGGATCATCGAAATTCAAGATAACGTGACTTATGTCGATATCTTAAATGGCAAAGGTCCTCAGGTCATTAAAGAAATGAAAACAACAACAATCAAAGGCAAACAGTTAAAAGTTCATAAAGCAAATAAGTAGAGATGTTCTATTTAGGTGCCAGATCTTAGGTGCCTGGCACCCTAAATGGACAAAAATCTAGAAATGTCCATTTCAGGTGGACATTATGGGAGGATGAAAGATGGTTTATCACTTTATTCGTTTTGTAGTTGGTCTAGCCGCAAGAATTCGTTTTAGGGTTACGATTAAAGGAAAGGGAAACATTCCAGAAGGTGGTGTGATTATCGCGATGAACCATCAAGGGAATTGGGATTCCTTATTAGTAGGTACGAACACACCGCGAAAACTCCATATTATGGCAAAAGAAAGTTTATTTAAAAATAAATTATTAGCGTGGACGATTACGGAAATGGGAGCATTTCCGATCAATCGTGAAAAAGCAGACATTAAATCATTGAAAAATTCTTTAAAGATCATAAAAGACGGCAAGCTATTTTCACTTTTTATCGAAGGATCGAGAAGTAAAACAGGAGAAATGCAAGAACCGAAAAAAGGTGTCGGCTTTATCGTTGCTAGAAGTGGTGCACCAGTCATACCTACTTATATATATGGAACAACGAACAAAAAGTGGTTCGCTAAAGCAGGCGTTATCTTCGGTGAACCCATTTACTTTGGTGACGAAACTGATTATGAAAAAATTGCAAAGACGATTGCGAATGCGATTAAGGATTTGAAAAATAAAGTGTCGTAAACATACAGGAAGTCGAGGTTGAAATCAGAAGATTTTAACCTCGACTTTTTCCTATTTGAGATAAAGAAGATTAACCAGTGTCTTTTTCATGTGAAAAACCGTTTGAGCATTAAATAAACCTAATGTTATAGACAATTCATAATGATTCTAAAACAACATTTTAACAGTTATCGATGGATTTCCTTGAACAAGCCTCTAAAATTCGTTAGAGTTTTACAGCGAAGTGAAAGGAAATTCAGCGACTCTTGCAAGGAGAAGGAGGCGGCGTGATGTTCCCCTCCATGTAGGTTTTATTGGCGAAATTGATATAAAAAAATCCATGCAATTAGGAGGAGGTAAATTGGTAGTGTAATTTATCCACCCTTAGATTATTTCTCAGTATTTTTAAAAAGGTCACTTATATCCATTGAGGCTGTAACTACTCCGATTACTTCAGCTTTGTTATTTAAAAGTGGTTCTCCAAAAACATAATAGCAATAGTCACCATCAGATAAAGGGAAACTGATTTTTCTATTAATTTTCTTTGCTTTAGTTATAACCTCACGTTTAAGATTCATTAAATCAAGAACACCTTGATTCATCGCAAGTTCGTCATCACGTTTACCAAAAGTGTTTTCTAGTTGGAAATCAGGGTGGGGATTAAAAATCCATGTATATCTTAACTCTAAATCACAGTGAGCGATGATCATTGGTGAGTTTTTTAAGGCTAGTTGAAAAGGTTCACTTAGTTCATTTGTAAAAAATGCAGAGGAACTAAATCCTAATGTTTTTGCAATATATTTAGCGACTTCAAAGCTAGGATTACGACTTCCATTTTCAATTTGAGCATAAAAAGCTCGATTAATAAACGCTTTCTCAGCGACGGTAGATTGTGTTAGCCCTCTTTGTTTTCGTATTTTCTTTAACCAATCTCTCATAGCAAATTTCCTTTCAAAGCCAATAGAATGTGGCAATTAGCCACTCTTTTTAACTCAATTATAGAGTAAAATAAAGAGAATAAATAGAAATTTTTATAAAAATAGGTAAAGGAAATAGTTATGGGGCGGTTTATGAGAGGCAAAAAAGTCGTGTATGAAAATAAAAGCTATATAGTGTTACATGATTATGGAAATGGACAAATCGAAATCCAATTAGAAGGTTCTAATTCTTATAGACATATTAAATTAGTAGAAAAAGAGGATATACAATTTAAAAAAGTAGATAACGAAAAACAGTGAGGTCTGTATTAAAAGAACATTGTTAAGAATAGGAGGTTGTTAAAAATTCAAGATAGATTAAATTCTAATTTTTTGAAAATCATTTTAGGAAAAAACTTGCTGAAATTACCATAAAATGCTATGATTAATTTATCTTATTAGAAAGCGAGGGATGTATGATGATTACAATGAAAATGAAGTATACGTTAATTGTTAGTAAAACACAGCCCTCAAGTGAAGCTTTTTAATTTGCGTTTTCTCTATTGGATACGTACATCTTCACCATGGGCTGTGTAATCAGGCCATGGTTTTTTAGTTACGGAAAAAGGGCCTACAAGTAGTAGGTCCTTTTATTTTTTACACATGTAAAATGTGACAAAAATATACAATATCCAATTGGAGGAAATAACATTGAATTTAAAGCAATTAGGTTGGAATGAAGAATTAGCAAAAGACTTTAAACAATATGAGATAGAAGGATATACTGTTGGACGTATTGCCTTAGAACATAAGCGGATGTACCGTGTTTTCTCTGAGCTAGGTGAGCTACTTGCCGAAGTTTCTGGAAAATTTCGTTTTGAAACTAGGGGGAGAGAGGAATTTCCTGCCGTCGGTGATTGGGTCGCTATGAGTGCTAGACCAGAAGAGGGAAAGGCTACGATCCATGCGGTCTTACCAAGGTTTAGTAAATTTTCTCGAAAAATAGCCGGAAGAACGACAGAAGAACAAATCGTTGCTGCCAATGTTAATACAGTCTTTTTAGTGAATGCCTTAAATAACGACTTTAATCTTCGAAGAATTGAACGATATCTGATCATGGCATGGGAAAGTGGGGCGACACCAATTATTGTGTTATCGAAAGCAGACCTTTGTGATGATGTTGAAACAAAGCTTGCCGAGGTTGAAGCTGTCGCTTTCGGTGTCCCTACTTACGTGACTAGTTCGATAGAAAATAAAGGTCTTGAGCCACTTCATCATTACATTGGGGTTGGTCAAACGGTTGCCTTATTAGGGTCTTCTGGAGCCGGGAAATCCACATTAACGAACTACTTCCTTGGGTGTGAGAAGCAAATTGTACAGGATATTCGTGAAGGTGACGACCGTGGTAAGCATACGACGACTCACCGTGAATTAGTCGTGCTCCCTAATGGTGGCCTTATTATCGATACTCCAGGAATGAGAGAACTTCAGTTATGGGAGTCAGATGATGCCTCAGAACAAGTCTTCCACGATATTCATGAACTTGAAAACCAATGTCGTTTTAGAGATTGCACCCATGGCTCAGAACCAGGTTGCGCGGTGAAAAAGGCGATTGCTGATGGAGCATTGGCTCAGGCTAGATATGATAGTTACCTTAAGTTGCAAAAAGAGTTAGCCTATTTAGCTAGAAAAGAAGATGTTCGAGCGCAGCTTGCGGAAAAAGCGAAGTGGAAGAAAATTTCTTCCGGAATGAAAAACAGACCGTGAGATTAAAAAGAAAAGTGGTAGTGAACTACAACCAGTTTACAGTTTAATTTTAATTTTTTTTTTTTTGTAACGTAATTATGTAACAAGCGTCTAAACCTTTAATAGAAAAAAAATATATATGGAGGGTTTAGATGATGAGAGTAAATTATCTTTTGTTAACGTTGGTTTTCTTTATGACTTTAGTAACTGTAGGCTGTTCTCAAGGAGAACAAGAAGAGGTACAGGGTTCTCCGACTACTGAAATCCATTTAACAGAACAAGTAGAAGGAATTTTTGAAGGTTATGCAGATGGAGACCAAGTCATCATTAGTCAGAATAACAAGGAAGAGTATTATTTAATTAGTTCAGATGTTGTTGGAGATCTTGATGTTGTAGAAGTTGGTGACCGTATTTATTTTTCATTTGAGAAGTCCGCGGAAGGAAGACTTGTATTACAAACATTAAGATTAGGTGAGTAAAAATATTAGCTAACGAGGCTATCCCGTACTGTTGGGGAAGCCTCGTTTTTTTATGGGAAAAGTTTTGCGACAATCGATAAATTCTATCCTTATTACTTTTAAGTTTGAATTTGATAGATGATCAGTAAAATTCTGGGCGCCGATCGGCAAAAATAGGAATTTGTTCACGGACTTGGCGGACTTTTGTTAAATCGATTGACGCTGTTAGTTGTGTTGGTTGCTTTTCGGCTTCTGCCAAAATTTCGCCCCATGGGTCAATAATCATTGAATGACCCGCAAATTCGTTTTTCGGATCATGACCTGCACGGTTACAGGCGACGATGTAGCATTGATTTTCAATGGCACGGCTCGTTAATAACATACGCCAATGATCTAGGCGTGCTAGAGGCCACTCGGCAACAACAAAGACGATTTCAGCTCCGTCGGTCGTATGCGCCCGCAGCCATTCGGGAAAGCGAATGTCATAACAAATAACGCCAGAACTTGGAACACCATCAAGTTTGAAATGCCCTTTCGAATTGCCAGCTTGTAAATAAAGATGTTCATCCATTAACTTAAACAAATGAACTTTGCTATAGTCAGCAACACATTCACCAACACGATTAAAAACGTACATCGTATTCGTAACCCCACTTGCTGTTTTTTTGGCAATCGAACCACCGATGATGTTTACTTGATACACTTTAGCGAGATTGGATAAAAATAGTTTCGAATCGTTGCCATCAACATCGGCAATTTGATCTAGACGGGTTAAGTCATAGCCTGTTGTCCAAAGCTCTGGAAGAACGATAACATCTGGCGTAAAGTCCATTGCCTTCCTTATTTCTTCTTCAACGCACTGCTTATTTTTCCTTGGGTTTCCAAAATCAATATCGATTTGTAGACAGGTAACCTTCATTACATATCAACTCCCAATAGTATCGTTGTAATCAACTTTAACGATAGCTAACTAATTTTTCAATCAAAAACAATCTTTTCACTTGAATTGAAACTTAGTGTTCGTAACTCTCGTCTAATGAAGTAAGAAGCAATCTAGAAATATGAGGGGGACTAACCGTGAATAAAAAGTTGGTTATAGCTAGTTTGGCAATCATGCTAATTTTCGTTATAGCTTTAACAAAACAACTAACGACTCATTCTCCAGTACCGACAGGGAAAGATAGTTGGGAATTACCTAGCATAGAAGAACTTCCTGTTGTCGGTACGTTAGAAAATTTCGAGTCGATTATAAAGGAAATAAACAAAAAGCAAGAATATTTTACGCACAGGGCTATGGATGAAATGGCGCCAAGTGCAGAATTCGGATTTTTAAATAAGGACACAGAGAGCTCTGAAGCAACCTCTGACTACTCTTCAACGAACGTCCAAGTTGCCGGTGTTGATGAAGCCGATCAAGTGAAGAATGATGGCACATTCATCTATCAATTAAGAGAAAATCAATTAGTGATCTCAAAGGTTAATCCCGGAAATGATATGACAGTTGTTTATACGGAAAGCTTTAAGGATGATTTTTACCCTTATGAAATGTATGTAGATGAGCAATTTCTAGTCTTGATTGGGATGCACTCAACATACGATGATAAAGGGTACTACCATAAGGATTTTACTCAAGTAAAAGTCTATCAATTAAATGAGCGTAGCAATTTAACGCTTGTTCGTGAGTCGGAGATAGAGGGGTATTATTCTTCGTCTCGTAAAATAAATGATCAAGTATATATCGTTTCTAATAAGCATTTACCATATTACTTGTTCAATCAACCAAAGCCGCCAATGAATGATCCCGACTTGAAGCCAACTTATCGAGACACTGCGCTTTCTGAGGAGTTTCAAATAGTCGATTGGGATAAAATGTACTACTTTCCTGAGTCTTCGGAGGCTAATTACTTGATTGTATCAGGAATTGATTTAGGAGATCTTAAAAAAACAATGTCCGTTAACAGCTTTTTAGGCGCTGGAAATACCATCTACGCAACGAAAGAACATTTATATATCACAAGAACGCATCACCACTTTGACCAAACCGCAGGTGGTAAAATTGCGGACTGGATCTTTCACCCAAGTACGAAGCAAGATACACTTATTTATAAATTTAAACTAGAAAATGGTGCCGCGACTTTCATAACAGAAGGGAAAGTAGAAGGAGCGTTACTAAATCAATTTTCGATGGATGAACATAATGGCCATTTACGGATTGCAACTACAAATGGTGATATGTGGAATGAAAGTAACCCTTCTGAAAACCTACTTTTCATCCTTAACCACAAGTTAGAAGAAGTCGGTTCTATTAGAGGAATAGCTAAAGGAGAACGAATTTACTCCGCACGCTTTATGGGCGACCGTGGCTACATTGTTACTTTTAAACAAGTAGATCCATTATTTGTACTAGATCTAAAAGAACCAACAAAACCGTCAATTCTCGGGGAGTTGAAAATTCCTGGATTTAGCGATTACCTTCATCCTTACGATGAAAATCATATTATTGGCTTTGGGAAAGACACGATGGAAAATGATTTTGGCGGCGCAATGGTTCGTGGCTTTAAGATGGCTCTGTTTGATATTACCGATGTGAATAATCCAAAGGAAAAATTTGTAGAGATTATTGGAGATAGTGGAACACACTCTGCCCTTCTTTATAATCACAAAGCATTGCTCTTTTCTAAGGAAAAAAATATCATTGGCTTCCCAATTGATATGTATGAAAACAAAGCGGAAGGTCGGATGATGTACCCTGAGCTAACCTTTCAGGGGGCGTACGTATTTGGGCTAGATCTTGAACATGGCTTTCAGTTAAAATCGCGAATTAGTCATTATGCTGGTGGAAAGGCAACCGATAAAGATTGGGACTACCAAAAGCATATATCGAGATTAATGTATATTAACGAAACCATTTACACGATATCGAATTATAAAATTGAGGCACATGACTTAAATAGTTTTGAGAAAATCGGTCAGTTGACCTTTACAAAATAGGAAGAAAGCCACTATGAAAACAACGAAGTTTACTACTGTGATAGTGTTAATAACTAAAATAGAGTACGGATTGCTATGCAATTTGTACTCTATTTTTTTATTAAATATGGGAATTCAAATGGTGATGGACAATTGTCAGTTAACTAGGCGGGCATGGCTTGTCCTAGTAAAAATGTATCCGTTTTTATTAATTTTGTTTAGATTTTAAATTTTCTATAAATGAATAGTAAGCCCTATATTAACCTATTTAAATCTAAATTATTATTTAATTGTCAGTTTAATTTGTAAAAAAAGGAATATAGGGATTTTATTCCCAAAGAATTAGGTTTGTAACAAATAACTATGAAAGGGTGGAACTTAGGTATATACATACCAAACAAATAAATAAATAAATAAATAAATAAATAAATAGGGCTGACAAGTTTGAATGAAAGATTAGAGGAGGAACTTTATATGAAACTAAAATCAATGTTTGTAATTTTATTAAGTATTTCTCTCTTATTTGGTCCGGTGATTGCAGGTGCACAGAACTACGACTTTGAAAATAGTGTAATTGATTCTAAAATAAGAGAAATTAATAATTTAACATTTTCTTTAAGCTTAAGTCAGCAGCAGGATTTTAATACTTTTTATCCAAATAAGGCAAAGAAAAAAGAAGTAGTAGATGAATACTTACAAGAAGCTAACAATATCCACATTGAAGTTGAAGAGTTCTTCAATTCTATAGATAGTGAGGACTTTTATCATTCTGTCAAATTTGAAGAGTTAATTAATAGTTTAGATAGATTAGACTTAGAGGTAAACAAGGTTGAAAACCAACCGATTTATGATATTGGTGGACCAGGTACTGTGTCTACAATGAATACTAGTTCGACTTCTACATTGTCTACGACTTCTACCTCATGGCGATATGGAGATATTTTATATTACGGCATAGGTAGTAAAAATGCTATTGGCGAAACATCTTTTACTGGTCACACGGCTGTTTTGTCGACAACTGATTATTTTGTAATTGAAGCGGCAAGAACGGCGAATAACGGTGCGAAAGTTCATCACTGGAATAGAAGCAATCTATGGAGAGGCGCTTCTGGAATTAAACAATATAAAGTTACAAGTAAATTAGGGAAAAATGCTACAACAACTGAAAGAAGAAAAGCCGTTAACTTTGGTTTAAATCAAGTAGGGGAACCATACAAATTAAAAACAACTATTTTCTCAAGCGATGCTTGGTATTGTTCGAAGCTTACGATGAGACAGTGGTATAATGCAGGTTACGATTTAAGAGGTGCTAGAGGCCTTCATGTTAGCGGGATTTTATTAGTAATTCCATATGATATTAGAATAGATGCTAATACACGATTGAATAAAGATTGGGGAACTTCCCTACCAGGTAAAATCTAATAAAAAATGGAGAATCACTTTTAAATAAAGGCTGATTCTCCATATTAAAGTTTGTGGAGGAATTATGAAAAAGAAATTACTTCTTGTTATAACCACGATAGTAGTGCTAGTAATGATACTATTTAATTATCTTTTTAATAACGTAGATGTTAACAGCGAGCGAATTGTAGTTAATGGGATTGAAAACTTTAATCCAACAGCAGACAGAAGTGGTACAAAAGAAAGTTATTTATTATTCTATCCAGCTGACTCAAGGGTCTCACAAGGGGCTACTTTAGTTAAAGAAGTAACTACTGATGGAGAAGTAATGAAGGTATATGAAATTAAAGACGATGAATTTAGACGTATGGAAATTCATCAGAAACCTAACGAAATTAATAAGTTGTATATTTCCTTGTTTGGTGAGGCTGTCATTAATAATTGGTACTATACCTTTGATATTGACCAACAGCGATTTAACAAGGTTGATATAGAATATTTTAACTATGACGTGGGAGTAGATCATATAAAGCATTATGGTCCTGACGTTCTATTCCAAACAATTGTGTCATATAAGACAGGTGATCAAAACTATGATCCAGAAACAGGCCTATTTAATATGTCAATTTCAAACTACACAACTGAAAAAAGCTATGAAACGGAGTATGGATATCCACCAAATTGGTCTCCAATTTTACAGTCGGGTGATACAGTCATTTACGCTGGTAACGGTCAAGTCAATGATGCTGGAATCGCTGAAAACGCTTTTGTAGCGCTGATTAATAGCCAAACTGGTTTAGTAGAGTATACGAACTTTGATAGGCAATCGACAGAATTTTTTCCATTATACGCAACAGATGAATATGCTTATATTATTGGGAATGCAGGGAAGATTTTTGTGTTAGATAATGAAAATAATTATTCTACATACGAACCTTTTAATGATTTGTTGCCTCAAGATTATTATTATAATATCGACGGCTTTGGGACACTTTTAATTAGCGATGGAGTTGTCCTACATTATCTTTATAGCGAAACCGCGGGGATAACATTAGGGCTGCTGTCATTGATAGGAGAGCCAACATTTACTCCTCTTGATAAAAGTTATATAGATAAAGATAATTCGTACCGAATATTATATCAAGACACGATAAATGAAGAAATTTATCTACTAGAATCAACATCAAATAATGATGGCAATCTCCTAGTGATTAATAATCAATCCTTTGATTTAATTCATAAAATCCCTATAGAATACGAATATTTACTAGATTTCGTGATAAAAAATGAGTAGAGCAACACGTCAAAAGAATAACTAGGGCTAAAAGCCAATAACGACCTTTACAAAAGGGATATTGGCTTTTTTCTGTGAAAAAATTTGGTCGAGTTCTTGAGCAAGCCTCTTATACAGGAACTGGGTAACAGCGAAGAAAAAGGACTCGACCGATATTTCATTGGGTGCTGATTGGAAAATAATGAATGTTTTGTATATATAGAAATTCAGCTCGTGATTTTCTTTTTTATTATGGTAATATTATGGTAAACGTTTGCACTAGGAGAGATCTTTTTGAACTGTAAATCTGTAAAATCAAAGCTGTTAGATTATCATAAAGGGAAGTTAAGTTTCGAAGATTACAAGAAAATAAAGATGCACATTGACGCTTGTGATGATTGCGCGAAAAGTTTGTATACGGTAATAAATGATATACAAAGACAACGACCGAAGATGCCAAACTTTTTTTCGAAAAGGACAGCTCTTGCTATCGTTTCGTTAATTATGCTTTTAGCTATTGTAGCAATGGTTACTGGCAGACTTGACTTTTTAAGTTCGCAACAAGCAAGTTTCGGTGAAGTCGTTGACGTTACTGCAGTAAGCAATAACATCGAATTTACCATCACCCATGCAGCTGCAGATGAAGAACAGACGATAGTATATTTTGAAATTAAGGATTTAGAAAACGCGCACAACTTTTATGTAGACATCGAAGACATAGACATAGATTCGAACATGGTAAGGCCGTTTTTTATGAAAAATGACGGAGATGGCGTTAATAGGGGAGAACTGTTTTTGTTATCATTGTTGGAAGAGGAAAAAACGATCCCAATTCGCATTAACAGGGTATACCGTAGCAAAGATCCAACGATTGAACCCTATTCTATCGAGTGGTATGCCCCTACAAACCAGGTTGTTGTTGAAGGTGTGTGGGAACTCGAAGTACCAATCAAAAAACGTGAACAATTAATTTACCCGCTAAATGAAACGATACAGCTAAATGGAGTAAATGTGGATTTAACTCAGATCACTGTTAGCCCAACTAAGACAGCGGTAACGTATCAATATAAGTACGATAATAGTAATGAGCACAATCTTGATATTAATCTTTCTCATCTTGAAGCAAATGGGAAAAGGTATGAAAAGCAGCGTGAACATAGTGAATTATTCGATGATATTCTAAGTAGAACAATTTCTTTTGATAGCATCTTTTACAACAGACCAAAAGACGTTGAAATTTACTTTGCAAATATGTACCAAAGTGTCGCTAATCAAGTGAAAATTGATTTTGATTATCGTAACGTACCTCATACTTTTACATACATGGGCGAATCTATTACAATTGCAGAAATTGAAGTGGGAAATCCGACAAAAATATTAGTTATAGAAGACGCCCATCCTAAACGTGACTACAATTTTTTAAATATTAATTCTTCATATTTTCATTTTGATGGTGAGTATAACCTTTATGAAGTAGCCACTTCGGGTGAGGGAGTATGGCTTGATAATACTGGTCAAGTGCAGGATCCTTTAGCTTATCAAGGGGCTTCACCTTTACGGTACTTTACAACAGAACATTTTTTTGAAATTACTACTGAAAAGGGGAGCGCACCGTTTAAACCTACTTTTCTCTACATTGAAGGATATACGATAGAAACAAGCTTAAATGAAAGATTGAAGGTTTCATTGGATTAGAGCGTAAGGAACTTCCTGGTCCTAAGCCTTTAGCCTGTCAATACTGTGGGAAAATAGTGAAACGAGATCCGAACAGAAACCTTTGTCCATCCTGCAAAAAAATGTTAGAGTAGGGGACGAATTACAACAACGTGCATCAGCAGAGTTAGGAGACTAAATCATGAAGTTATTAACGCTAAATTGTCATTCGTGGCAAGAGGAAGATCAGCTTAATAAGATTAAAATTTTAGCAGCTACGATCAAAGAAAATGACTATGATGTTATAGCACTTCAGGAAGTGAGTCAAAAAATAATCGCAAAAAAGGTTGATGGACAGATAAAGAAAGATAATTTTGTCTACGTCCTCCTAAACGAATTAAAAAAGTTAGGTGTCAGTACTTATACATATGTTTGGGCATTTTCACATATTGGGTTTGTGTTTTACGAAGAGGGTGTGGCTATTTTAACAAAGCATAAAATAGAACGTAGTCCATCGTTTTTTATTACCGAGTCTCAAAGTAAGTATAGTTGGAAAACGAGGAACATTATTGGGATAACGACGCATATTAATGAAAAGCCGGTCTCCTTTTACTCCTGTCACCTTGGCTGGTGGAACGATGAGGACGAGCCGTTTAAAGCTCAAGTGGATAAGTTGATGACATTCCTGCCAGAAAATGAACACATTTTTTTGATGGGCGACTTCAACAATGATGCTGCTGTTCGAAACGAAGGTTACGATTATTTAGTTGGTAAAGGCTTTTATGATACGTTTCAACTAGCCAACGAAAAGGATAGAGGAATAACGGTACCTGGTCAAATAACTGGTTGGGCGAAAAACACCGATGATTTAAGGTTAGATTATATTTTTACAAATCAGCCTATTGCTGTGCAAAGTTCAAAAGTTATTTTTAACGGGGAAAATAAGCCGGTGATATCTGATCATTACGGAGTAGATCTCTTGATAAAGGAATGCTGATAAGAGGAGAAAAGGAGCCAATTATGTTCGAACATTTTGAAGTAACAATGAAACCGTTTAACCGCAAAAGAACGGTGCGAGTCTATTTACCAAATGATTATTACGAAAACGAAGATAAAGCGTACCCAGTTCTTTATATGCATGACGGACAAAACTTATTTAGAGATGAGGATGCCGGGTACGGTGTTTGTTGGGGAATTGCTGATTATCTTGATCAAAGTGAGATTGAGGTTATTGTTGTTGGGATCGATTGCAATACCGAGGGTTTTAAACGACTTGATGAATATTCACCTTGGAAAAGTACAACGATGAGTAAAATTTTCCCGATGTTTTCCGAGGAGATTGGTGGCGAAGGTCAACAATATATTGATTATATCGTCAATGAACTAAAACCAATGATTGATGAAAAGTATCGAACAAAGCAAGCTGAAACTGCGATGGCTGGTAGTTCAATGGGTGGCTTAATTTCTACATATGCCGCTTGTGCTTACCCAACGATCTTTAAAAAAGTAGCGTCAGTTTCTTCCGCCTATTGGTTTAATCAAGAGGAAATTGAACACTTTATTAGGGAAAGCGATCTATCATCTATAGAAAAATTTTATATGGATATCGGTACAAAGGAAGCGACAGAAACGATTGATGGTGAGCGTTATGTTCAATCAAGTAGAGATATTTATGCAATTTTGAAAGATAAAGTAAGTGATTGCCAATTCGAGATAATTGAAGATGCTCTTCACAATGAAGACGCGTGGCGAAAGCGAGTTCCCGAGATTTTTAGGTATTTATTCAGTTGATTAGTGCGGCATGAAGCAGTCTTTGTTGCTTTACTAGTCTCGCAAAAAGTGAATTCACTAAAATAAACCACAAAGAAAAGGCATAGAGAATTCTCTATGCCTTTTCTATAGATAAATCAAATGATTAAATCATCTGATTTTTATCATTAGATTTGTCTATTGGTTGCTTGTCAAACCGATACCGTTTTTTTTAGCTTGTTTAACATATCAACGGTCATTTTTGCAAGATCATATTCTGATTTGAAGCCCCATTCTTGTTTTGCTGCTGTGCAGTCAATGGCGTTTGGCCAGCTATCGGCAATCGCCTGTCTTGCTGGGTCAACGTCATAATCCATAACGAAGTTTGGAATATGTTTTTTAATTTCTGCGGCAATTTGTTCAGGTTCAAAGCTCATCGCTGTTACATTGAATGAGTTGCGGTGGATTAGCTTTGTTGGGTCGGCTTCCATCATATCAACAATCGCATTTAGAGCGTCTGGCATATACATCATATCCATGTACGTTCCTTTAGCAATGTATGAAGTGTAACGACCTTCTTCAATTGCTTTATAGTAAATGTCAACTGCATAATCAGTCGTACCGCCACCTGGTGGGGTAACGTATGAGATTAAGCCAGGGAAACGAAGCCCTCTCGTATCTACAGCATATTTGTGATAGTAATAGTCACATAGAAGTTCTCCTGATACTTTGTTTACGCCATACATTGTCGTTGGACGTTGAATGGTATCTTGTGGTGTTTGATCTTTTGGCGTTGATGGTCCAAAGGCACCAATCGAGCTAGGTGTGAAAAACTTGCAATCTAGTTCTCTAGAAACCTCTAAAGCATTCACAAGTCCACCCATATTTAAGTTCCAAGCAAGTAGCGGCATTTTTTCAGCTGTTGCTGATAGTAAAGCAGCTAAATGAATGACGGTATCAACCTGATGTTTTTTTGCTACTTCAAACATCGCTTCTGTGTTTGTTACATCTAATATTTCAAAAGGACCTGACTCAACGACAAGACCACCATTATCACGAATATCCGTAGCAATAACATTAGTTGCACCGTAAATGTCACGTAATTTAACCGTAAGTTCCGAACCGATTTGCCCTAATGCACCAGTTAGTAAGATTTTCTTCATATCGATTACCCCCTATTTCCGTAGTGAAGTGATTTTCAGAGTTTAAATAACCCCTAATTCTTTCCCTACTTTTTCGTAAATAGCGATTGCTTTGTCTAGCATTTCTTGTGTATGCGCAGCTGTTGGCATATTACGAACACGACCTGTTCCTTGAGGAACGGTAGGGAAGACGATTGATTTTGCGTAAACACCTTCTTCATATAATCGTCGACTGAATTGCTGCGTCAATTTTTCATCACCAATAATACAAGGTGTAATCGGTGTTTCACTTTCACCAATGTTAAAGCCAAGCTCTTTTAAGCCTTTCTTTAAGTAATGACCGTTTTCCCAAAGGCGATCATGAAGTTCAGTGCTTTCCATTAAGATTTCAATGGCCTTTTTACAAGCTGCGACATCAGCAGGAGGAAGAGCGGTAGAGAATAGGAACGGTCGACTTCTAACTTTTAACCATTCGATTAACTCTTTTTTACCAGCCACATAACCACCGACAACACCAATCGCTTTTGAAAGTGTACCGATTTGGAAATCAACTTTATCAGAGAGACCAAAGTGCTTAACAGTACCAGCACCTTTGCCTAAAACGCCTGAACCGTGAGCATCATCTACGTATGTGATCAAATCGAATTCTTCAGCAATTTGAACGATTTCAGGGAGCTTGGCAACATCGCCATCCATTGAAAAGACACCGTCAGTGATCACCATTATTTTGTTATATAGTCCTGATTCAACCGCTTCTTTTGCTTTTGCGCGTAAGTCCTCCATATCCGAGTGTTTTACACGAATGATCTTTGCTTTTGAAAGACGGCAGCCATCAATAATTGAAGCATGGTTTAATTCATCTGAAAGAATGGCGTCATTTTTATCCATAACAGCAGAAATAGCAGCCATATTGCAGTTAAAGCCTGATTGATAGGCAATTGCAGCTTCTGTATGTTTGAACTCAGCAATTTTTTCTTCAAGGTCAGTATGAAGCTCTAATGTTCCATTAATGGTCCGAACAGCGCCAGCACCAACACCAAATTCTTTAATGGCTTTTAAAGCCACTTCCTTCATGCGCTCATCAGTTGCTAGCCCTAAGTAATTGTTTGAAGATAAGTTTATTAGCTCGTTTCCATTTATTTTAATCATTGGCCCATTGGCACTTTGTAAGGGATCGATAACATTGAATAATCCTTTTGATTTTAGGTCATCGAGGTTTTCTTTTAAAAAGCTATCTAATACTTTAGCCACATTAATTCCTCCTTGTTATTCCTGAAAAGATAAATGTACACGCTGAGCGTACATGTAATGAAATTCTTATGTTAATATTTCTACGTTGTATAAATGATTTTATCACAATTAATTCGTTTTGTTTACCTAGAAAAGACAAATTCTTAGGAAAAAAATGATATTTTTGTAGTTTGATTAAATCGTTTACATAAGGGGGAAGTTTGTCTTTTTGGAATGGACAAATAGAGTGATGTTGACAATTAAACTCGAAAGGGCCTTTCAACATATAAACTCTTGGTATCAAATGAACCATTTCGTTGAAACATTATCAGGAGATAGTTTCAATCAAGGTTGAGCGGAAAATCATGAATGTTTTATGGTAGAATAGGTTGGACAGAAAAGAGTCGACTATTTTAGAGAGTAAGAGGGGAATTGAATGAGATTAATTAAATTAAAAATGATAGTTATTAGCTTATTGTTGTTTAGTCTGATTGCTGTTGGTTGCAACAACACGCAATCAGAAAACATTGAACTTAATATTGCCGCTGCTTCAGATTTAACCCTGGCTTTCACTGAAGTAGGTAAGGTATTTGAAGAGGAAACAGGTATAAAAGTTACGTTCTCATTTGGTTCAACAGGACAGTTAGCTGACCAAATTGAACACGGTGCGCCTTTCGACGTTTTTGCAGCTGCTAATAAACAGTTTATTGAGCAATTAGATGAAAAAGAATTAGTCGTAAGCGATACAAAAATGCTTTATGCTCTAGGGCGAATTGGACTTGCTACTAAGGTTGATCAACAACTTAAAATAGAAACGCTTGAACAATTAGTAGAGTCAGCTGTTGTAAAGGTGGCAATTGCTAATCCTGACCACGCTCCTTATGGATTAGCGGCAAAGCAAGCGTTACAAAATGCTGGGGTATGGGAAACGATTGAAGATAAGCTTGTATTTGGCCGAAATATTTCAGATACATTAACTTTTGTTGAAACGGGTAACGTCGAAGTGGCGATCATTGCACTTTCGTTAGTGAAAGAAGAAGAAGTCAACTTTACCTTGATTGATGATCAGCTGCACGCACCATTAGAACAAATGATTGCTGTCATCAAACAAACAAAGCATGAAGAACAAGCGAGAGCATTTATTGATTTTATTAGAGGACCAATTGGCAAGCCGATCATGGAGAGCTATGGGTTTGTTGTACCGGTAGAGTGACTTGAAACTTTTCATGAAATATTTATTTACATTTCCCTATTTTTGGTGATACTATGAACAAAATATGAAATGCGATGATGAGAAGAGTAGATCGTTTAATTCTTTAGCAGAGAGCTCCGGTAGCTGAAAAGGAGCAAGAATGAACGTTCGAAACAAGCCTCTGAGCAGCACATTGGAACCTAATCGGGGATGGTGTGACAGGAGCTCCTGTTATAGAGCTAGGGTATATGCTGATTGCCGTACCTGAAAAGGTTAATATGGTGACATATTAATAAACAGGGGTGGTACCACGAATTTGAAATCTCGTCCCCAAGACTTTACGTCTTGGGGGTGGGATTTTTTTATTTTGTCTAAAAAATAGGAGAGAGGGTTTGAAGATGAGCGAAAATTTTTTAGGAAAGTTAATTGAAGATGATTTGAGCGCCAATACTTTTCCAAGACCAATTTGTACGAGATTCCCACCAGAGCCAAATGGTTACCTTCATATTGGAAGTTTATTTGCGGTCCACACGAATTATATGATTGCCCAAAAATACCGAGGTCATTTCAACCTTCGTTTTGATGACACTAATCCGTTAAAGGAAGATATGAAGTATGTAAATGCTATCATTGAAGACATCGATTGGTTAGGATATAACACAAATGGTCGAGTATTTTACGGGTCTGATTATTCGGAGGAAATATTTGAAGCAGCGCTGACCCTAATTAAAAAGGGTAAGGCCTATGTTTGTGATTTATCACCAGAAGAAATAACCGAGTATCGAGGGACACTTACTGAAGGTGGAAAAAATAGTCCTTACCGAAATCGCTCTGTAGCAGAAAATGTCGGGCTGTTTATGAAGATGAAAAATGGCGAGTTCGCAAATGCCTCCAAGGTTCTAAGAGCAAAAATTGATATGAGTTCACCGAATATCACCTTGCGAGATCCAGTACTTTACAGAATTATTCACGCGCCACACTATCGAACAGGTGATAGTTGGTGTATTTATCCGTTATATGATTTTGCCCACCCGATTCAAGATGCCATAGAAGGAATTACGCACTCTTTATGTTCAAATGAGTTTTTGGAGCATCGCCCTTTATATGAGTGGGTTTTAAGAGAGTTAGATATTGCTGATCCGCCTAAACAACGAGAGTTTGGCAGAGTCAATGTAACCGGAGTAGTTACAAGTAAGCGTTATTTACGAGAATTAGTTACTGGGGCTTACGTAGATGGCTGGGATGATCCAAGATTACCGACGATTCGTGGCTTAAGAAGAAGAGGATTTACGCCTTCTAGTATTAAAAGCTTTATTGAAGAGATTGGGATTCCAAAACAACAAACATTTGTTGACATGGGCATGCTTGAACAATCATTACGTGCTGACTTAAAAGCAGAAGTCGTCAGTAAAATGGCGGTGCTGAACCCATTAAAAGTTGTCATTACCAATTACCCAGAAGGTCACATAGAGCCTTTGCCTGTCAAAAATAACAGTGAAAATGGAGAATTAGGTAATCGAGAGGTCCCTTTTTCGAAAGTTATCTATATTGAGAGCGACGACTTCATGGAAGTACCAATTCCGGGCTTTAAACGTTTAACGCTAGGTACTGAAGTGCGTTTAATGGGGGCTTATTTTATTAAGTGTCATGATGTGATTAAAGATGAGGCAACTGGCAATATCCGAGAACTGCACTGTACGTATGATCCAGAGACGAAAAGTGGCACTGGTTTTAAAGGAAGAAAAGTAAAAGGGACGATTCATTGGGTTTCTGCTGAGCATGGTATCAAAGCGGATGTTCATCTTTACAACAGGTTAATTATTACTGATGAGATTGGCAAAGACAAAGGCAAACCGTGGGAGGAAAAACTAAATCCTGAGTCACTTGTCATTTTGAAAGATTGTATGATTGAGTCTTCGGTAAAAGACGTGAAGCAAGAAGAGAAATTTCAATTCATTAGACACGGTTATTTCTGTGTAGATACAAAATATACAACAAAAGTTCGTTTAGTTTTTAATCGAATAGTTCCTTTGAAAGACTCCTGGAAGCGATAGTGAATAGTGGGGAGGCTGTCCAAATGCAATCCATCAGTAACTTCGTCAACTAGAAATAGATTGTCTACAAGGATACTGCGATAGTTGCATTTTGAGGTACGCTGAAAGTTATGGGGGCAGTCTCTTCTTTATTTGAAACCTTTCCTCTTTTTTTCTCGTCTAATATTTAAAATAGGAAAGCAGAAAGTAGGCGGGCTTATGAGATATTTATTGATAATCGTAATGTTTTTTGGATTAATAGGCTGTGGTCAAGGGAATGAGGGCGACAAAAAGACAGGATATCCAGGAGCTCAAAGTGAATATGAAGTGAAAATTCCAGTAAGATCAGAAGATGAAGCAGTTAGAGTTGTCCGAGATTTTGCGGCAAGTGAACTAAATGAACTGGCTTATTCAGGCTTATACTTACTCCACGATCCAAGCACCCATGTCGTAATGCTTATTCAAGAAGACTATTTTAATGAAGAAGTTGCTAATCAACTAGTAGCATTTGCTGAAAAAAATGGAAGTGCAAGTGGTAGTGAATTTATGATTACCTTAAAGCCTGCCCAATTTTCATATAAGACACTTGAAACAATCACAAATGAACTATTAAACTCACTTGATGACTTACTTACGAACCGCAAAGTGTTTTCGATGGGAATCGATGAAATGGAAAATCGAATTGATCTTTTTGTATCAACAAAAGCTGACTTAAATTTAGATTTACTTAATGAAATTATAGAAGGAAATGAAGCAATCCTAAACATCACGGAAGGGTTGATGAGTTCGGTAGATGATAATGGTGTACCAACAGCTGATCCTTACATTGTTGGTAAAATAATGAGTATAGAAGGTAGTTCACTGTTAATCGAAGACCAAATTTACTTTTCAGTCGATGAAGCAACGCTCATCTTGGATAGTCAAGGAAAAACGATCGAAATGAAAGACTTAAACGTCGGTGATACTGTTGCTGCATGGACAGACGGTCACATTCTCGAATCATTCCCTGCACAGGGATATGCTCTCGTTATTCAGGTCCAGTAAGGTATGTATATTGTATTTTTGAGCCTAGCTATAGAAAATGATCCATTCGTTTTGACATGTGTGTTTAGCATTTAAACTCTTTGTCAAAAATGAGGAGGTCATAATTTAAAGTGGGGCGAAAGAAGTGAATACGAATTTTTATCATTTATCTGTAGAACTCATCGTTGGATTTTTTGCCTTGTTTCTCGTAACAAAATTATTAGGGAAAACGCAAATCACCCAGCTTACACCCTTTGATTTTGTTTCTGCGCTCGTTCTGGGAGAATTAATCGGGAATGCCATTTATAGCAAGGATATAGGTGTTCGCTATGTCTTATATGCGATTGGTTTATGGGGAACGTTTATTTATTTGTTAGAATGGGTAACGCAAAGGTTTAAACAAACCCGGTCAATTTTAGAGGGGAACCCGGCAATTGTCATCCGAAATGGCAAAATTGACCGTCATCAATTAAAGAAAAATAAATTGGACATTAACCAACTTCAGCACTTACTCCGTGATAAGGATGTATTTTCAGTTCGGGAAGTAGAATTTGCGATTTTAGAAGCAAATGGTACGGTTAATGTCATGAGAAAGCAACAATACGAGAAGCCAACAAAAAAAGATTTGAACTTAAAACCGGAACCTGTCTATATGCCAATTGCTGTCATAAGTGATGGAGAGGTTTTATGGGATAATTTAAAACAAGCAGGGTACGACGAACAGTGGCTGCAGCGCCAGCTAACAGCAAAAGGGATTGTCAAACCAGAGCAAGTATTCTTTGCCGAGTGGCTCGAAGGCGACCAGATGTATGTGAGTACTTATATATAGGGATAGCTGCGGTTTTCATGATGGAAATCGCAGCTTATTTTTTTGGGGGAATCTTCGAGTTCTTGAGCCTCTTAAAAAGGAAAACAGCCAAGTGAAAAAAACTGGTAAATGTTTTTTCTTTCAGCATAGAAAAGTAAATCTAGAATGATTTGCATGTGCTTATTTTTAGTTATCGAATTACGGATTTATTTGAGAAGATTTGTATATATGATTAGACGATCAGGTAATTTATGTTAAAATAGGTGTTAGTTTTTTAATAAATCAGGAAGAAAATCTGGAAATCAGTTTAAAAAAAAGATTTCAATCGATTTAAAGAGTTAGAGATTTGGAGGGGTGTTTAACATAAAGGCCTAGTCCGATAGTAAGACTGATTTAGGAATTCCTGTATAAAAAAATTCGAAAGTGAGTGATCTTATGACAAACCCAACTTGGTTTTTTGTGCTAGCATCGTTAATAGCTGTTATTGGAATTTTATTTGCTTATAAGCAATTAATGGCAGTTGTTGAAGAAAGAATTGAGCGTAAGGAAATCGTCACCCAAGAAAATTTTCAAAAAGAAATGAGCCGTTTCTTTATAAAAGTGCCGATTATTGAAATTATCCCAATTTTATTAGTTGTTTTTGGCTTTATTCAGCTTGGAGAAGCAGCTGGGACTGGAGAAGTAAGTGATATTATCTTACCATTTGGAGTGATCCTTCTCGTATTCGTTTTTGCGGTAATAAATGTAATCTTACTGCGTGGCAGAGTCATGTCGATCAACGAAATCGATAACCAATCTAAAGCGTTTGTCAATACGTTATCATTCATTGGCGTCGCGTTACTTGGTGCACTTCCGATTATTTCGTTTGTGGCGATGATGTTATTTATTGGGTAGAAGAAAACAATAAGAAGATAGGAGGTATTACGACTGGCGTAATACCTTCTTTTTTATGATGAAACTATCGATCATAAAAGAAACGATTTCAAGCAAGCAGCACAAAAAGAAGATGGTCAACGTAATGTGACCATCTTCCTTACCGCATCCAACGAGCTTATTTTCTGGGGTCGTATCGATTATTGTTTCCCACAGACACCTCATTTCATTATTGTTAAGAACAATCTTGAAATTTCCGGTTATGCTGCAAGCTAATCACCTCATTAAAGGTACAATCGAACTTCCTAATGTTATTGATCGTAACATTCAAACGCTGCTGGAGTTGGTAGTGAGTAGCATCTCTGCTCCTCAAGAAATAGTATGTCCGTTTCTTTCTGACTCATGTAATGAATCACCTGTTTTTTTTAGAGTTTATAACTTCGGTGAAAAGATTGCTGAAGGAGTAAACCAAGAAATTAGTCTTGAAAAATAAGGAAGTTTTAAGTTGTTTTTTCAGAATTTTCAAGTAATAATAAAACATAGGATGCACAGTATGGATTAGGGGGAAAAAATTTGGAAGTTACGATTCAAAAGCAACCACTAAAGAGACGAAGTATTTTAAAAAAAGCGATTTTGGGATGTATTGTTTTAATCGTCATGATCCTTCTAGCAATGGCCCTCTGGGGGTATCTCCAACTTAAAAAACCTTTACCGAAGCTAGAAGGAACTGTACAAGTGTCTGGACTTCATGAACCAGTTGCTGTTTGGCGAGATCCTAATGGTGTTCCTCACATCGAAGCTAACAATGAGCACGATCTTTATTTTGCACAAGGGTACGTGACCGCTCAAGATCGTTTGTTTCAGATGGACTTAGGAAGAAGGCAGGCGTCAGGAACATTGAGTGAGGTTATTGGCGAGGCGACATTAAACAATGACAAATATTTTCGAACGTTTGGACTAAGAAGAGCAGCCGAAGCGACAATTGATCACCTATCAGACGATGCCCTTCTAGCGCTTACGGCTTATGCCCAAGGAGTAAATGCCTTTATTTCAGAGGCAAAGGAAAAAGGAACATTGCCCATTGAATTTCGGTTTATGGGCTATGAGCCAGAGGATTGGTCCGAAGTTGACTCACTAACTCTAGGTAAGTATATGGCTTATGACCTCGGGGGAAATTGGCATAATCAATTATTCCGTCAATATGTTCTTCAGAACTTTACAGAGGAAGAAGCATTTGACTTATTTCCGAGTTACCCGAAAGATGCGCCAACGATTTTGGATGTTTTAAAGGCACATCAACTAGATTTTAAAGAGACAATTGCGAGCCACTTCGTCCCGAATCCCGAAAATGGTAGTAATAACTGGGTTCTTGCGGGTAACCGAACAGAAACAGGGCTGCCGTTACTTGCTGACGATCCTCACCTAGGGTTGGCAACCCCTTCGATCTGGTATGAGACACATTTGCAATCACCTGAAGTCAATGTCACAGGGGTTATTTTCGCGGGAATTCCAGGAATTATCCTTGGTCATAACGAGAATATCGCTTGGGGTGTAACAAATGTAGGACCAGATGTGCAACAACTCTATATTGAAAAACGCAATCCTGCTAATCAATATGAATTTGAGTATATGGGTGAGTGGCAAGAGGCTACTGTTATTGAAGAACAAATAGTGATTAAAGGAAAGGAAACACCTGAAAATTATGAGATCATTATCACTCGACACGGACCAGTCATTTCTGAATTCGCTCATGATAATAGTCGTGATACAGCGCTTTCGCTACGCTGGACCGCCCATGAGCCAACACCAGAATTAGAAGCGGTCTTACGCTATAATAAAGCGACGAATTGGGATGAATTTAAAGATGCATTGACTTATTTTCAGGCACCTGCGCAAAATTTTGTTTTTGCTTCTAAGGATGGGACGATCGCCTATCGAGCCAATGGCCGAATTCCAATTCGCAAAAATAATGAAGCATTAGTCCCAGTACCAGGTTGGACAGATGAGTATGAATGGGAAGGCTATATCCCTTGGGAAGAGTTGCCAACAGTTGTTAACCCAAGTAATGGGATGATTGCTACGGCCAACAATAAGGTCGCAGGAGACGACTATCCTTATCACATTTCTCATAGCTGGGCCCAACCTTTTCGGCAAAAACGGATTTTAGAAGTATTGAATGAAAAAGAAATTTTTACAGTCGAAGATATGAAGGCGCTTCAATTTGACCAAAAAAATCTACAAGCAGAGGAAATGTTACCTCTTTTACTAGCTTCTCTAGAAAAGGGTGATAACTTAAGAGAAATTGATCAAAGGGCGATTGCTTTACTAAAGGACTGGAACTATTTTGATGACATCAATCTTGCTGCGCCACTCATTCATCATTTATGGATCGCTACTTTTACAGACCAAATTTTTAATAACCGATTTAAAGACGGAATGTTTAAGCACTTTAGGGACAGTAAAGTTGTCGCCGATGAATTCATTCGCCGTGCTTCAAATGGAGATGTTAGTCCATGGCTTGAACGAAAAGGAGGCTTCGATGAGGTTGTCGTTAAATCGTTCCAACAAGCCATCGACCGCGCTAGTGAATTACAAGGCTCGAACATCGATAAATGGTCATGGGGCAATTTCCACCAAGTGAAGTTCAAACATCCATTAGCATCGATTTCTCCTTTACATCATTTATTTAATCCAAAGCAGCAACAAGTAGGCGGCAGCTCGGTTACTGTTATGGCAGCTTCCTGGAATTTGGAGAGCGGTGAAGTTACCCACGGTGCAGGGTGGCGAGGCGTTATGGACTTATCAGATTTATCAAAGAGTTACCATGTTGTCACCCCTGGCCAATCCGGTCACGTCACAAGTCGATGGTATGACAACCAAATCACCGATTGGACAACAGGGAAGCATCATGAAACGAACCTTGATCCACAAGTTTACCAAGCAACAGGCAAAAAACTTCAGCTTCTCCCGAAAGGTAGTGAATAGGTGCCAGGCACCTAAACTTTTAAATACACAACATTCAGCACTAAATTATGCAATGTTTTGCATTGTAAAAAAGCACGAAGAAAACAGTTCTTCGTGCCTTTATTTTGATGTTACTCGTTTTTATTTGGAAAAGAAGATTCTACGCCTATGGTGATAATAAATTATAACTGTTGTCTAGTATTTATGTTTTTATTCTGCTTTATTACTTCCTCACTGAATGCAATTAATTCTCTATTAAACTCAGTCGAATTATCTTGGTTTGCAATATGGTGAGCATCCTTTATTATTATTAGATTACTATTTTTTAAAGTGTCATTGAATTTAATGCTCATTTTCTTTACGAATGATGCTTCATGATCCCCAAAAATAATTAAAGTTGGCTGTTGAATGGGAGTGGGAATACCTTCTACCATATCTCGAAGCATATCTTTTGTAATATGAACAATTACATTTTTCCCTGTTTGTGTTGACACTTTTTTCAAATACTTTTTAGTATGTTCCTGTAACGCTTTATGTTCTGCAAACATTGTAAACATTTGCTTACTTGGGATGAGTGTAATGAGTGGCTTTATGAAAGGGATAAGTGATTTCAAGAAAAAACTACTCTTAGGATAAAGTCCGGCACCACCAATATGAATAGTTGCAATTACCTTCTTTGGATATGAATGAGCTATATGTTGTACTATAAAACTTCCAAGTGATTGACCAACTAAAATAGCTTTATCTATCTTAAGATGATTTAATAGACTAACAGCTATATCTGCACACTTTTTTGAATAAGGTATATCGGTATCTAAATGTGACGATTGACCATGGTTTGGTAGGTCAATAACTATTACTTGGTAATACTTTTCAAGTTCAATAATTTGAAATTCAAACGTCTCGTGATTCATTGCAACGCCATGAAAAAATACTAATGTCGCCTTATTATTCTGTCCATATATTTCATAGTATAAGGACCCTTGCTCAAACTTAAAAAACATGCCCATCCCCCCTCTTAATATACTAACTTCAATTTTACTATTTAACTAAATGTATAATCTTATATATTGGTGAAAAATTTGTTAATTATTCCTATTTTTATTTAAAGATAACTACTAGGTTATTCATTTAGAAAGTGGCTATGAAACCAATTATTGTTTTAAATCGTCTAATCTATGGAAGTTGTAGGTCAATATGCTTAGGATTGGGGTGAACTGTTTGAAAAGAAAAATAGGTAAAATCATGATTAGCCTTTTAGTTTTTTTATTTATATTTACTTTCTTACCATTAAAGGGGTTTGCTTGTTCATGCGAGGAGCCTAAATCTCCACTAGAAGAGTTGAAGGATAGTTCCGCGGTTTTCAGTGGAAGAGTGATTGGAATTGTAGATGAGAATAAAGGTAAGGAGTTACTCTCTGGGGACGATCCTATTAGGGTATTGTTCGAAGTAAACGAGACTTAGAAAGGTATCAATCAGTCGCAGGCTATTATTTATACAGTAAGAGATACGGCTACGTGCGGTTATCACTTTACGGTTAACGTTGAGTATTTAGTTTATGCAGATGAGTGGGACGGGGAGCTAAAAGCTAACCTATGTTCAAGAACGGCCCCATTAGCAACCGCCAAGGAGGATATTAAAATCTTAGGAACAGGAGAAAAACCAACTGAACAAATTTCAATAGACATTGTCGGTGAGGGAAAAGAAAAAACTATAGAAAAGTCTAAATATAAGCCAAGTTCGTTAATCATCATATTAGGGATTACAACAATTGTTTTGATACTAGTACGCTTTCGGGTAAGCAAAAAATAAGTTATTCAGAAAAATAAAGACGCCAAATAAATGGCGTTTTTAAAATTACTGATTATTGTTATTTTTATTGCTATTGTTATTTCTTTGTTTATTGTTGCCAGTTAAACTGTTAATTGCGTTTGCTGTTCCATCAACAGCATTCATGGCAACATTTTCAGTTGTCTCTAAAGCGCTATGAACTGCGTGAAATGCAGCTCCTGCAGTATTTTTAATTCCATCAGCTACACCATTATTGTATTGTTGGTTATTTTGCTGATTTTTACTTTGTTGGTTGTTCTGATTTGATTGGTTTGACATTTGTTTCACCTCCTTAACAACGATAGGATTTGTATTATACGATTAAATATTCTGGAAGATTTTTGTTCCGTTTTTTCTAAGAGATGAAGCTTAGGTTAATGTGCAGGATTATTCTAAATGGGCGTTGAATAATTGATTAATAACAAAAACATGAGATGGTTTAGTCTCGAAAGGTGAACGTTTATGAGGAAAAGGGCAGTTAGTTTGTTTTCTGTATTCGTTTTATTTGTGTTTCCTGGGCTGATTTTTGCAAATGCTGGACCTACATATACGCATCAATTTCCATCACTAGAAATGATGACAATCGATCAAAATTCTCCTATTAAGGTTGAGAATGAGACACTTGTCTTTAATTTTGAAGATAGCGAGCGATTTGACAAAACATTAACGGGTAAGGTCACTGCAACTTATGAAATGGTAAATCCTACAGATGAGCCACAATCAGTACAGATGCTATTTCCTTTTGTAGGTAGCCTTTATAATTTTAACTCTGCTGATTTATTGATCACTTCAGATGAAGTGGCGTTGCCTTTTGATATATATCTAGGGGAGTCTGTCAGCAGTCCGTCTTATCCCACTAGTGCAAAGCCGGATCTTTATGATTTTCAAAGAATTGTTAGCACAGTTACGAACGAAGTTTATAATGGAAAGTTTGTTAATGGAAATGACAAGGGGAAACTGTACGTAATTGATACCAAGCCATCGACCATTGATGGGGTAAACCTTGTGGTCGAATTGATTTTTAATAGTGAAAAAACGAAAATAGTTACAAAGGGCTTCAGTGGTTATGAAAGTTATAACGAACAAATAAAAGTATCTAGTTGGTCCAATGAACCAACGAAATTAGAGATTTTTGTTATTGGTGAAGATATCGATTTTAATGTTAACGGTTATCTAGACGGTGAAAAAAAGCAAGAAACGGACCTTTTCAGCTATGAAACCTCTTTTGATGAAGTAAAGTTAGAGACTATCTGTTAGAGTTTTTAAAAACGGCTGATCACTTCGCTTACGATCAAACTGTACTGGATACGCAATTATACAATTTGTTTGCAAAATCTTTAGATAGATATTTCTTAACAGAAAAGGCCTTGATTTATGAGGATGAACTTCTTATGCCTGGATATTATGAACGCATTTTTTCGTTAGCCTATACAGTAGATTTCCCAGCTAATTCCTCGAGGGAAGTAGCTGTAAGTTATAGAACTTTTGGAACCATGGACAAAACTGAAACAGAAGAACCATTGTATTCATTTGATTATCTATTTAATCCTGCTGAAAATTGGAGTGACTTCAAGAATTTATCAATAAAAATTATCGCACCAAATCATGCACCATTTTTAGTGAGAAGCAGCATTAACATGGAAAAAGAGGCAGATGATGTTTATATAGCACATCTAGCCCAATTACCTACTGAGGACTTTTCGTTTACCCTTCATGCAAATGAGCAAATAAAAGTAGTTAATAAAATGAAACCAATATTACAACGGGAGTTTGGCTACTTTAAACACTTCTTTGTTTTAGGAGTAATTGTTCTGATCGCTATCGGTATTCTGGCCAAGAGGAAATAAAATGGTGCCTGGCACCCTAAATGGACAAAAACGATCAAAAGTCCATGTGGAGTGGACAGGTTTTATATTTGAGGATTTTGAAGACGCTACCCAAATTGTTTGGTAGCGTCTTTTTTAGGTGCCTGGCACCTAATTATGAAACTTATTTTCGATCTTTTCGTCTTAGTAGTAACGGAAGGTTTATATGATTGAGAGCGATTTAAATGGAATTATTCAAAAGAGAAAGAAAATTTCTAAATAGTTGGGAGAGATATTTTTGACAATTCGAAAGCTCAAGGTTTCAGTCATTTTATTTTTGTTCATTGTTACCTATCAGACAACTGTCCTTGCAAATTCATCTTGGCAATGGCTTACGTCAAGTCCTAAAGTGTTCTTACCTTATGCCATTTTACTCACTCTTAGTATCGAAATAATCGGGATCTATGTTTTTGCCAAAATGAAAGAGTGGTCTATAAAAATTAAGATTGCTGTCGTTGTTGTCATTGCAAATCTTGCCTCGTTTCTTTTTCCTTACATACTTAGAGCGATTGACCTCCATGGCTTTTACTCTGAGGGCTGGGTTACTTCCTGGAATTTAGCATTCGAGACAGGACCGTACTACATCGTTTTAGCGGAATATCTGTTACTTACGCTTGCTATTGAGGGTCCGCTAGTCTATCTTTACTTGAAAAAACATGTCAAAAATACGGGAGCTCTTTTAAAGCTCATCATTTTATTGAACATTGTCACCACCTTAATTGTTGCAGTATTAGAAAGAATTTTGTTTTATGGGAGATGGTAGTTTAGAAGGGGTACTATTTCTAAATTAAATTTGACCGAGATAAGGTGAGTGAATTAGGAGACTTTTTTTATAAGGTAAGTTTAAGATTAGAAATTTATACCAAATAGAGGTTGATTGTATTATAATTTTAGAAATATTTAAAAAAGGAGGATGGTTATGGAAGCCTGTTTTATTTGTAACAAGCATGCTGGATCAATTGAAACATCAGGGGTCACAATTTACGAAGATGAGTACGTTTTTGTTGGGCACATTGATAAAAAAGGGGAACCAAATTACCTAGGTCATATTATGATTGATTTGAAACGTCATGTTCCAACACTTGGAGATATGAATATGGAAGAAGCAAAAGTATTTGGGATGATGTTAGCAAAGGTAAGTAAAGCACTTCAAGAAACTGAGAAGGCGGAACATATCTATTCCTACGTTTTGGGAGACGCTGTGCCTCATCTTCATCTTCACATCGTACCTCGCTATCCCAATACACCAAAAGAGTATTGGGGGCCAATGGCTGTCTATGACTGGACAGATGCACCTATGGGAACTAATAATGAAGTAGTTGAGTTATGTCAGCGAATAAAACAGTATTTAGAGAATGATAGTTTATGATAAAAGATTTTAGTTGGGTTGGGAACCAGGAAGATTTCATTGATCAGGCCAATTGCGTACAGGTGGGAAAATTGATTGTTGGTCGTTATGGTGGGAGCTCTAGTGGCGGACAAACAAAAAATGAAGATGGTTGTCTAGTTTGGGTACATCAAGATTGGGAGTTTGCGATGATCCTAGATGCCCATACGACAGCCGAAAGCGCTGAGGCTGTGGTAAAACAGTTAGAGTCTAACAAAAATGCGATAAAAAATATTTTATCAGTACCACTAACTTCATCTAGTTTTAAGAAACTCGAGAGTAAAATAGTAGATATCTTCCAAGATGAGAAGTTCCTTTCCAAATGTGAAAATATAAAAGGAGAAACATCCTGCTTACTTGTAGTTAGAAAAGAGAAGTTTCTTTGGTGGTTTTCAATTGGCGACTGTATCCTTTACTTGTTTCATAACGAATTGGCAAACTTAGGGCAGTATCAGCTGAATCAAAGGCAGTTTTTTGAATGGGTGGGGAAGGAAAATACGTTTCGAAAGCTAGTTCCCTGCTATAGTAGTGGAATAAGAGAGTTAAGAAAAGGAAGTAATCATTTGTTATTAACGACTGACGGATTGATTGAGTACGCTAATAGTCGATTTGTTAACACAGTAGAAATTGCTAATGTGGTTGAAAAAACTAGTCAACACGAAGGGATTTATTCGTTGTTGGGTGATGTTGCGAGCAACAATGGTAGAGATAGTGCAACAATTATTTCTTGGCAGGTTACTATTTTAGAAGAAGGTAGTATGCCTAGTAAAGGGGAATGATCCCACCACAACTCACGTTCGTTAACGGTGCTTTTGCAAAAGTAGAAGTAGCTAATGGAAAGGGTACAATACTTCAATATTTTAATGAATACGATATATTGAAGAAATAAAATAGTAACAACCTAGGTTAATTATTTGAAGAAAAGAACACCTTCAGCCAGTCTAGTTAGCTGAAGGTGTTTGGTTTTACACTTCACTTAATTCTGAGATAGAAACACTTTGTTTATTATTTGGATCATTTAGAGGGTGAATTGTAGCTAATCCGCTACTACGATCGACGTGTTCAATGTAAACCTCTTGTCCGTTGTATTGTACAGCCTTCATATTTGGTGAAGAAGAAATTTCTTGTGCTCGCTGGGTATCCATTACCGCACCTCCTTTTCATAGTTACTATGTTTTACTATTTGTTGGAAGGTGAGTAGTTATGCATTTCTTCCACAATGCTTTATATTAATTTCTTTTTTAAAGTATTTATAAAAATTATTATGAATTATTTTATCTTTTCAAAACTAACTCACTGTATTTTTGGTTCGATTTTAAATCTTCTATCTCAATGCCTCTATAATAATATTCTAGAATTTCTTTATAGTTCTTTCCATCCTTCGCCATACTATTAGCCCCATACTGGCTCATACCAACTCCATGTCCATAACCAATTGTAGAAAATTTGATTGTATCTCCATCAATATTAAAACTAAAATCGGTTGACCTTAAACCTAAAAGCTTCCTAAACTCATCACCAGTAAATTTCTTTTCTTTGATTGTAACAGAGGATACTCGATTAGTAGAAGTTCTCTCAACGCTGATACCACTTGTAAACTCAACACCAATTTTCGATTTAAACTCATTTGAGGAAAATTCACTTTCTCCAATAAAACCGGGGGAATTTTTATCCCATGGACTAGGAACACTTCTTAGATATGGCAAGGATGCTGTCCAGTAATCTTCTGAATTCTCAGTAAAACCGTTACTAATGGCGAAAAAAGTAGGTTCAATGATTTCTCCATTATATGTCATTATCAATCCTTTAGTTTCGTCGATTGCTTGAGATATTTTATTAAAATACTTGTCATAATCGCTTTTCCACATCTCTTTTAATTCATTTTGGCTTTTATACACCTGATGGTCTGTAGAATCCGTAATATCGGCTCCTAGAGGTAGTTGAGGTAATTGGTCTTTATTTTCTATTATTAGATACTTCAAGGTATAAGTTCTTGCACTTATAGCTTGCGCTTTTAAAGCCTCTAATTCATAACTAGCTGGCATTTCAGAAGCTAATACACCCTTCAAGTATTCTTCAAGATACAACTTTTCAATTTCTTGAGTATTCGTTCTAAAAACTGATACAGTAATATTATTTGTAGCGTTTTCAGATGGCACGCTAGATGGAAATTCATATTTTGGGGTATAATTTATGTTTTGATTTTCCGCATTTGGACCAAAAGCGATAACAATTACTGAAGGAATAACAAGGACAATAATCATGAAAGAAGCTACAATTAAATAAAAAAATGGTTTCATCCAAAGCCTCCTATATTTTATTTAATATATATACGAAGATAGGACAGGCATTTAGAACAAATAATTTCACAATGAAGTATTTAAAATAACGAGTGTTTTTTCTTGAACTAAACTGCATGGAAAATTTAAGTCTTTCTCAATCAACTCAATTTAATAAAGAAAAACCTAAACAGCCATACTAACATTACTATTAGTGGTAGGAGGTTTTTGAGTTGAGCGTTGAACAGAAAAAGGTATCAATTTTCGCCTTAGGTGGCTTGCATGAAATCGGAAAAAATATGTATGCAGTGCAATATGGAGAGGATATCGTCGTCATTGACTGTGGGAATAAGTTCCCGGATGAGAGTTTATTGGGTATTGATTTGATCATCCCTGATATTACTTATCTAGTTGAAAATAAAGAAAAAGTTCGAGCTTTAATTGTCACACATGGACATGAAGATCATATCGGTGGAATTCCTTTTTTTCTGAAAAAAATAAACGTACCTGTTTATGCGACTCGCTTTACCCTTGGTTTAATTGAATTAAAATTAAAAGAGCACAAACTATTGAGGGAAACAGAACTCGTTGAGATAAATGCAGATTCTAACATTACAATTGGCGAAATGAGTGCTACATTTTTCAAGGTAAATCATAGTATCCCTGATTGCCTTGGGATTGTTTTTAATACACCTGAGGGGAATATTGTCCATACTGGTGACTTTAAGTTTGATTTGACTCCTGTAAATAAAGAATACTCAGATATTCATAAAATGGCTGAAATCGGTAAGCGAGGAGTCTTATTACTTTTGTCAGAAAGTACAAATGCGGAACGACGCGGCTTTACGCCATCGGAACACATTGTTGGTGAACATGTTGAAGAAGCTTTCAAGAAAGCTAAACGTAAAATTTTTCTTTCAACCTTTGCATCAAATATTAGTCGTGTTCAGCAAGTCGTTGATGCTGCAAAAGCTACCAACCGTAAGCTTGCCTTACTTGGAAGAAGTATGGTGAATGTCGTCGATGTGGCGATCGAACGAGGTTATTTAGATATCCCTGATGGCATGTTAATTGGCCAAGATGAAATCGATGAAATGGACCCTGAAAAAGTTGCCATTCTTTGTACTGGTAGCCAAGGAGAACCAATGGCAGCCTTAGCGCGTTTATCCAACTCGAGCTTTCGCGGTGTTGAAATTTTACCAGAAGATACTGTCATTTTAGCTGCTGGTCCAATTCCAGGCAATGAAAAAAATGTTTCAAAAATCATCGACAACCTATACCAACTCGGCGCAAATGTCATTTATGGTTCAGGAAGTTCATCAGGAATGCATGTTTCTGGTCACGGCTATCAGGAAGACTTAAAACTAATGCTTACGTTAATGAAACCAAAGTATTTTATTCCAATTCACGGTGAGTATCGAATGCTCCATCATCATCGCTTGTTAGCTGAAACTGTTGGAGTAGAGCAAAATCATACATTTATCATCAAAAATGGAGACGTTGTTGATATCGTTAACGAAAGTGCGCTTCAGACAAGAAGCATACCAACAGGAAACACCTACATAGACGGTATCGGTGTTGGTGATGTTGAAGAAATTGTATTAAGGGATCGCAAACAGCTTTCTGAAGATGGAATGCTCGTGATCGTATTAACGATTAGTAAATCGGAGAGAAAACTAATTACTGAACCAGATGCAATTTCTCGAGGTTTTGTATATGGAGGAAATTCTGAGCAGTTATTAAGAGATGTAAATCGCCTTGTTGGAAAAACAGTGAACGAACTCCTTGAAGCAAATAGAGACTCGTGGAATGTCATTAAGAAAAATGTTAAAAAGACAATCGGACAACATTTATTTTCACATACGAAGAAAAAACCAATGGTCCTTCCGATTATTATAGAAATTTAACGGTTAAGGTGCCAGGCACCTATGTTCAAGACTAGGGTGCCAGGTACCAAAAGGAGGCGGAGCGATGCCACGTAAAGCTACTGAAAAAAACGAAGAGACGGATCTGGAATTAGCGATTGAAGATAATAACGAAGATGAAATTTCCAGGCTTAATCGATTTTTAGCGGCGGTTTTGAATTATATTTCGGATGATGATATAGAAGAAATCGATATTGATTACCTCCTTAAAAATACGGAAGGTTTACGTGAATGGTGGGACCAATATCGAGAAACGAACCGGAAACAGATCGAGGAAGAAATTAAAAAATCACTCGGTGAGTTGTCGTTAGAAGAACTAGAAAGTATACGAGAAAAGATTAAAGAAAAAGATAAATAAGGTATATGGCGTTCTCTGTAAAACAGGAGAGCGTCATATTTTTTTGACGTTTTAGAGGAAGGGTGATTCAGTTATTTTAGTTAAACCCTGTAGCTGTTTGTTAACACACTTGGAGAAAATTTTAGTCGTTTTTCTACCGCTTAAAAGTAAAACCATGTTAAACTAGACTAGTACATCAAAGAAAATGGAGGCGAATCAATGGGGAAACGATTTTTTCTTTTTATTTTAACAAACATTCTTGTAATGACGACGATTTTAATCGTCTGGTCGCTAATCACAAAATATACAGGCATTAGCGGGTCGTTCGAGAATGGCGAAGCCGGATTAGGCATTAATTATGGCTCATTAATGGTATTTAGTTTAATTGTTGGTTTTGCTGGTTCATTCATCTCACTTGCAATGTCGCGTTGGATTGCTAAGAAAATGATGAAGGTAAAAGTGTTAGATCCAGACGGTCCACTTACAGCACAAGAACGTGGAATCGTTGAGAAGGTTCACCGCTTTTCGCGTGCAGCAGGGCTAGTTCATATGCCAGAGGTGGGAATTTACCCTTCACCTGAAGTAAATGCTTTTGCGACAGGACCTTCGAAAAAGCGCTCACTTGTTGCCGTTTCATCAGGGTTATTAAATGCGATGGATGATGCTGCTGTTGAAGGCGTTATCGCCCATGAAGTAGCTCACGTAGCAAACGGAGATATGGTAACAATGACGTTGTTGCAAGGTGTAGTGAATACATTCGTTGTATTTTTCTCAAGAATCGCAGCGATCCTTGTATCACGCCTCGTTCGTTCTGAAATGCAAATGATCGTTCGTTTTATAGCTGTGCTTGTTTTCCAAATCTTATTCTCGATTTTGGGAAGCTTAGTCGTAAGTGCATACTCACGTCATCGTGAATTCCATGCGGACCGAGGTGGTGCTGACCTAGCCGGACGCGACAAAATGGCTCATGCACTTCGCTCACTTAGATCGTATGTAAATCAAGCAAATGTGAGTAATGGTCATACTGACGATTCAGCAATCCAAACAATGAAAATCAGCGGAAAAGGCGGGATGATGAGACTATTCTCAACTCACCCTGACTTAGATGAAAGAATTGCCCGTTTAGAACAAAGATAATTAATGATAGCGAGCGACTGCCCCCAACTTCAGGGGCAGTTTTTTTTTGATGTCTTTATGTTGCTGCGGATTATGTGGCCGTTATATTAGGTGCCAGGCACCTTAAATGGAAAAGTTTTGAGAAAAGTCCATCTGAAGTGGAGAATTTTTGATTTTGCGGACTGAGATTACCAGTTATTAGGAGTTAGTGTCCTTATAGTTGTGGTTAGTGGACTGAGTTTACCAGTTATTAGGATTTAGTGTCCTTGTTGATGTGGTTAGTGTCATTATAGTTGTGTTTAGCGGACTGAGTTTACCAGTTATTAGGAGTTAGTGTCCTTATAGGGGTAGTTAGTGGACTGAAATTACCAGTATTAGGAGTTAGTGTCCTTGTTGATGTGGTTAGTGGACTGAGTTTACCAGTTATTAGGAGTTAGTGTCCTTATAGGGGTAGTTAGTGGACTGAGTTTACCAGTTATTAGGAGTTAGTGTCCTTGTAGGTGATGTTAGTGGACTGAGTTTACCAGTTATTAGGAGTTAGTGTCCTTATAGGTGAGGTTAGTGGACTGAGATTACCAGTTATTAGGAGTTAGTGTACTTATAGGGGTAGTTAGTGGACTGAGATTACCAGTTATTAGGAGTTAGTGTCCTTGTAGGTGATGTTAGCGGACTGAGATTACCAGTTATTAGGAGTTAGTGTCCTTATAGTTGTGGTTAGCGGACTGAGATTACCAGTTATTAGGATTTGGTGTCCTTGTTGATGTGGTTAGTGGACTGGATTTACCAGTTATTAGGATTTGGTGCCTTTATAGTTGTGTTTAGTGGACTGAGTTTACCAGTTATTAGGAGTTAGTGTCCTTATAGTTGTGTTTAGTGGACTGAGTTTACCAGTTATTAGGATTTGGTGTCCTTATAGGGGGAGTTAGCGGACTGAGATTACCAGTTATTAGGAGTTAGTGTCCTTATAGTTGTGGTTAGCGGACTGAGATTACCAGTTATTAGGA